>NZ_JBANEW010000095.1:0-280133 GCF_049890855.1 Lacrimispora sp. 38-1 | reverse complement strand
TTGCTTTTCTCTGGCATATGTGATATACTTATATTACTTGAATAAAAAAGAACCGTCTATTGAAGAAGGGCTTTTGTTGGTTTCATTCTATAATGAAACCATGAAAGCCCTTCTTTTTTCAATAGCAGCCAAATTTATTCAAAAAAATTCACGAGGAGGATCACAATGGATACTATTACAGTAGAAAAACGTAATGAACAATTAAAGGCAAAACAATTGCGGAGAAAAGGCATTGTGCCTTGCTGCATTTTTGGAGGCAGCCTTCCTAATTCCATATCGATTCAAATGGAAGAGAAGTCTGCTGAAAAACTACTTCGTAAACTACGGCTGGGGAGCAAGATTCAGCTTAAATTAGAGGATCAGACAATCATAACACAAATTAAGGACAGCCGCAGATGTTTCGCAGATAGTAAAATTGAGTATATTGATTTCCAGGCATTGGACCCAAAGACAAAGGTAAACAGCCTGGCACACGTCATTTTAGAAAATGCCGAATTTGTTACCGGGGTACTGGATAAGATGCTGATGGAAATCCCATATGCTTCTTTGCCGGAAGATATGATTGATACTGTTACTGTAGATTTGGAGGGAAAGCCTGTTGGAACAATCATAACAGTGGGGGATATTCCCGAATTCTTAAGTGACCGCATTGATCTGCAGGTAGAAACAGACAGCATTGTTTTAAGAATTACAGAAAAGAGATATGCGGCTGCACCGGATGCGGAGCAGCCGGCTGAATAACGATACATAAAATAAGGGTGCTTCCAAAAAGAGCCTTGATTGTCAAATTGCAATAAGACATGAGAGGCTCTGTGTTTTATTTATTAAAAGAGGTGCAGGCAGCGGATACGTACAGGAACTATCATGAATACAGGAGGACCAAATGTCAGAAATGAAACAGCAGAATGTGGATGCAGCGGTTTTAGAAAAACAACTTGATTTAAATATAGACGATCCCATAAAAATGTATTTATTACAGGCAGGGGAAGCACCTTTACTAACCCAGGAGGAAGAATACCAGCTTGCACAGCTCTCCGCCCAAGGCAACAAGAAAGCAAAAAACAGACTCATTTGTTCGAATCTCAGGCTTGTGGTCAGTATTGCAAAAAAGCATGAATCATATGTTCAGTCGCTAACCCTGCTTGACCTCATTCAGGAAGGAAATATTGGCCTCATGAAAGCTGTTGAGCGGTATGATTATACACTGGGATACCGTTTCTCCACCTACGCTACATGGTGGATTCGCCAGGCCGTCACCCGGGGAATTGCAGAGCAGGACCGCACAATCCGATTACCAGTTCATTACAGAGAAGATGTAAACATGTTAAATAGTACCCTGCGTCAGCTGAACCAGGAACAGGACTCCTTTACAACTCAGGACGTATCGGATATCACAGGATTCTCTGTGGAAAGAATAGAACGGATTATGGTAGATTCTGCATCAACAATTTCACTGGATACTCCCATAGGTGACGATAATGCAAGCTTTTTAAGTGATTTTATTGAAGACAAAACCATATTATCTCCTGAAGAAAGTGTGGTCGATGTTATGCTTAAAGAAGAAATTAATAAACAATTGTTATCGTTAAAACCGAGAGAGCAAATGGTCATGAATATGAGATTTGGTCTAAATGGATATATGCCCCATACTCTGGAAGAAGTGGGAAATCATATCGGTGTGACCAGAGAACGAATAAGGCAGATTGAAGCACGGGCCTTACGCACACTACGCTCTCCAAACCGCAGAAAATTTCTGATTGATTTTATGTAAACCGCGTAAAATTCACACTACTGCAGATGCCAGAAATAGCAGGCAGCAAAATATGCTGTCTGCCTGATTTTTTCATCTCTTTTTATACTTCTAAAAGATAATTATTTTCCTCATTTGCATGCTCCAATGTTCTGATCTCGAATGTCTTGCACCCTGATGAAATAAACGGATCTGCCTTCGCAATATCAGTGGCTTCTTCCATATTCTTAGCCAGGAAAACAACCATTCCTCCCGGATAGTCGGTGAACGGTCCGCAAAGTACAAGTTTCCCCTGGCTTTTCAGATTTTTCAAATGCTCTACGTGCCTCTTAATAAGTTCTTCATTGAGAGGTTTTTCGTTTTTCATTAAATAAACATACATGGTTCCATCTCCTTTTTTATGTCCGCTCCATAACAAAGTGTGCAAGCCGGACGTTTCCATCAATCTGACTTCCATCAATTTTAAATCCGCATTTTTTTGTATAGAAACTAACATTTTCTTCTTTATCTATCGGTGTAATTAAGGTAATCTTATTCCAGTCCGGATGACTGCCCAGCAAATAATCAATTGCCTGAGTACCAAGCCCCTTTCCCTGGTATGGAGGAATAATACAAAGACAGCCAAGATAATATTCTCCGTTTCCCTTATCTTCTACGGATATGACACCAACAGCAATATCATCATAGTAAATAATATCCTTAGGATACTTTTTCAGGGATTCCTCCATACGTTCCCTGGTCCTTCCGTAAGCGGGACATTCTCCATACCTGATGTAATCGTCGTAGAATGCTGCATTATAAATCTGAATTAATAAATCAGCATCTTCTTTTTGTGCTTTCCTATATGATATATTCATAACTATCCTCTCCAATATATTTTTCATGTGATTTGTCACTTATTGAAACTCTTTTTCATACTTTTTAAAAAATTGATAATAAGCCTGCACATTGGAAAGCTCTGTCCAATTTTTTATATCAACCGGATCCTCATCCATATCGTAAATTTTTGCCCCCTTCATAGACAGCAGAAACGGGGAATGAGTTGCTATAACAAACTGGCAATGAAAGAACCGTGCAGAATCTTCTAAAAATTTCAATAATTCCTGCTGCCGACCCGGCGATAAACTGTTCTCCGGCTCGTCCAGTAAATACAATCCATTTTCCTTAATCTTTTCACAAAAAAACAGATATGCGCTCTCCCCATTGGAGTGTTCCCTTACGTTCCCCATCAGGTTCTTTCTGATGTATCGGGACTGGGTACTACTGCGGGACATGTTAACCTTCTTTAGCTGATCATAGTCATCCAAAGATCTCATCTGAAAACTGGAATACTTTGAATCTAAGTATTCATCAAACAGTTCTTCCCGCTTTTGATGGATCCCCTCATTCAAAGACCTGATATTAAGCATGAAATCAAAGACATCGTCACTGGTTATAATCCGGCTGTCTCTTGTAACCGGCTCTTCCACTTCATAAGAACACAGATCCGTGTAGTCTCTGAAAAAATTGGACCGGTTATAAAGGGCTTCACGGGTAAGGCAAAGCTTCTCTGCAATCACATTTAAAGCGGTTGTCTTACCCGACCCATTGCCCCCATATAAAATCGTAACCGGCTCAAAATCCAGCCTTGTCAAATGATTCTTTGACAAAATCTGAAATGGATAAAAGGTATCATAGCAAGTTCGTTTCTCTCCCATTGTGAAGCTATATTCCACTTCTATATCAGGAAAAGAAAATTGTGATAAATAAATCATTATAAAACTCCCCCTGTTTCTGCTTTATCTGCCTGCTTTATCCACTATTGTACTATTTTAAATATGAGATATCCACTCTTTTTTCAAATATGCTTCATATCCGATGACCCGTTCATCAATCCTCCGGTGATAACTGTAAGTGTAGTTTTTAAAATATTTCCCCCAAAAGCGGAGTGCAGTAGGATTTAAGGTCTCACAATCCACACCAAGATATTGAAACCCTTCCCTCTTACACACATCGCAGACATAAGACAGCATATCATCCGCCACATGCTTACCCCGATATTCTTCTTTCACAAATGCACCGCAGATGTTTATCATCGAATTAGTTTCACTGATAAAATTCTCTCCTTCATCCTGTATTGCCAAAAAGCCAATCACTTCATCCTCCTTTAATGCTGCAAATACGCGCGTTTTTTCTCCGGGAAACCGCATCATATATTGGCGGATATCAGTCGGATAGAAAACCGGTGAATCCAGCAAATGCTTTACTAATCCATATCTTAAATCAAGAATACGTCTCTTTTCGTCATCAATAAGCTCTGTAAAAGTAATATCATCCTGAGATGTTTCTCTTATTTTAAACTCATTCAAACTCATAACCGCATCGCTGCACCGGATTCCGAAACCATTTAATACCAGTGACCGGTCTACGAAGGGATCATTAGCATACCGGCTAAGAGCAAAACTGGTAACCTGGGCTTCTTTCATCAATTGTTCCATTGCTGCTGACAGCAGCTTTGAGCAGAGTTTTCCTCTGTCATTACCGGAAAAGGCACTTCCGCCCAACGGAGAACAGGCGCCCCTGCATATTCCGAAGAATCCCTCGATGGGTTCTGTAAATGCAAGATATCCAGCCATTTCCCCCTCGATCATTGCAACGACTCCATAGTTATTCCGGAATAAACCGGTAATCAACTCTCTAAGCTGGTTTGTAACGTCAATCTCCGGCAATTGTTTTATCTGCCTGCACTCACTTTTGTATTCATCTGTTGCTAACTTCAGCGCTTCTTCCACATGTACTTCTTCTGCCTTAACAATCTTCATTTACCATTCTCCCCCTGTTTCATTCATTTTTGAATAATGCTCCTGCCTTTTTTTGTTACTCTTCTTTTTTACAACAGCCTGCTGCCTGCTTTCTTTTGCCGCCTGAAACTTAGACTCCTTTTGGATCTTCCGGTAGTTTTTCCACCTTTTCTCTGTCAATGTACCGTCTTCCATTGCCTGAGCAACTGCACACCCCGGTTCCCCGTTATGGGTACAGTTACTGAATCTGCACTGCATAATTAAATCATTGATGTCAGAAAAGCTGAAATCCATGCCGTCGTCCACAATCCACATTCCCAGTTCCCTCATCCCCGGTGTATCAATAATCCTGGACCCATTATCCAATACAAACAGCTGACGGTGGGTAGTTGTATGATGTCCTTTTGAATCATCTTCTCTGATTTCTCCAGTTTTCATAAGCTCTCTTCCCAGCAGATAATTGGTGAATGTGGACTTCCCCACTCCAGATGATCCCAGGAATACAGTAGTCTTATCAGGCTCCAGATAGTGCTTTAGCTGCTCCATGCCTTCACCTGTCACTGCACTGACCATGCAGATATCCGTACCCATAGCAATCTGTTTTACAAGTTCCAGTTTTTCTTCCGTTTCTTCTGCAATGTCTGCTTTTGTGAGGACAATAACCGGCTGCCCACCGCTTTGCCACGAGGCGGTCAAATAACGCTCCAGTCGTTTTAAATTAAAATCATAGTTCAGAGACATTAAAATAAACACGTAATCAAAATTTGCTGCGATAATCTGCTCCCCCATTCCCACATCCGGATCTTTCCTGGAAAATGCAGATTTCCGTTCCAGTGTCTTTATAATCAGACAGTCACCCAGGGGGTTATACTCCAATTCCACATTGTCACCAATGGTTGGGAATTCTTCCTCGCATTGATCGATAAAATATATTCCCGCTTTTAATCTGGCATACAAATCTTCCCCATTTACTTTTACTTCATAACGTTCCCTGTGAACCGCGGTTATAAAACCTTTCATTCTTTCTTTCAAAAAGCAACCTCTCTTCCAGTTTTTCGTTGGCATATGAAATTGCCAACGGTTAAAAAAGGGCATAAAAATGCCGCGGTAATAGCCCTTATGGCTGTCACTGCGGTTGGCTTTCCAAAAAAAGGCACAAAAAAAACACATCTTATCGTGTGTTTAACAGAGTTAAGCGATATATAAGAGTCTACAGGCGGCATATTAAACATAATTGTCATATGCCCAATATTCAGTTATTCATTCATTACCTCTTTTACAAATAATACATCTGACATATCACATTCTCCTTTCAGGTCCGCTAATGGGTTATTTTGGTAATAACACTTCCAATTACAAATAAGATAGCACATTTTTTCAGCAACGTCAATCTATACTTTCAAACCTCCCGCAAAAATCTGGCGGGAGGTCTGCTTATAAAATTACTTATTAATTTTTACAAATCTTTTTTTGCCAATCTTCATGACATCTCCGTTAAACAGGACATTGTTTATTTCATCTTCATTCATTTTCTCACCATTGATCTGAATTCCACCTTGTCTGATCAGTCGGATAAATTCACTTTTGCTTTTAATATATCCCAGTTCAATCAGACCGGGAATACTGTCATTTACCGTATCTTTCTCCAGATCCAAAAGCAATATGGGGATATTATCTGGAATTGCTTTTTTACTGAACGCCATATCATAGTAAGAAATGGCACTTTGCACCTCTTCCTCCTCGTGGTAAAGCCCTGTAATAATTTTTGCTAATTGGAACTTAATATCCCGCGGATTGGCTCCATTTGATAATTCCGTTTTTACCCTGTCAATTTCATCCGGATGTTCATCTGTTGCCAGCTCATAATATCTGATTATCAAATCATCCGGTACTTCCATCACCTTCTTAAACATAACTTCTGCCGGCTCACTTACCCCGATATAGTTTCCTAAGCTTTTGCTCATTTTCTCCACACCATCCAGTCCTTCCAGAATTGGCATAAATAAAGCAATTTGCTGTTCGATCCCCATTGATTTCTGTAATGTGCGCGCCATCAGAATGTTAAAGGTCTGATCTGTCCCTCCTAATTCAATATCTGCTTTTATTTCCACAGAATCATAAGCCTGCATGAGTGGGTAAAAAAATTCATGGATACCGATAGGAACACCATTCTTATAACGGTTTTGAAAATCATCCCGTTCCAGCATTCTCGCAACCGTTGACGTCGCAGCCAGTTTGATGACATCTTCAAAATTCAGCTTTGAAAGCCACTCACTGTTAAATCTTACCATTGTTTTCTCTTTATCCAGTATTTTAAATATTTGTTCACAATAAGTCAGTGCATTTTCCTTCACTTTCTCATTAGTTAATGCCACTCTGCCTTTTGATTTCCCCGTCGGATCCCCTATTTTCCCTGTAAAGTCCCCGATGATAATAACTGCCTGATGTCCCAGCTCCTGCATCTGCCTGATCTTTCTTAAAACTACAGCGTGCCCCAGATGAATATCCGGTGCGGATGGATCAAGTCCTAACTTAATGATCAATGGTTCTTCCTGCTTATAAGATTTTTCCAGTCTGACAAGCAGCTCCTCTTCATTCACACACTGGTGAACCCCTTTGCAGATCATACGCATCTGTTCTTTTGGTGTTAACATAACTCAAACTCTCCTTGTAATATTATTATTAATATTTGCATGCTCTATAAGAAATCCAGAAAACAAAGAGCTGAGTTAAATCAAATAAAAAAACTCCCGTCCTCATGTTTCCAAAAGGACGAGAGTTACTCTCGTGTTACCACCTTAAGTTTATAGACAACTCACATTGTCTACCTCATCGGGTACGGCCCTGGCGATACCCTTGCACCTGATTACGGTGTGCTCTCCGTCGCAGCCTACTTCTTAAATCGGTTCGGTGCGCAGCTCCAAGATGTATTCACACTTTCTATCCATGAGCCTCTCATCAACCGGCATCTTTCTGTTTGGAATTGAAAATGCTACTCTTTCTTTTCATAGCCTTTTCTTATACTCCGAATTATTTTATAATTCTTTGTAATGCAAATATTTAATTGAACAAATATTATCATGCTTTTTTTGATTCGTCAAGACCAGGATTGAGAAATAATTTTGCGTTATTTCGTCCATAATTGAATCAGATCTTCCCTGATTTCCTCATAATGTTTCCCAGTCAGTCCAAAATCCATCTCTTTATAAGTCCATATGGAACATCCGATCTGATATTTTTCAAATATAGCATGTACATCACGAAACCACCCCAGCGTATCCAAAACCGGTGCCTGATCAATCACTCCGAATTCTCCGCAGTACAGCTGAGTACCTGCCTTCTCCGCTGCCAGAACCGCTTCTTTTACCATCTCCTCTAAGAATTGTTTCCCCATAGTTTCAGCCGTTGAATTTAAGACAGCCTCTCCCTGCTCTCCCAGTACGGCAGACTGTGACCGGTAATAATCCATACTTTCGGGATAAAAAATATCCTTGTGGGGGTCCATCTGTCTGACCCAGTGCGCCTTTTGATGGGTAAACAGAAGCGGCTCATAAAAGTGAAAGGTAAAGATAATATTCTTATCTTCTGGTATTTTTAGTAATTTTAATGTACTTGCACTATTCCACTGAATTCCTCCATAAATAATGGGTACACATGAATCAATTTTCCGTATTGCTGATACCGTTTTGTCGATCAGATCATTCCAAAGCAATGCATTTTCCTTTTCTACAACCTCATTCAGCAATTCGAAGGAGACGTTATCACGATTTTTAAACTCTGCCGCAATGCTGTTCCACAGGCTGACAAAACGGTCCTGCAAATATGGATTATGAAACAAGTCATTCTTCTGCCTGTTTCCGGCATCATTAAAATCGTAGCCATATGCCTTATGCAGATCAAGAATTACATCCAGTCTGTTATCGTTGCAGCAGTCACATACAGAACGGACAAGTTCATACCCTTCTTCTATACGATTGCCTTCCTTATCTTCCAAAACCTCGTAATCAATGGGTAACCGGATATGATCAAACCCCCATGCTGCTATCTGTTCAATATCCGATTTCCCGATAAATGTACTGTAATGATGCATATTGTGAGTACACTGAGATAAATATCCCCCTAAATTAAGCCCTCTTTTCAGTTTCATACTGCCTCACTGCCTTTCCTTTCTGATAGCTTTATACTATCTGATATTACTGGCAAAAGATATCGTTTTCTTTTCTTTTATATTGTTTTCATGATATAATATCAAAAGAAAATAACCGCATAAAGAGGATCTCAACAATGAATATTAAAAAGGAACTTGCTTTTCAGGAATTTGTGAGAAGAGAAAACAATCTTATCCGGGCACCTTATACCCCTGAGCAGGAATTCTATTCAGTAATAAAATCGGGCAACACCGCAAAAGTAAAGGAGCTCTGCCAGGAGTCTCTTTTATCCAAAAAAGGACTTGGCACTCTTTCTGTCAATTCCCTTCAAAATATAAAATACCATTTTGCTATTACTGCCGCTATGGTCGCCAGATATTGTATGGAGGGAGGAATGGAACTGTCAACCGCCTATGGTCTCAGTGATTTCTATATTCTAAAAGCTGACGGCTGTACGAAACGGGAGGATATTGCCGCGCTTCATCCTGTCATGTGCCTGGACTATGCGAAACGTATGAAGAATCTGCGGAAAAACAAAGTTACATCCAGGCATATTTCAGCATGCATTGACTACATCCTGGACAACCTGCATACCCGGATCACCATAGAGACACTTGCGTCTCTTGTAGATTTAAATCCTTCCTATTTATCCCGTCTTTTTAAGAAAGAAGCCGGTATGACAGTCAGCCAGTATATTCAGGATAAGAAAATCGAGACAGCCCGGAATATGCTGATTTATTCCGACTATACACCTTCAGAAATCTCCTCTGTTTTAGCTTTTCCAAATCAGAGCTATTTTACAGAAATTTTCCATAAGAAAACAGGCATGACACCTTTGAAATATCGAAATCTCAACTTTCGTAATACAGAGATGGGAGGAGTGGACTAACTTCTGGAAGATATTTTTTTCCCAAGTGTATCAATGAGCCGCTTCATTATCATTCCAAAAACACGTTTTATCGGATTTAAATCCACATCATAAAAGTAAGGGGCATCAATCCAGCCCTTCTCTTTCCAATACATACGGTCTGCATCTGATGTATATATTTTACTTCGCAGGCAGTTAAATAGAACTATATCATAATATGTAGGTGCTTTTTTATTGCGTTGACTCATTTTCTCATATAATTTTTTTGATAAGGTTCTAATTTTCTTCTGTCCTTTCTCAAAGGTACGCTTATTATACTTGAAAACCCCTTTTGGTTCCCTGTTTTCAAAATACATCGGTGAAATTATCTGTACATCACCAACCAGGTCCATTGCCCAGCCGGATACCGTCATTTTCAAATACCTGCAGACCTGTTTACTCCCCCCGCCATCTGTCGTTACCACTATAAGTACAGGTTTTTGGCATAGTTCCTGTCTGTGAAATAGATAAGACAAACGATCAATAAACTTTTTCAACTGCCCAGTAACCTGATATGCATAAACGGGGCTGGATATAATGACTGCATCTGCTTTCTTCATCTTTTCTTTTATCATTCCAATCTCATCCTCTCTGCAGGGACATAATAATTCACTTTTTTGAAAACAGATACCACAGCCCTTACATTCCTCAATATAAGACTCACTCAATTGTAAATACTCAAAGTCAATTTCAGAATCGTACTTCTTTAATTCATTTCTGATCTCCATGCATATGAGGTAACTGTCTTTTTTTCTCGGACTTCCCGAAATAACCAAAACATTCATATTTTACTCCTTACTATCCAACATTGGATATATTCATATTTTTTTACACCAAAACGATCTATCATTTTGGTGCATGGTTAATTACTTATCATTCATATTTCATAAAATCTGTTTCTTTAATCAGCTTTACAATCTTATTTGTATCCTGAATGATATTGTCCAGATTTTCTAACATCATTTTATGCCAGATTATCTGACTGTCTACAGTTGTTATCATATAATCTAATGTTATAACTTCCATTGAACAGGCTTTTTGTTCCTTCTCTTTTCTCCAATCATTAATCCGAATCTTCTGCTCTTCTAAATCACTGATATGTTTTTCCACACCTTGTATTATTTCTTCCTTTTGCAGGCTGGCAATAATGGGATACAGAAGAAATTTTTCCGATGCTGCTCCCTGCAAAGGTTTACTCATCTCATTAAATGCCAGTTTCTTAAGTATGTCTCTGCCTCTTTCCGTTATTTCATATATCTGCTTTTTCTTTTCTCCTTCTTCCGGTTTATCAATCATGCGGATGTAGCCGTCTTTTTCCAATTTTTTAATTGCATAGTAGATCGAACCGGATTTTATATTATTCCATTCAGACATACGGTTCAGACTAATAAACCTTTGAATTTCATAGCCATGTGCAGACTTAACACTAAAAAAGAAAAGAATAAATAATTGTACCATCGAAAGCACCTCACCAGTAAAGTTAAATCAATTATATATCCAACGTTGGATAATATCAAGTCTTTTATCTGCCAATTAAATCACGGCAATTTGAAGTGTGCCCTCCAGAATTGACTTTATCTGCTCCGATGACAGCCTCATACCCTCTTCCACCCATCTGATCAGCATTCCATTTAAACCTCCAAGACTATAGGATAAAGAATAGGAAAGTGTCAAGTCATCGAGTTTCATATCAGGCTTCACTTTTTGAAAGATAACCGGTGCTATTTCCCCTGATAAACGGTAAATTATTTCAAGCATTTTATTCTTTTTAAGCAGATTTAAAAAATTTCCATGCTGTTTCCAGAATTCAAAATAAATAGCAGCAACTTCAGTATAGTGATGAGGAGATACGTGGGCCACCATATGAATAAAATCCTCTGCCAGCATACTCATATATTCATCTAAAACATCTTCCCTGGTATTATATAATCGATAGAAAGTTCTGCGCGACAATCCCGCTTCCTGACAAATCTGAGTCACGGTAATCATAGAAAAATCATATGTCTCCATAAGCTTAATTAAACCATCCATCAACATCTTTCTCGATTGCAGCGCAATTCTGTAATTCATTTTATTCATTTTATTTTCCCCTAATCTGTCACGATTCCCATGAATCTGTAACACAATAATCAATACCATTGTAAAGTCCATACCGGATCATTATAATAAGTTTCGTAATATGCGTCAATTGTAACATATTAGAAAAAGGAGGAATAAGAAATGGCTTATATAAAGAATATAACAGGAATTCAGCAGCTTGATTTTCAGATTAACCGGGTATTAGCTTACGGCGATGCTGCTGGCGATGCAGAGAAAATCATTGAAAAAACGCGGGGCATCAGAGACCTGGCAACATGGTATAACGTGTGGTCGGATCTGGCTGATTACTACAGGAATACTACCCAGTATTTGCGTACAGCTTATGCCTACAGAATGGCTGAATTTTTTCTAAATGAAGATCACCCTCAGAAAAATCATATGTATGAAGAATCCTATAAATATTTTCATCTGGCATTCAGGCAAATGAAACTAAACTATTCAATACACGAAATACCCTTTATGAATTCATACATGCATAGTATCTGTTTTAAAAGCGAAAATGAAAAAAGTATTTTATTAGTATGTGGTGGTTACGATTCCTTTATTGAAGAATTTGTTCCTGCCATCATTGACTATACAAACAATGGCTTCACCGTAATACTGTTTGAAGGCGGAGGGCAGGGGAAAACATTAAAAAACGGGCTGAAATTCATGGCGGACTGGGAAAAACCGACTTCCTGTGTACTGGATTATTATAATGTAAAATCCTGTACTATGATTGGCATCTCCTGGGGCGGATATCTGGCGGTCAGAGCCGCGGCTTTTGAACCAAGAATTAACGCAGTGGCTGCTTTTGATGTTCTTGAAAATGGTTTTCTCTGCATGACTAACATATTCCCCTCTATGCTCAAATATATGGTAAGATATTTTGTAATGCACCGGAAAAAGCGAACAGCAAACCTGATTCTTCGATTTCTCAGAAAAAAAAGCCTGATTGCCGATTGGGCGATGATGCAGGGAATGTACATAACAGGAACGAAAACGCCCTATGATTTTTACAGAGAATTATTAAAACACTCCCTGCCCCAGGATGTATGTGATAAGCTTACCTGCCATGTACTGCTGCTTGCCGGTGAAAAGGACCATTATATCCCCAATGACCAGTTTTACCGCCTGTCAGATAAAATCAAACATGCAAAAAGTCTTTCCACAAGGATGTTTACAGAGGCAGAGGGAGGGGAACAGCACTGCCAGACCGGAAATTATCAGTTAGCGGTTGACGAAATACTGCATTGGATGAATCATACGGTTACAGCTTTCTTATCTAAATAAAATATCACTTCCAGTAAAGATGGCAGAATTAACTCTGTCATCTTTTGAAATTTTATCGCAGGCTTTTTCATATCAGGCACGCAGATCACAGGAATACCGGCAGAATAAGAAGCCTGTATTCCAGCCTCGCTATCTTCCAGGACAAGACAGTTTTCAGGATGAATTTTTACTTTTTCACATGCTTTCAGAAATATATCCGGATTTGGTTTACCTTTTTCTACTTCCGTACCAAATACCATTTCATCAAAATAACTTTCAATTCCATGTTGTATCAAAGCATACAAAGCTCTCTCTCTGGTACTGGAGGAAGCCAAAGCAATTTTATATTTATTTTTCTTTAAATAATCCAACAGCTCTCTGACACCAGATTTTAATGAAACTCCTTTTATGAAATACTCTTTCTCCCTTGACAAAGTAAAATCTAATCCTTCCTGTATAGAAACAGGCAGCTGATAATTCTTTACAATCGCTTCCATATTTCCTAATTCTGTTTTTCCGCTGTAATTTTGCGCATAGTCCTCTATGGTAAAGGAATACCCATATTTATTTAATAGCTCCTGATATAATTGATATGAAATGACTTCACTATCAATGATCAATCCGTCCAAATCAAAAATAACTGCTTTTATCATAATCTTTCCCTTTCTCTTTTTAAATAAATGATAACCAAAGCGGAGGCTGTCTTAAGCAAATTCTCTGCGATAAACAATCGGAGCTGTCAAAATAACCAGAGCACAGATCACCCATAAGACAGGTTCGCAGACACACACGGCTATGTACCCCCAGACAGGTACAGCCCAAAGCGAAAACCAGACTTTTCCTATCAGTTCGATCACACTGCATAAAAGCGGCAAAACCGGACGCCCCATCCCCAGTAAAGCGCTTCGCATAGCGGAGTAAAGCTGTTGCCAACAGCCTGAAGCAGACTGCCCTTTGTCATATCAAGAACGCGACTTTTGTAATCCGACTGCATGAAAATCCTCCCTTTTTATCATTTACAGATGCAGCACCCGAAATCCACGATTCTATCTGTATATTTTATTTTTATTATAAGCGTAAAATCCCATTGCTGCTTTCACAGAAACGTCATATACTATAAAAAAAGCGACAAAAGAGGGGTATTTTATGATACGGAACAGAACTTTTGTTTCAACAGATTGTCACAGGAAGGAATTGCAGGAACAAGGCTTACAGCTTTTTAATATGTATGCAAATAAAGGGGATATCCACCAATATATTGCTGATTGTATCCCTTCCCACTGGCACCGGGAATTAGAAGTCTTTCTTTTATTGCAGGGCAGCGTGCTAATTCAGATCGGAGATAATATATATCACGCGGAAGCGGGGGAAGGGTACTTTATTAACACCGGAGTACTGCATTCTTTTGCCGCAGCTGTACCTTCCCCCTGTACCTATCATTCCTTTGTATTTGATTCTGGCATCATAGGAGGTACCCCTGGAAGTGTCTTTGACACAATGTATGTCCGCCCCTTATTGGATGCAGGACCGGATTTTCTGAAATTTCAAAAAGAGGCAGGAGATGAAGCATTTTTTCAGCAGTTTGAAGCAGCCTTTACTGCCTGTAAAGAGGAGAAATACGGATATGAATTTGAAGTTCGGGAAGCGCTGTCAAAAATATTGCTGTACACAAAGGAAAAGCATCAGACCATGCCCTCCCGCAGAATGCCAACTCTGCAGGAATCCCGTTTGAAGCAAATGTTAGAATGGATTGACGGAAATTTAAGAAGTGTAATGACGGTTAAAGAAATTGCAGATACGGCAAATATCTGTACCAGAGAATGTCAGCGTATCTTTAGCCGGTATCTGCATTACAGCCCGATGGAGTATATTCAGCGGAGGCGTCTTTTTAGAGCTGCAGAACAGCTTTCAACCACAGATGCCCCCATAACAGAAATCGCTTTTGACTGTGGTTTTTCCAGCCCCAGCTATTTCACGAAACAGTTCAGGGCATTGGTAGGTGCCACCCCTACGGAGTACCGCGCTGCAATACAGGAAAACCGGCTCTAAAACACCATTTTAAATTAAATAATGACCTGCGGTATTAATCACTGTTCCCAATACAGCTGACATGACGGTCATCGGCACTGTTGATTTTTTATCTTCCCTGGCCGCAAGAATGATAACTGGTAATGCTAAACCCAATCCAACCATTCCGCCTTTTAACCACCATGCAATTCCATTTAATTTAATATTAAATATGATAAATGGAAGAATCAGATAAAATACAAATGCAGAAGCAATCGAATATTTATCAAGCTTCATTTTTATCATTGGCATCACATCAACAACACCTGCCGCTATACCAATTAGTAACGTTAATAAAAATTCCTTCATACGGTTATTTCCTCCCCTGCATTTCCGGCAATAACTCTCATTGCATAGGTATCCAGAAGATCTTTAATAAATTTATGGATCACATCTGGTGAACGGTATTTTGGAAGCTGTGCAAAAACAAATGACATCTGGTCCATTTCTTCCATTGCCTGAGTGAAATTTAAAATCGTATTTTCATCAGCTCTGGACATATTACTATACTCTAAATTCTGGGGATCTAACCTTCTCGTATGTATGGCATATCCCACCCGCTTCTTACAATTACATTTGCCTGTCTGAGACAAACCACAATATTCACTTAAAAACTCTCCAACCTGTTTTCGAATGCGTGACAGGCGCTGGCGGTATGCTTCCGGTGAAATTTCCAGAATTTCACCGCAAATCTTACTGTCCACCTTAAACATAACACCAAGAACATAGATCAGACGGCTTTCCGGGTCAAGGCACTGAAGCATAACATTGGTACAGGAATGTTTTAACTCTTCAGCCAGAAGATTCTCGTCCACGTTTTGCGTTAATTGATTCGTGTTATGAATGAACCCATTATCAATATCCAGCCCGTAAAACTCAAAGCTGAGCTGATGCTGTGCAAACATAGACTTTTTGTAATTAATTAAATAGTTGGCTGCGATGCGATACACCCATGTGGAAAATGCACTCTCTTTCCGAAATGCAGAGAGCTGAGTAATAACCTTAATAATAATTTCCTGCGTCGCATCCTCTGCATCACAAGGCATTCCCAGCATTCGAAGAGACAGGTTATAAATCATATCCTGTACGCTTAGAATCAGTCCTTCAAGGGCCTCCTTATCCCCTTCCACTGCCCTGTCAAATAAAAGAAATATTTCGCTTTGCATGACTTGTTCCTCCTTAATTTTATGTGTCTATAATTAGACAGCCAGAACTTGGCAGTTGTGACAAAATATTTTTATTAACTTTCATTCTCTTCTTCATAAGCGTCTTCCATCTTAATGGAATCTTCCACCTGCTCTTCAATGAATTTCACGCGAATAATTGCCTGAGGCCAGTTTATAGAAATTTGACTGTGTCTGCCTTTCTCCCTGCCCGCTCCTGCAATAATTTCCAGTAATTCCTCCATGACCGCCCTGGTGAGATATCCTCCCCTCCAATGAAAGGTTAAGACCTTTCCTTTTTTGATTGCCTGCTGGCAGCGTTTTGCTATATCTTCCAATCTGGTGAATGAAAGTTTCTTCTCTTTATAGAAGAAATGATTGCCATCGCCGCACTCCGGAACTTTGTATATCACAGTCTCATGATCCTTAAAGATATTCTTATCATCAAGGTTGAAATAATCATATCTTAATTCTTTTTTTCCTAACGTATTATCGAATGTGGCATCCAAATGATACCACACCCCATTGATTCGGACCACGTTCCATGCATGCCGGTATTTGATATTCTTTTCCGGATTATTTTCTGAAATGGCAACAATACAGGGAATAGAAAGCTGATCACAAAGAATCTTCACTGATTTTGCAATTCCTTCACAAACGCCTACTCCCTGCCCCAATGGACCCAGAATTTCATGTGAATATTGTTTCTTCAGCTTATCGTAAGTCACATTTTCACAGATAAAATCATGAATGTATTGTTCCTTTTCCCAGTCACTTTTATCTTTTACCACCCTGGAAAGCTTTTCCACCCTGGCTGTCATTGCCACCTGATGCTCTCTGATTTTATTCTTATCAAATAAATAAACCGGCTTCATCTTTACTAACGTAGAGTTATCGTAGAAGGAATATTGAAATGTCGAAGCATAGAATATCTCCGGGCAATCCAGCCTCAACTTAAAAAAGATATCGCTGAGCTCGGCCCCATCGACTCTTTGTACATCAAAACTCTGTGAAAGAGACTCCAGGCCACTCTTGATAACCTGATAGATTCTTTGATGCTGCTTATTCATTTGACTATAGTAATATGGTTCCATTTAACCGTTTCTCCCTTTTGTATCTGTAATTTTCCCAATCAAAGGCAAGCCACCAGTATGCTTCATCATTACAGTCCGTTCCCATTTTTTTCATATCCTCATCTGATATTACTTTACTTTGATATTCCGTAACTTATGGACGTTTCAAAACATATCTTTCTATCCCCTATACTCCAAAAGCGAATTCAAGTCTATGATAGCACTAAATTTATTTTATTTACATTCAATTTTTCACATATAGCCTTTTCAGATAATTCTAACCAATAATTATGCTTAATAATATCTAATAAATCTTCATGCATTGCTGATGCAGTTTCTTTTCCACCCGCGCCCTTTCCATAATATGCTCTTGTCCCACTGCTTCTACTGTCTACAAAAACAATATTGTAATTATCCCTCACATTATACATCATATTAGTTTTTTCTAGTTCGACTGGTCCAATATAATATGAAATTTTATTATCATTTCTTTCTACATAAAAAATTTGCCTAATAATTGTATTCTTAAACATCTTTTCATTTTTATAAGTATTCATCGAAACTGGATTTATTTCGCTACAATTAATATCTACCTTCATCCCGATTCCCGTCAATATTTTCATCTTATAAGCAGCATCCCATCCATCAATATCTTCTGATGAATCATTTTCCGTGATGCCCTTTTTTTTAGCAATATCTATAGCTTTATCCATATCAATATCCCCTTTTTCCATTAAAGATAACACATAATTGGTCGTAGCATTTATTACACCATACATTCTACTTATATCGTCTGTACTTGACATGCTCATTAGAGTACGACATATCGGAATAGCCCCACCAACAGTAGCTTCAAAACGTAACTGAACATTATAATAACTTGCCAAATCAATTATATAACTCATATTATGAGCAAATCCTTTTTTGCTTGACATAACAATATGTTTCCCCTTTTTTATAGCTGCTTCAACAATTTCAACCATTTTATTAGCAGCTGCTCCTCCCATACACTCAATACAAATTTGAATATCAGGATTATTAATTATGTCTAGATAGTTTGATGTGATGTGTATATCTGACACATCAACAATTCTTTTTTTATTAATATCTCTTACGAAAATTGCATGTACTTCAAACTCAATTTCAAATTTATTATCCCCCAATAAATGACTCTCTTTTAATAATTTAAATACTTCCTCTCCTACAGTTCCAAACCCTATAAAAGCAACACCTACTTTTTTCATTATTAAAACCCTCCTAAATAAATGTACTTGACTATGACATAATGAAATAGTATCATCACATTTATAATAAGTAAAATTAATAGTTGTAATATTATAATTCAAATATTTTGATAGGAGACCTCATGGAAATACGTAATATCATATCATTTTTAAAAGTTGCAGAACTTAAAAGTTTTTCAAAAGCAGCTATTGAACTAGGCTACTCTCAGTCCAATATAACAATGCAAATCAAACAATTAGAAAATGAATTACATTGCACATTATTTAACCGAATTGGGAAAAAAATATCTCTCACAGAACACGGGAATGAATTTATTGAATATGCAGGTTCGATTAGGTTATTAGTTGAAAATGCTAAGCTTTCTTTATCAGATAATCCAATCCCATCTGGGCAATTAATCATCGGAGTCTTAGAATCACTATGTATAACCTATCTACCCAAACTAATTCATGAGTTTTATAATAAATATCCACAGGTAAATACTATTATAAAAATAGGAACCTATGAAGAGCTTTCATCATTATTAAATAACAATGCAATAGACTTACTTTGGACTTTTGACGATTCAATCACAAATAAAAATTGGCTTAAGGCTTTGGAATTTCCAAATGCAATCAAACTCATTGCTTCACCTAACCATTCCTTAATACAAAAAAATCAGTCTATTCATTTTTCTTCTTTAAAAAATTGCACTTTTATATTTACGGAACAAAACTGTAGCTATCGCAATTATTTTGAAAATTTACTTCAATCACAAGCTATCCCTTACCATGTCTTTTTAGAGATCGGAAATACTGAAATCATAAAAAAGTTTGTAGAATCCGGATTATGCCTTTCTGTTTTGCCAGAGTTTTCTATTCAATACGAGTTATACACGAAAAAACTAGCCGTCGTTAATATTAGGGATTTTCATTTAAATATGTATTGTCAAATTTTTTATCATAAGAATAAAATTCCAACATCCGCTATGAAAGAATTTCTACATCATCTGCAATCCAGTCTACCAAATATGTGATGCAGTTTAAACAAACGCCTAGAGAAGTTCTTCGATGTTTTTCACCAGCTTTTCGATAAACTCAAGCTTTATAGAACTCAATCATCGTATGTGCTGCGAATTAACGCACACCTTGCGGCACTAACTTGTTGTATCCGTTACTGTTGCAATACTTCATAAGTGTCAATGTTACCACCTCCAGGCATAAAAATAGTACGGCTATCTCCTTGACTGAAAATGCCGTACTATAATTTGTAAAGTTTTGAATTGTAAAAATTATAACATAGTTAAACAGACCTGTACAGGGTGTCAAAACGGGCGCATTGTCAAGGCTGTAATGTTACCGATTACTCTTGGGTGATAGGGTTAACTCATACCCAATTGCATCAACATATTTAATAAGGCTTTTAATGCTTGGGCTTATTTTGTTATCTGTTTCTATTCTGCTAATAGCCTGCTGCGCTAAACCAGATCTTTCCTCCACTTCTTTCTGTGTCAGTCCTGCCTTTTTTCTTGCCTCAATGAGTTTCAATCTTAATTCAAATTCTTTGTCGAACTCGCTGACTGACTTCATGACTTCCGGGTTCTCTGTACACATTTTCTCTAACTCTTGAGCCTCTTCATTTAAAATTACATCCGTCACATTTTGAAATGGCATATACAACACTCCTAACTTTTATATTTATCATTTAGGTTTACCGCTTTTCAAACGGTAAACCCTGCTACTTTTGCTCTTTGGATGGCTTTCTCTAATTCAAACTTTTCAGTCTTTCCTTTTTGTTTCTTGCAAGCATGTAGTGTAAGTTTCCTTCCGCAGCGTCTGCATCTACCTTCTCTGTGTGTTCTCTGTATGTTCTCTACGCGAGTTTTTTGTGGCTTTTTGTGGTTGCTTCTTTACTGCCTGTAACACAAGAAAACCCCAAAAATATAAGCATTTTCGGGGTTTTTGCATTTTTATTAAATATGCAAATATTATCTCTTTGAGAACTGCGGCGCACGACGAGCTGCCTTTAAGCCGTATTTCTTTCTTTCTTTCATTCTTGGATCTCTTGTTAAATATCCAGCTTTTTTAAGAACTGGACGGAATTCGATGTCTGCTTTAAGTAAAGCTCTAGCGATACCGTGTCTTACTGCACCAGCCTGTCCGGTGAAACCACCGCCGTGTACGTTTACTAAAACGTCAAACTTATCTACTGTCTCTGTTGCTGTTAATGGCTGACGAACAACAACCTTTAATGTCTCAAGACCGAAGTACTGATCGATGTCTCTCTTATTGATGGTGATCTTACCTGTACCTGGTACTAAATATACTCTAGCGATAGATTTTTTTCTTCTACCTGTTCCGTAAAATTTTGCATTAGCCATGATAACTTCCTCCTTTCAGCACCTCTGATTAAAATTTGAATTCTAAAACTTCTGGTTTCTGAGCAGCGTTATCATGTTCTGCGCCAGCGTATACGTGAAGTTTTGTTATCATGCTTCTTCCTAAAGGTCCCTTTGGAAGCATTCCCTTAACTGCTAATTCAATAACTCTTTCAGGCTTTTTAGCCATCATTTCTCTTAAAGTTGTTTCTTTCATACCGCCAACATAGTCAGAATGGCTGTAGTAAATCTTCTGATCTAACTTCTTACCGGTAACTTCAATCTTATTTGCGTTCACTACGATTACATAATCACCGCAATCCATATGTGGTGTGTAAATCGGTTTGTTCTTTCCTCTTAATACTTTAGCTACTTCTGAAGCCAAGCGTCCTAATGTATATCCTGTAGCGTCAACTACGTACCATTTTCTTTCAATTGTTGCTGGACTAGCCATAAAAGTCTTCATTGGACAACCTCCTGTAAATTATGGTGTTTTTAAGCATTTCCATATTACGAAAACATGTTTTCATAACCGGATAGACGGTGCGAAAAGCGGCACCTATTCTCGAAAAGCTGAAAACAACTTTCCAAAAGTTATATTACAAAATGCTCATTCCGGGGCTTGGCTTGAACATTTTCGTCTAACGTCACAGTTATACATTATATTACATTTTGGCCTGTGTGTCAACCTTTTTTCCTGTAAAAGCAGGGGTTTTTTCCTTTAAAATCAAGGCTTTGCAGACTGGTTTCCAGTTACCATCCATCCATTTCCTGATTCGTCAGGTGAAAAGCTGTAAAATCCATATGCCCTGCCTGTAATAATCCGGCCTTCCTGTTCTTCGTCCTTTACCAAAACAGTGTGAGCTCCGTTTCTTACCGCCTGATGCACGACACGGATCAGAAGCCGTTCAAAATCCTCTTCCCTGCATCTGTGGATCACCAGACCTGCTTCCTTATGAGATGCAATCCGATCCTGATACAGAGTATAACTCCACTCCTTATTTTCACCCTTAATTTCTTTCTCAAGTTCTTTTTCATACTCAAGGCTCACCAGGGTAAGACCTTTCGCCGCAGCCTTCGGTCCCGCTGCATTCCGGTCCCTGGCGTCTAAAATCTCCTCCACATGCCCGGGAGGATAAACTCCCATGCCCACTTTCATCAGTGTTCCTGCAATAATTCTTACCATATTATATAAAAATCCATTGCCCTTAATCCGGATTGTAATAAGATCATCAGTCTTTAAAACCTCCAGACTGTAAATGGTCCGTACCGTTTCCTCTGCCTGCCCTCTGGCCGTGCAGAAGCTTTTAAAATCATGTTCTCCGATCAGACAGGCCGCGCCCTCCCGCATCTTTTCCACATCAAGAGGGAAGTAACAGAAATAGCTGTACAGTCGCATAGTCGGAACTTCGATCTTCCGGTTCATAATCTTATACTCGTAAGTTTTAACACAGTTTTGCTTCCTGGGGTGGTAACTACCCGGAACTTCCTCCGAGTGAAGCACCCGAATGTCTTCCGGCAGCCTCTGATTTAAGGCAAAACAGATCTTGTCTGCAGGCATTCGGTTTTCTGTATCAAAAACTGCCACATTTCCCTCCGAATGCACTCCGGAATCTGTCCTGCTGGCACCTGTTACAGTGACCGGCTCCTTTAATAAGTCTGTCAGAGTACGGTTTAAAACCTCCTCAATGGTGATTCCATTGTTCTGGATCTGCCAGCCGCAGTAATTGGTTCCGTCGTAGGCAACGATCATCTTAACCCGTTTCATAAATCCTCCTTTGTTCTTAAAAGCTCTGCACTCTCAGGATCCGGAGACCTATGATGACAGCAAGGTAAATAAAATACACCAGATATGTGACTCTGTCCTGGTTTCCATACTTAAGCGGCTTCATTTTCGTCCGGCCTTCTCCGCCCCGGTAGCATCTGGCTTCCATCGCCATGGCAAGATCTGTGGCACGGCGGAACGCAGAGATAAAAAGAGGCACCAGAAGAGGAATCATATTCTTCGCTTTCTGAATCAGATTCCCAGTCTCAAAGTCCGCACCTCTTGCCATCTGCGCCTTCATGATCTTATCAGTTTCTTCCACCAGAATCGGTATGAAGCGCAGCGCAATGGACATCATCATGGATACCTCATGCACCGGTACACGGAAACGGTTTAAGAATCCAAGACTCTTCTCCAGACCGTCAGTCAGCTGGTTCGGAGTGGTCGTGAGGGTCATGATAGAAGATCCCACTACCAGATAAATCAGCCGGATTCCCATAAACCCAGCCACCATAATTCCTTCCTTTGTGATCTTTAAAAATCCCAAAGCCAGAACTGCCTTGCCGGGTGTCAGAAACAGATTGAAGCTGACGCTGATCAGAAGCAGAAATACAATCGCCTTCAAGCCTCTGACCATAAACTTAAAAGGTACATTACTGAGCTTTATGGCCGCTGCTAGAAACACAGTAGCTATCACATAAGCCCAGATATCATTTGCAATAAATAGGGATATGATAAAAACCATGGTCCCAAACAGCTTTGTCCGGGGATCCAGCTTATGAAGAATGGATTCCACTGGATAATACTGCCCTAATGTAATATCTTTCAGCATAATATCTCCCTGTCTATTTTCCCAGAAGCTTTAAAATCTCGTCTCTGGCTTCTTCTATTGTTGTAATGCTGGTATCAATGGGAACACCGTGGGATTTCAGCGTCTGAACCACATAGGTGATCTCAGGAGCTGCCAGGCCCATTGCTTCCAGTTCCTTATAATGCTGAAACACTTCCTTTGGTGTATCGTCAAACACCTTTTCTCCATGATTCATGACCAGAATCCGGTCTACATACCGGGCCACATCTTCCATGCTGTGAGAGACCAAAATAATAGTCATGTTCCGTTCCTTATGAAGCCTGCTGATCTGATCCAGAATCTCATCTCTCCCTTTTGGATCCAGCCCGGCTGTGGGCTCATCAAGAATCAGAACATCCGGATTCATGGCGAGAACGCCAGCGATTGCAACACGCCTTTTCTGACCTCCGGAAAGTTCAAAGGGAGAACGTTTATAGTAACTTTCATCAAGACCTACCATGGTAAGCGCTTCTCTCGCCCGTTTGGCCGTTTCTTCCTTGTTCAGCCCCTGATTTTTAGGCCCAAAGCAGACATCGGTAAATACATCAATTTCAAAAAGCTGATGCTCGGGGTACTGAAACACAAGTCCTACATGACTTCTCAAAGCCCTGAGGTCATAGCCGTCATCATAAATATTACTTCCATTATAATATAGTTTTCCATCTGTTGCACGGAGCAGTCCGTTTAAATGCTGGATTAAGGTGGACTTTCCGGAACCGGTATGACCGATCAGCCCCACGAATTCTCCATCCTGTATCTCTAAGTTCACATCCTTTAATGCATGCTGCTCAAAAGCAGTCCCTTTTCCATAGATATAATTGATATGCTCTGCTTTAATTGCCATGGCTTCCTCCGTTCTCCAGAATCACTTCTCCGGGAAAACGTTCTGCAAACCGGGGTAGAAGGTTCTCCATCAGCTCATCCAGTGTCAATATCCCATCAGGCAGGTCAAGGCCTTTTTGTTTTAACTCATAAGCAAGCTCTGTGACCTGGGGAACGTCCAGCCGGTAGGATTTAAGCTTCTCCACCTGAGAGAATATCTCACGGGGCGTACCATCCATGACCACTCTGCCTTCATCCATAACAATGACTCTGTCAGCACCTGTTACCTCTTCCATGTAATGGGTGATAAGAAGAACCGTAATCCCCTCTTTCCGGTTCAGTTCATGAACCGTTTTAACCACCTCTTTGCGTCCGTTAGGATCTAACATGGCTGTAGGTTCATCTAATACGATACACTGAGGTCTCATGGCCATTACACCTGCTATGGCAACCCGCTGCTTCTGACCACCAGACAGCCTGTTAGGGGACTTTAAGCGGTATGCAGCCATTCCCACGCTTTTTAAACTCTCGTCCACCCGTTTCCAGATCTCCTCTGTAGGCACACCAAGATTCTCAGGGCCGAATCCCACATCCTCTTCTACAATATTTCCAATGATCTGATTATCCGGATTCTGAAAAACCATTCCTGTCTTCTTGCGGACTTCCCAGAGATTCTCTTCCCTGGAAGTATCTAAATCCTGAATCCATACCGTACCTTCGGTAGGCAGCAATATGGCATTGAGCTGTTTTGCAAAGGTTGATTTACCAGATCCATTATGACCAAGGACCGCAATGAACTGGCCCTTTTCCAGATCCAGGCTCACACCGTCGATGGCACGTTTAATTTCTTCAATATTTTCTTCTTCATCTTTTCTGATATAATCAAATATCAGTTTAGACGTTTTAATTATTCCCATAGTAAACCTTTCTTTAAAAAGTGATACATCCGTATGCCACATAATTTTAGTTGAATATTGCATAACAGTCAAGCATCGGTAAGTATCTTTTGCAAAAACACAGGAATAAAAGCAAGAATTGGTGAAAATGTAGTTTTTCCTCACAAAAACAGATAGATGGTACAGATTTTTCCATCCATACCATCTATCTGCTTTATTGTATCCATAAGCCTGATTCATTAACCTTATAATTTCCATCTACCGTTGTATTCATAGCCAGGCTTCCGTCTCCGTTGAGATAATACCATTTGCCCGGAGTCGGCTGAATCCATCCGATCGCCATATCCCCGTCGGTATTAAAGTAGTACCATATTCCATTGAGTTCCTGCCAGCCGGTCTTCATTACAGCTTCTGCATCCATATAGTACCATTTCTCATCAACCTTCTGCCAGCCGGTTACAGCATAGCCATCCTGCTTAAAATAATACCATTTACCGCTGATCATCTTCCAGCCGTCAGTCACATAGTTGCCGTCTTCTCCGCGGTACTTCTTACCGTCCTGGTAAGTTGCCCATACACCTAACGTCTCGCCCAGTTCCTGAACTACAGAATCATCAGAAGTAATGATATCTCCTTCTTTTAAATAATCCTCTTCCGATGAATCCTTTAAGATGGCTTTCACTGTGTAGAAGTATTTATAACCACTGCTCATATAAGGAAGAAGATCTGCTGATGTGGAAGATGTGGTCAGGCTTTTAATCCAGATACCGCCTTCCTGGTATAGAACCACCTGATATCTGGAAGCGAACGGTACCTTCTTCCAGGAGGCTTTGGTTTTTGCAGCATCACTCCAGCCTGCCTTTTCCGGGCATTCCAGTTTTGCAACCGGAACATAGGAAAAGGTGATGACAGTCTCCCCGTCTTCACTGTTCACAGAAAGCAGATTTGCACCCTTCACGGTGCAATCCGATCTCTCATAAGAACCGGATACCCGAATGGTCCCCTTTACCTTCTTTCCAGGCTCCCATTGATCCTCTTTCTTGCTCCAGTCAGGGCTTTCTTCCGAATAATTCACTTTTACAGTGGGAACATTAATTCCGTCCGTCCATGAACTCTTACTGCCATTCTCCACGTAGATCCTTAAGCTGCCTGACGCTGATGCTGTTATTCCGGTTCCAAGAATCATGATCATGCATAAAAGCAGAAACCATATTCCTTTCCCTTTTCTCCAATTCATCAATATCTACTTCCTTTCTCCCTACTTTCTCCAGATTCCCTCTCCATCTACTGCAAAACCACTAATGGTGGTGTTCACTGCTTTTGAGCCATCACCTGGATAAAAATAGAACCAATTGCCATCGATCTGCTTCCAGCCTTCCTGCATGATGCCCTTGGAATCAGCATAATACCACTTGTTATTGTAGGAAATCCAGCCAGTTATCAATGCACCCTCAACTCCGTTTGTAGTGGAAGGATTTAGATAGTACCATTTATTATCGGATTTGTACCAGCCTGTCAGCATTGCTCCGTCATTATTCAGGAAATAGGTTTTGTCTCCTTTTTGCTGCCATCCGGTAAGCATTGTGCCATTGCCGTCAAAAAGATACCACTTGTCACTGATTTTAGACCAGTTATTCTTTAAATAGGTACCATCGGGATAACGGTAACTCCAGGAGTTGCCATTCTTGATCCAGCCTACTGCTCCAGTGGATGCCGTCCCGCTGTCCTGTCCGCTGCCGTCTGATACCTTTTCCTTGGGTACATATACCTCATCAGATTCCGTCCAGTCACTGTTCTTTCCGTGTTTATCCTCAGTACTGCTGTACGGTACCGTACGTACTTTAAAGCTGTAGGTACCTTCCTTGGTCATATAAGGATAGAAATTATAAGTGGTGGCTTTCAGTTTCTCAACTTTTTTAATAATCGTGCTGCCCCGATATAGATATACATCATAAGCACCAGAGCCATTCTCCGGCTCACTCCACTTGGCATTCCCGTAGCCGGAATCCTTCCAGTAAGCATCTTCCGGAGAATCATAGGTTCCCTTGATCGGTTTAAAGGTAAATGTTACATATAATGTATCTGTACCAGAACGGTTTGAGGAAACATAGGTGCCTCCCTTGATCGTAATATTGCTCGACTGATAGCCGCCTTTAAATGCATATTCATCAGCATTCGTAGCATGCAGCGTAACCTTCATCTTCGGTTCAGATCCAATTTTCATTTCCTTGCTGTCAGATGTAATCCAGTCCAAGTCTGACACTTCATATCTGTTATTGTTGGTGTAAACATAATTGCCGCTTTCCGATGTGGTAGAAAAAGAAGTTTCAGAAGGCAGAGTGTCTCCATTGGAAATCTCTTCCAACCCTACGTTAATCGTTACAGACGTTATGGTTTTTACGGTAGCTGCCATTGTCGCAAATGGTATGCTTGCCGTCAATACCCCCAATGCAGAGACGAAAGTCACCAGTCTCTTTAAACGCTTCATACTTAATACCTCCCGATTTTATTTTAGCGCATTTTAACAATTGAACCATAATATTCTACAATTTACATTATAGCCCTGAAAGCAATTGTCCGTCAACTTACGATATTCTTTCTTTATTCTTGCGTTTCTTAACTATTGGGAGGAATAAAAAATCCCGATAAGGAATTGCTTCCATACCGGGAAATTAATATTAATTATACAAGCTCAAGAACTACTTCCATCGCAGCATCACCTTTACGCTGGCCGATCTTAACGATACGTGTGTAACCACCGTTGCGGGATACATACTTTGGTGCAACCTCATCAAACAGCTTCTTTGGAAGATCAACAGACTTTGTATTCTTCTTTCTTCCTGCAGCTTCAGACGGAACTTCTGTTACATCGTAAAGGACCTTTAACATCTGTCTTCTTGCATGAAGTCTGGAAGGAAGATCTTTCTTGATCTCTTTTTCCACTTCATCATAAACAGTTACTTTCTTGCCGTTTACAACATCTTTTACTCTCTTGCCGTCTTTATCTTTACGTGCAACCTTAGCTGTAACTTTAACAGTCTCGAAGTTATCTTTCTCCTTAACTGCCAAAGCAATCAGACCTTCTGCAACTTTGCGGATTTCCTTTGCTCTTGCTTCTGTTGTCACGATCTTGCCATTATAGATTAATGCGGTTACCTGGCTTCTGATTAATGCTTTTCTCTGACTGGAAGTTTTTCCCAGTTTTCTATATCCTGCCATCTCAATATTCCTCCATTTGTGGAACACGGATACATGCTTCTTCGGTCTTACTGTATCAGTGCTTAATCTCCATAAATCAACTGCTTAAGCGAATCAATTATGCATTGGTATCATCGCTTGGATTCAGCTGTAAGCCTAATTCCTTCAACTTTGCCAGCACTTCTTCTAAAGACTTGCGGCCTAAGTTTCGAACCTTCATCATATCCTCAGAAGTTCTGTTGCACAGCTCTTCTACCGTATTGATTCCGGCTCTCTTGAGACAATTATAAGAACGGACAGAAAGCTCCAGTTCATCAATGTTCATCTCCAGAACTTTTTCCTTCTCATTGTCTTCCTTCTCCACCATAACTTCTGCAGTCTTGGCGTTCTCAGATAAATCAATGAATAAGTTCAAATGCTCACTCAGTACCTTTGCAGCCAGGCTGACTGCTTCATCCGGTGCCAGAGTTCCATTTGTAAATACATCTAATGTCAGCTTATCATAATCGGTAACCTGACCAACTCGGGTGTTTTCTACCGTCATGTTGACGCGCTCTACTGGTGTATAAATAGAATCAACAGCAATCACACCTATCGGTAAATCTTCACTCTTATTCTTGTCTGCACTCACATAACCACGGCCCTTTGTGATAGTAAGTTCCATATAGAACTTGCTGTCTGTGCCGCCGCTAAGCGTAGCGATAACCTGATCCGGGTTCATGATCTCGATATCGGGATCAGCCTGGATATCAGCAGCAGTTACAACACCTTCGCCTTCAAACTCAATGTATGCAACCTTTGCCTCGTTGGTATCGCTGTTGTTTTTAATAGATAAGCTCTTGATGTTCATAATGATCTCAGTCACATCTTCCTTAACTCCAGGAATAGAACTGAATTCATGCAAAACGCCGTCGATTTTTACCTGACTGACTGCAGCGCCCGGTAAGGAAGAAAGCATGATTCTTCTTAAGGAATTACCTAAAGTCGTGCCATAACCTCTTTCAAGCGGTTCAACTACAAACTTGCCATATTTTTTGTCTTCTGAGATTTCAGCAATCTCAATGTTTGGTTTTTCAAAATCGAACACTAATAGCCCCTCCTTTTGGGTATTTTGTATCGAGGGTCTTATACTCAAACCTTGCCCGGAAGCATAACGCCCCCGGGCGAAAGCCAGCTTCTATCAACAGACTTTCAATTATTTGGAGTACAACTCGACGATAAGCATTTCATTCACTGGAACATCAATCTCATCTCTTGTTGGTAACTCTTTAACAGTACCACGTAAATTCTCATGGTCAACATCAAGCCATGCAGGAACCATACGGCCAGCCGTTGTTTCCTGAACACTTTTAAATCTTGCATTGGTTTTGCATTTTTCTTTTACTTCGATCACATCTCCAACCTTTACGATGAAGGAAGGAATGTTTACGCATTTGCCATTAACAAGAATGCTCTTGTGGTCAACCATCTGTCTGGTCTCTCTTCTTGTTCTTCCGAATCCCATACGGAATACTACGTTGTCAAGTCTTCTCTCAAGAAGAATCATAAGGTTTTCACCAACCATACCATTCATTCTTTCAGCCTTGGCATAATAGTTACGGAAAGGTTTCTCAAGCACACCGTAGATGAATTTAGCTTTCTGCTTTTCTCTCAGCTGAATGCCGTACTCACTCATCTTTCTGTTCGCTCTTTTTAATTCTCTCTTTGATTTTTTATCTATTCCTAAATAGATTGGATCAAGACCAAGGGATCTACATCTTTTAAGAACAGGAACTCTATCAACTGCCACTGTAATTACCTCCTAATTAGACTCTTCTACGTTTTGGTGGACGACATCCGTTATGTGGTACAGGAGTTACGTCCTTGATGCTGGTTACTTCTAAACCGCATGCCTGAAGTGCACGAATAGCTGCTTCACGGCCTGAACCAGGACCTTTAACCATAACGTCTACTGATTTTAAACCATGTACAAGAGCTGCTTTAGTAGCAGTTTCTGCCGCCATCTGAGCTGCATATGGAGTAGATTTCCTTGAACCTCTAAATCCCAGACCACCAGCACTTGCCCAGGATAATGCATTACCCTGTGTATCCGTTAATGTCACAATTGTGTTATTAAAAGATGACTGGATATGTGCTTGTCCGCGTTCAACGTTTTTCTTTACGCGCTTTTTTGTCACTTTTTTAGTAGTGGACACTTTTTTAGCCATTTTAAACTAACCTACTTTCTTTATAGTTGCTCCGCCCTGCCCGCAGCCGCGTAACGCAGGGTACGAAATCTGAATCCTGTTATTCCTGTTTTTAAAACATGTAACGTGATTCTGCATTGTTGTTTTTTAATGATGTTCTTTTCCCTTACGGTCAAAGAACGGCTTTCACACTAAGTTCGTGAGATACCTCACTAAGTGTTCAATGCCTACTTTTTCTTGTTTGCTACAGTCTTTCTTGGACCCTTACGAGTTCTTGCGTTGGTCTTAGTTTTCTGACCACGAACCGGAAGACTCTTTCTGTGACGGATTCCGCGATAGCATCCGATTTCCTGAAGCCTCTTGATGTTCATAGCGATTTCTCTACGTAAATCACCTTCTACAGTCTGAGATTCAGTAATCACTTCTGCAATTCTCTTTACTTCGTCATCGGTTAAGTCCTTAACACGAGTGTCAGGATTAACGCCAGCAGTTGTAAGAATGCGGTTTGAACTGGTTCTACCGATACCGTAGATGTAAGTTAAACCGATCTCAACACGTTTTTCTCTTGGTAAATCAACACCTGAAATACGAGCCATGTGTGTAGTACACCTCCATTAATTATTTTAACCTTGTCTCTGCTTATGCTTAGGATTTTCACAGATTACTCTGATACTGCCTTTTCTTTTGATGATTTTGCATTTTTCGCAAATCGGCTTGACTGATGATCTAACCTTCACAGCAATTCTCCTTTCCGTTATGCGCCCTTTCGCATGAAACACTTTGCGTCCGTCATAAGACGCTTACGTGCAAAGATTATCCTCCGCACCCGATTTCTTCTTATATAAATCCGGCGTCAAAGGAGTCTCTTTCCAAAAGAGCTTTCTGAGTATACCCGCAGTGTGTTTTTATCTTAAAACCAGTGCTGCCCTCATGGGCATAATACACCCAGTATTTCAACAAAGTCGCTATAGCATTATAACACTGTTTATTTTAAAATGCAAGCGCTTTTTCCTATATTTTTCTTAACCCTTTGCCCTGGTGTGTCGCGTTCCTGATGTGGAACGCGCCGGACCCGGACGCTTTATTTATCTCGCCAGATGATTCTTCCCTTGCTTAAATCATAAGGGGACATCTCAATGGTTACCTTATCACCTGGTAAAATACGAATGTAGTTCATGCGAAGTTTTCCGCTTATGTGAGCTAATACCTGATGCCCGTTTTCCAGTTCAACCTGGAACATGGCATTGGGAAGCTTCTCCACAACGGTGCCTTCAATTTCAATAACATCTGCTTTTGACATAAAGCTTACCTCCTAACAACCTGATCTTCTCTTTTGAAACATCGGATGAAATGTTTGATCTCTTCATCAGTGACATTTTTATTTTCCCGGATTTTATTTCCCGGTGACTGTTTCTCCCACAACAGGGGGATTACATGCTTTTTCTTTTTTTTCTTGGGGCAGTCAAGACGTCTTATTTTTCCGTCCACCAGATATATATATTCGCCTTCCTCACGCAATATGAAGAAATATTCTCCTTTGTCGTGTCCTGCCGTGGATCTTACGAATAAACCGTCGTATTCATTCATCGGCCTATTCCCCGCAGACAGCGGAAACCAGACTTAATATCTCCGGCTCACCTTCTGTGATCAGAACTGTATTCTCATAATGAGCGGAAAGTTTTCCGTCCTCTGTTACAACGGTCCAGTCATCATCAAGCCAGACCACTTCCAGTGTTCCCTCGTTTATCATGGGTTCGATGGCCAGCGTCATGCCTGGTCTTAACCTGATTCCCCGTCTTCTTGTGGAAAAATTCGGTATTTCAGGATCCTCGTGCAGATGAGAACCGATTCCGTGACCTACTAAATCCCGGACAACGCCATACCCGAACTTTTCTGCATATTTCTGGATTGCCGCAGATATTTCACCTAAATGATTGCCAGATTTTGCATATTTAATCCCTTCGAAGAAACATTGTTTTGTCACTTCCATGAGTTGTCCCGCTTCAGGAGTGATCTCGCCGATCCCGTAAGTTCTTGCTGCGTCAGAATGATAACCTTTATAAATCACTCCTGCATCAAGGCTCACAATATCTCCTTCTCTCAGTACGCACTTCTTATCAGGAATTCCGTGAACCACCTCATCATTGACTGATACGCAGATGGAAGCAGGATATCCGTTATAATTTAAGAAAGAAGGCGTACAGCCATAGCTTCTTATGATCTCTTCACCCAGATGGTCAATGTCCCAGGTTGTCATTCCTGGCTTCAAGGCCTTCTTCAGTTCTTCATGAGTGATGCAAAGAATTCTTCCAGCCTCTCTCATAAGTTCTATTTCTCTTGCAGATTTAATCGTAACTGACATAAACTATGCTCCTAGGATGTCAGTGATATCGGAGAACACTTTGTTTAATTCCTGTGTCCCATCAACATTCACCAGCACGCCGGCTTCTTTATAATAATCAATCAATGGTCTGGTCTGATCATGGTAAACCGCCAGACGTTTTTTTACGGTTTCCGGCTTATCATCATCTCTTAAGACAAGTTCTGAACCACAGACATCGCATACTCCGGAAATCTTGCTTGGATTATATACAATGTGATATGTAGCTCCGCAGGATATACAGGCACGTCTTCCTGACATTCTGTTGATAATATTCTCATCAGGAACGTCAACGTTTATCGCAAAGTCTATCTTCTGTCCCATTTCAGTAATGGCTTTCTGAAGGCTTTCTGCCTGGGGAATGGTTCTTGGAAATCCGTCCAGTACGTAACCGTTTTTGCAGTCTTCCTGCTGTATACGGTCCATCAGCATTCCGATGGTAAGTTCATCCGGTACAAGAGCTCCCTGATCCATATATTCCTTTGCTTTTCGTCCCAGCTGCGTTCCTTCTTTTATGTTGGAACGGAAGATATCTCCGGTAGAAACATGAGGAATCTGATATTTATCAGCAATTTTTTTAGCCTGGGTACCTTTGCCGGCACCAGGGGCACCTAACATGATGATTTTCATCAACAGTCCCTCCATTAACATAAGGTTTAAATAGCACAAATCCCAAGGAAAAACACGCCACGGCGTGCCTCCCTTGGTTTGCTTTCTAATCGTTTAAAAATCCTTTATAGTAACGCACAAGCATCTGGGACTCAATCGCCTTTAATGTCTCCAGCACAACGCTGACAATAATAATCAGGGATGTACCGCCGAAGGAAAGACGGCTTACATTAAATAAACCGGAAACCATAATCGGAATAATACAGATGATAGTCAGACCGCATGCTCCTATAAATACGATATAGTTTAAGATTGAATTAAGGTAATCACTGGTTGGCTTACCTGGGCGGATACCCGGGATAAAACCGCCGGACTTTTTCATATTATTTGCGACTTCAAGGGGATTAAATGTAATTGAAGTATAGAAATATGCAAACACGATGATAAGTGCGATATAAACCACAAGACCAATTGTGTACACCGGTCTTTCCGGCTTAAACCAGTTGGAAGAACTGAGTGCGGTTAAAATATGTCCGCCAATGCTGTCGTAGTTGATCCTGCTTCCAAAAAACTGGGAGATCACTACCGGGAATGACATGATGGAAGAAGCGAAAATAACCGGGATAACGCCGGCGGTATTTACCTTCAGCGGAATGTTGGTTGCTTGTCCGCCTACCATCTTGCGTCCCTGCATCTTTTTGGAGTACTGCACAGGAATTCTTCTTTCACCATCCTGAAGGATGATGACGAATACAACGATTGCGACAATCACTGCAAAAATTATGATCGCTGCTACTGCAGCTACTGCAACAGATTTACCAGACATAAATCTGGTATAAAGTGTAGATGCATCGGAAGGGAAGCTGGAAATGATGTTAAATAAAAGGACAATGGAGATACCATTACCCACACCGTTTTCCGTAATCCGCTCACCGATCCACATCAGGAGCGCACTACCTGCCGTCATGGTAACTACTGCAATGATAACGCTTAATACATTATATTCTTTTAACAGTCCCTGGCCTCCGAATCCGATCGCCATAGCGATGGACTCGATTAAAGCCAGAGCAACTGTTACGTAGCGGGTGTATTCTGCAATCTTCTTTCTTCCATCTTCACCGTCCTGCTGCATTTCCTCAAGTTTGGGAATTGCAATGGTAAGGAGCTGCATGATAATGGAAGATGTGATGTAGGGGGTAATGCTCAGTGCAAATACGGACATGTTGGTAAAGGAACTTCCTGTCACTGCGTTAAAAAATCCGAACGCATCGTTATTATTCTGAGCGAAAAAATCTTTGAAAAAGCTTGTTTCAACTCCTGGAATCGGCAGCTGTGAGCCAATTCTGGTAACCACCAGCATCATGAACGTATAGATGAGTTTCGTTCTTACGTCCTTGATCTTGAATGCATTACGGAGTGTTTTTAACATATTAGATCACCTCGCAGGTTCCACCTAAAGCCTCGATTTTGGTTTTTGCGCCTTCGCTGAAAGCACCTACCTTTACTGTAAGCTTTTTGGTTAATTCTCCATTTCCAAGGATCTTAACTCCATCACGCGGATTCTTAACAATACCGCTCTCTAATAAAGTCTCAACAGTCACTACTGTGCCGTTTTCGAATGCTTCTAAAGTGCCTACATTAATGCCAATGATTTCTTTTGTATTTCTATTTTTAAAGCCTCTCTTCGGAATACGTCTGTATAAAGGCATCTGACCACCTTCGAAACCTGGTCTGGTAGCTCCGGAACGAGCCTTCTGTCCTTTATGACCTTTACCTGCTGTCTTACCGTTACCTGAACCGTGACCGCGGCCTCTTCTGAAGTTATCGCTGTGTTTGGAACCTAACGCAGGCTGTAAATTTGATAAATCCATCGCTTGCACCTCCTTACTGTTTTCTCTTAAATCTCTTCAACTTTTACTAAATGACGCACGTTGGCGATCATACCTCTGACTGCACCATTGTCCGGCATCTCAACTGTTTTGTGAAGCTTCTTTAAGCCCAATGCTAAAACGGTTGCTTTCTGCTTCGGTATAGCGCCGATCGGGGATTTCACCAATGTGATTTTTAATTTATCTGCCATCTTCTTATCCTCCTTAGCCTAAAATCTCTTCAACAGATTTGCCGCGAAGCCTTGCAACTTCCTCAGGAGTCTTTAACTGAGTTAATCCTTCGATTGTAGCTAATACTACATTCGTTTTATTATTGGAACCTAAGGATTTTGTACGGATATTCTTAATACCTGCAAGCTCTACAACTGCACGGGCAGGACCTCCCGCGATAACTCCTGTACCTTCGGTAGCTCTCTTAAGAAGTACGGAAGCACTTCCAAAGTTACCAACCAGATCATGAGGGATACTGTTGTTCTCATCGATCGGAACAGTAACCATATTCTTAACAGCAGCCTCTTTTCCTTTACGGATTGCTTCTGGAACTTCTCCGGCTTTGCCAAGACCAGCACCAACATGGCCGTTGCCATCGCCTACGACTACTAAAGCAGAGAATCTCATGGTACGTCCACCCTTAACGGTTTTAGATACACGTTTGATAGCAACCACCTTGTCGTTTAATTCTAACTGATTTGCATCAATAATTGTATGTTTCACGCTGTGTTCTCCTCTCTACTAGAATTCCAGACCAGCTTCTCTGGCTGCGTCTGCTAATGCCTGAATCTTACCCTGATATATAAATCCACCTCTGTCAAAGACAACTTCTTTAATACCTTTTTCCATTGCTCTCTTGGCAACTACGGTACCTACATATGCTGCAGCATCAACGTTGTTAGTTTTCTCTATTTCTGCCTTTACTTCTTTTTCTACTGAAGAAGCAGCAACTAAAGTTTTACCAACTGTATCGTCAATAATTTGAGCATACATATGATTATTACTTCTAAAAACAGCTAAACGTGGTCTCTCTGCAGTACCTGCAAGACGATTACGTAATCTGTTGTGCTTCTTAACGCGGATTTCGCTTTTTGACTGTTTGCTAACCATCTTTACACTCTCCTTAATTATTTCTTACCAGTCTTACCAACTTTACGTCTGATCACTTCGTCAGCATACTTGATACCCTTGCCCTTATACGGCTCAGGTCTTCTCTTATCTCTGATTTCAGCAGCGTACTGGCCAACTTTTTCTTTATCAATACCTTTAACGAAGATGATGTTCTGACCTTCCATGGTAGACTCAATACCTTCTGGATCTTCCATTTCTACCGGATGGGAATAGCCAAGGGAAAGAACAAGCTTCTTGCCCTGCTTCTGAGCTCTGTAACCAACACCGTTGATTTCAAGCTTTTTCTCATATCCTGCAGTAACACCAACGATCATGTTGTTGATTAAGGTTCTTGTAAGACCGTGTAAAGATTTCATCTTCTTTAAATCGTTTGGTCTTGATACAACGATATGACTATCTTCTTCTTTGATTGTCATCTCTGTGGGTAATACTCTCTCAAGAGTTCCCTTAGGACCTTTTACAGTCACTTTATTATTTTCTGCAATTTCAACAGTTACTCCTGCTGGAATCGCGATAGGCATTCTTCCTATACGTGACATGCCGTTTACCTCCTTAAATTTTCGGAGGGAATCTGTGCGTTCCCTCTGTTTTCAGATGCTTTGTTAGTTACCAAACAAATGCAAGTACTTCTCCGCCAACACCCTGAGTGCGTGCTTCCTTATCGGTAATTACGCCCTGGTTTGTAGAGATAACTGCAATACCAAGACCGCCCAGTACTCTTGGCATTTCTTCCTTGCTTGCATAAACACGTAAGCCAGGTTTGGAAATTCTCTTGATACCTGTGATGATTTTTTCGTTTTTATCTTTACCGTATTTTAATGTGATCCGGATTGTCTGGAACGCACCGTCTTCTACGATATCATATTTCTTAATGTATCCCTCTTTAACAAGGATATCAGCAATAGCTAATTTCATCTTGGATGAAGGTACATCTACTGTATCATGTTTTGCAGTATTTGCATTACGGATTCTTGTAAGCATATCTGCGATTGGATCGCTCATTGTCATTTTGAAATTGCCTCCTTCCTTATTTTACCAGCTTGCTTTTTTAACGCCTGGGATCTGACCTTTATATGCTAATTCACGGAAGCAGATTCTGCAGATTCCGTATTTTCTTAAATAAGCATGCGGACGACCGCAGATTCTGCAACGATTGTATTCTCTTGTGGAGAATTTAGCAGGTCTCTGCTGTTTGATCTTCATTGAAGTCTTAGCCATGGATTAATTCCTCCTACTATTTTGCAAATGGCATGTTGAATAATGTCAAAAGTTCACGGGCTTCTTCGTCTGTCTTAGCGGTAGTAACAAATATAATGTCCATACCTCTTACCTTGTCAACTTTATCGTATTCAATTTCAGGGAAAATAAGCTGCTCCTTGATACCAAGTGCATAGTTTCCTCTGCCATCAAATGCGTTAGGATTTACACCTCTAAAGTCACGTACACGGGGAAGTGCAAGGTTGATCAGACGATCAGCGAATTCATACATTCTTTCACCGCGTAAAGTAACTTTACATCCGATAGGCATACCTTCTCTGAGTTTGAAGTTAGCAATTGATTTTTTTGACTTTGTTAACACTGCTTTCTGACCGGAGATGATTTCTAAATCTCTTACTGCAGAGTCTAAAATCTTGGCATTTTCCTTTGCTTCACCAATACCCATATTGATGACAATCTTATCTAACTTCGGTACTTCCATGATGTTCTTATATCCAAATTTCTTGATCATAGCTTCTACGATCTCTGACTGGTACGTATCTTTTAATCTAGCCAATTTTTATTCCTCCTCTCCGAATTAATCAATTACTTTTCCGGTTGCTTTCGCAACACGAACTTTTTTGCCGTCTTTTACTTCAAAGCCAACTCTGGTTGCTTTTCCGTCAACAACAAGCATTACATTGGAGATATCAAGTGCAGCTTCTTTCTGTACGATACCGCCCTGTGGGTTTCCAGCGCCTGGTTTCACATGCTTTGTGATCATGTTAACGCCTTCTACTACCACTCTGTTATTCTTCGTATCTACATGAAGAACTTTACCCTGTTTGTCTCTATCTTTTCCTGCAATAACCTTTACAAGGTCATCTCTTTTAATTTTATGCACAGTCCGACACCTCCTTATAATACTTCTGGAGCTAAGGAAACAATTTTCATGAACTGCTTCTCTCTTAACTCTCTGGCAACCGGTCCAAAGATACGAGTTCCTTTTGGAGTCTTGTCATCTTTGATAATTACGGCAGCATTCTCATCGAACTTGATATATGAACCGTCTTTACGGCGTGCGCCTTTTACAGTACGCACAACAACGGCTTTCACAACGTCGCCTTTCTTCACAACACCGCCAGGTGTTGCATCTTTTACGCTGGCAACGATAACATCACCAATATTAGCATATCTTCTTGTAGATCCGCCCATAACACGGATACAAAGAAGCTCTTTTGCACCGGTATTGTCGGCAACCCTTAATCTGGTTTCCTGCTGAATCATGCCTGTTACTCCTTCCTGGAAATAAATTATTTCGCTTTTTCGATAATTTCCACAAGTCTCCATCTCTTGTCTTTGGACAGCGGTCTTGTTTCCATAACTTTTACTGTATCGCCCATGTTGCAGTCATTCTTCTCATCATGCGCTTTTAATTTATACGTTCTTTTTACGATCTTGCCGTATAAAGGATGTTCTACATGGTCTTCAATCGCTACAACAATGGTCTTATCCATCTTGTTGCTAACAACCTTACCAGTACGGGTTTTTCTAAGATTTCTTTCCACGTTCTGTATTCTCCTTTCGAGTTTTGGCCTTTCATGGCCCCAATCAATAAGTTAACACACACTCGTGTGTGTCATGCTTTTTTAATAAGCTGCAACTTAAGCTAATTTAGCCTTCTCAGTTATAACAGTCTGAATTCTGGCAATGTTTTTGCGAACCTCTTTGATACGGCTTGTGTTATCAAGCTGGTTGGTTGCATTCTGGAATCTTAAGTTGAAAAGTTCTTTCTTTGCAGCTACTAATTCTACATTCAGCTCGGCAACTGATTTTCCTTTTAATTCTTCAACATATTTATTCATTTTCACTGTCATTCACCGCCTTCTAAATCTGCTTTAGCAGCAATTTTACATCTGCATGGTAACTTGTGCATAGCAAGACGTAAAGCTTCACGTGCTGTTTCTTCAGGTACTCCAGCGATTTCGAATAATACACGACCTGGTTTTACTACTGCTACCCAGTATTCCAGAGCGCCCTTACCGGAACCCATTCGGGTTTCTGCTGGCTTTGCTGTTACAGGCTTATCCGGGAAAATCTTGATCCAGACTTTACCGCCACGCTTAATATAACGGGTCATGGCAACACGGGCTGCCTCGATCTGATTTGATTTGATCCAACATGGGTCTAAAGCGACTAAACCGAACTCACCATTGCTGATTGTATTGCCTCTTAAAGCTTTACCAGCCATGCTTCCACGGAACTGTTTACGACGCTTAACTCTCTTAGGCATTAACATTATTTATCGCTCCCTTCCTTTTTTCCTTTAGTTGGAAGTACTTCGCCATTGTAGATCCATACCTTCACACCGATCTTACCGAAGGTAGTATCTGCCTCTGCGAAACCATAGTCAATATCTGCTCTGAGTGTCTGTAACGGAATGGTTCCTTCGCTGTAGAACTCAGTACGAGCCATATCAGCGCCGCCAAGACGTCCTGCAACTGCAGTCTTAATTCCTTTGATACCTGACTTCATGGAACGTCCCATGGTAGACTTCATAGCACGACGGAAGGATACACGATTCTCTAACTGCTGTGCGATGGACTCAGCAACTAACTGAGCGTCTTTGTCTGGTCTCTTGATTTCTTTGATATCAACAAATAATTTTTTATCTGTAAGCTTCTGAACTTCTGCTTTGATTTTTTCAATCTCAGCTCCACCCTTACCGATTACTACACCAGGTTTTGCTGTGTGAATAACAACTTTAACGCGGTCAGATGCACGTTCAATTTCAATATTAGAAATGCCGGCGCTGTATAATTTCTTCTTCAGGAATTTTCTGATCGCATAGTCTTCTACTAAGTTGTCTGCGAAATCAGCTTCAGCATACCATTTTGAGTCCCAGTCTTTAATAACACCGACTCTTAAGCCGTGTGGATTAACTTTCTGTCCCATTATTTGCCTCCTTATCTTTCATTAAGCACGATGGTGATGTGGCTCATTCTCTTTTCGATTCTGTAAGCGCGGCCCTGTGCTCTTGGTTTTACTCTCTTCATTGTCGGTCCCTTGTTTGCAAAACACTCTTCTACATAAAGTTTTGCCGGGTCCATACCGTTATTGTTCTCAGCATTTGCAATTGCTGATTTTAATAACTTCTCTATTAAAGTAGAAGCATATCTGGGATTGTAAGTTACAATACCAAGTGCTGAAACAGCATCTTTGCCTCTGATGGCATCTAATACAAAGCATGCCTTCTGAACTGAAACCCTAGCATAGGATAACTTTGCTGACGGTCTTGTGTCCTTCTGGGCATTTCTCTCTCTCTTAATCTGGCTTCTATGTCCCTTAGCCATTGGTGAATCCTCCTTTCAACTTTAACGCCCTTTGGGAATCCTCAAATAAGAATACCCGGAGGGTGTCTGCTTCTCTATTACTTACGACCTGATTTCTTCTCGTCTTTTCCATGTCCTCTGTAAGTTCTGGTAGCAACGAATTCACCCAGTTTATGTCCAACCATATCCTCTGTAACATATACCGGAACGTGTTTTCTGCCATCATGAACTGCAATTGTATGTCCAACCATCTGCGGGAAGATTGTAGAACGGCGAGACCAAGTCTTAATTACCTGCTTCTGTCCTGCTGCGTTCATAGCATCTACTTTTTTCAGTAAATGAGCATCTGCAAATGGTCCTTTTTTAAGTGAGCGAGCCATAGGTTCTAACCTCCTTCATTTATTTAACGGTCTTTCCATCTCTTCTTCTAACGATTAATCTGTTAGACTGCTTGTTTTTCTTTCTGGTCTTTAAGCCAAGTGCCGGTTTGCCCCATGGTGTAGATGGACCTGGACGTCCGATACCAGTCTTACCTTCACCACCACCGTGTGGATGGTCATTGGGGTTCATAACAGAACCACGAACTGTAGGACGGAATCCCATGTGACGTTTTCTACCAGCTTTACCGATATTAATCAGGTTATGATCGCCATTACCTACAACACCGATCGTTGCTCTGCAGTTGATCGGAACCATTCTCATCTCGCCGGAAGGTAAACGAAGAGTTGCATATTTTCCTTCTTTCGCCATTAACTGTGCGCTGTTACCAGCAGAACGAACCAGCTGTCCGCCTTTTCCTGGGTAAAGCTCAATGTTATGAACCTGAGCACCAACCGGGATCTTGCTTAATGGAAGGCAGTTACCGACTCTTGCTTCTGCAGTCTCGCCGCTCATAACAGTCATTCCGTCTGTTAAGCCAGCCGGAGCAAGAATATAAGCCTTTGTTCCGTCTACATAGCTGATCAGTGCGATATTAGCAGTTCTGTTCGGATCGTATTCTACACCGATGACAGTTGCTGCAATGCCGTCCTTGCTGTTTCTCTTAAAGTCAATGATTCTATATTTTCTTTTAACGCCGCCTCCGCGATGTCTGACAGTAATTTTACCCTGGTTATTACGGCCGGCTGTTTTCTTAATAGTTTTGCTGATTAAGGATTTCTCAGGAGTTGACTTTGTGATTTCGCTGAAATCAGATCCGGTCATTTGTCTTCTGGAAGGGGTATATGGGTTATACTTTTTGATTCCCATTTTGTATCTCCTTTCAACGCCACCTGGCGTATCTTGTTTATTGTGATATAATGTTCATCACTCAGGTAACTGAAAATCGTTGACGCCGGGCCCGAATGACTTCATGCCAAGCGTTCCGATCTTACAGTCCTTCGAAAATTTCGATATCTTTGCTGTCAGCTGTTAACTGAACGATTGCTTTCTTAGTCTTAGATGTCTTACCGAAGGTAGTTCCTCTTCTTTTGGTCTTTCCGTCTAAGTTCATGGTGTTCACGCTGGCTACCTTGGTGCCTGGGAACATCTTCTCAACAGCTTCCTTGATCATCGTCTTATTCGCATCTGTGTGCACTAAAAATGTGTACTTTTTAGAAGCCATAGCGTTCATGCTCTTCTCAGTTACGATTGGTTTCTGAATCACGTCGTAATATTTAATATCTGCCATTATGCGTACACCTCCTCGATTGCTGCGACAGCAGTCTTGGTAGCAACAACTGTGTTATACTTTAAGATATCGTAAACATTGATTGTGTTAACAAAAGCAGTCTTAACAGCAGCGATGTTTCTTGCGCTCATTACTGTGTTAGTGCTGTCGTCTCCAACAACTACAAGAGCCTTGGATACCTTTAAGTTATCTAATACAGCCTGGAATTTCTTTGTTTTGATTTCATCAAACTTTAACTCATCAACAACAATGAACTTATTGTCGTTCACTCTGCTGGTCAGTGCGGATTTAAGAGCAAGTCTCTTTTCCTTCTTGTTCAGTCTGATTGTATAATCTCTTGGTGTTGGTGCGAATACAACTCCGCCGCCTGTCCACTGAGGAGATCTTGTTGAACCCTGTCTGGCATGACCGGTTCCTTTCTGTTTCCACGGTTTTCTACCGCCGCCGGATACTTCAGCGCGTGTTTTAGCCTTCTGTGTTCCCTGGCGTTTATTTGCAAGCTGGCTTACGACTGCCATGTGTACAAGGTGCTCATTAACTTCTACACCAAACACTGCATCGCTTAACTCTAATGTGCCAACTTCTTTACCTTCCATATTGTAAACAGATACGTTTGCCATCTGTGTAATCCTCCTTTCTTATAAAAGCATTAGTTAGCTGCTTTTACTGTTTCCTTGATTGTTACTAAAGACTTCTTAGGTCCTGGTATCGCACCCTTAACCAAAATCAAATTGTTCTCTGCATCAACTCTTACAATTTCAAGGTTCTGGATTGTTACCTTCTTGTTACCCATCTGTCCAGGCATCTTTTTGCCCTTGAATACCTTGCTCGGATCAGAACATGCACCGTTGGAACCTGCATGACGATGGAACTTGGAACCGTGAGCCATAGGTCCTCTGGACTGTCCGTGTCTCTTAATAGCACCCTGGAAACCTTTACCTTTGGAGATTGCGGTTGCATCAATCTTATCGCCTGCAGCGAAGACTTCTGCTTTGATTTCATCTTTTACAGAATACTCAGAAGCATTCTCGAACTTAAATTCTCTTACAAATCTCTTGTAAGATACACCAGCCTTATCAAAATGGCCTTTTAATGGTTTGGTGACGAGTTTTTCTCTCTTATCAACATAACCAACCTGTACTGCATTGTAACCATCATTCTCAACTGTCTTAACCTGTGTTACTACACAAGGACCAGCCTGAAGAACTGTTACTGGAGTTAATACTCCGTTTTCATTGAAGATCTGTGTCATTCCGACTTTGGTAGCTAAAATACCCTTCTTCATGTTTTTACCTCCTGGTTGTTAATTCTACAGCGGATTGCTTTCGCAATCATCCTAGAACAGTCCAATATACGTGGAACACTATGACTCCCGCGGCCGCCTTATAAGTAAATGCTTCCGCTCCCGGAGATGTTGATTCCTTAGAGGAAAAAGTGTTGCTTCTATATTAAAACCCTTCAGGACCTTACCTAAATTGTTTCTTACGATGAAGATTATTTGTTCTTCATCTTGATATCGATATACACCCCTGCCGGCATTTCCAGTCTGGATAATGCATCAACAGTTTTTTGGCTTGGTGTAATGATATCGATGAGTCTCTTATGCGTTCTCTGCTCGAACTGCTCTCTGGAATCTTTGTACTTGTGAACCGCTCTTAAGATAGTTACCACTTCCTTCTTAGTTGGTAACGGCACCGGTCCGCTCACTTTTGATCCTGTCTTTTTTACAGTGTCGATGATTTTGCCTGCAGACTGATCAACTAACTGATGATCATACGCCTTTAATGTGATTCTCATTACTTGACTTGCCATAAAAAAAGTCGCCTCCTTTTCGCACTTAGTAGAAGTACGACAAGCGGTGACTGTACACGTTCCCGTGTGTGTCATTCTAGACCCACACTGACTTTCCGTTTGAAACAAACAGAATTTTAAATTGTACAGTGACTTGTCGCCAGTTTCCTAACTTGACATTCGCTCCACGGAAAACCTGCTTTTCAGCAGCAACCTCACGTTTCACAGCTATCATGCCACAGCCTTAACAGAATACCATATTTTCCATGGTAATGCAAGTACTTTTTTCAAAAAAAACGCAAAATCTGTTTTTTTCAGATTCTGCGCCTTTTATAACTAAAGTTTACCTCCAGACTGGTTCAGAAGGTTCTATTCCTTCATTCCCAGAAGGAGTTTGCTCATCCACTTTTAAAAGAGTTCCATTGCTGGCTGTCTTATATTTTACACCATCTGAACTTTTTACAGTTGTATTCTTGGATACCTTGCCTGACGTGTTCACGACGTAAGTAGTTTTTGTACTGCCTGTTGGAATGGCGATCGGCTCATATTTGGCACCCTCATCTGCACATTGAAGTTTTCCCATATAATAGAGATAACCATCTTTGACTCCTGTATAACCTCTGCCGCTGTCACTGAAATAATACGTGCATTCGTTCCCGTCCGCTTCTGTTACCTTGACTTTTCCCTTCTGCATGCTACTGGTCTTTTTATCCCCAAAATAAAAGGTTGCATACTCAGAACTGCTAACAATCTTAAGTTTTTGAAGGCCATAAATAGGAACACCCAGATCATTGAACAAATATGTTTTGTCCTTTATCTTTACCAGGTTGGAAGTACTTGCCTCCCCCTCTTTCGGGCCGGCTTTGGGAATTCCTGTACTGGAAAAATAAAACCACTCCACACTCTCTTCATAACCAGTTATGTCCTGAGGCGGCTCTATGGAATACCAACCTTCCCGCAGCTTTCCATTGGGATCATAATATTTGTAATTCTGGATCTCATATTCCGCATTGTCAACTCCGATCTTCTTCCAGCCGGTCTGAAGCGCACCTTTATCATCAAAACAGTATGCGATTCCATCAATCTTGTAAGTACCATAATCTCCAGAGAAATCCCTAGGTACATATTTTTTGCCATTGTCGTTAAAATAGTACCAGTATTTACCTTCATCTGTATCTCCAGGCGAGATTCGGCCTTCGTCGCTGCTGTCCGGCGGATAAAGCTTCTGCCAGCCCGTCTTCATAACTCCGTCCGCTCCGGTATAATACATGTCGTCAAGAATCCAGCCCGTCAGCATCTCGCCGTTGGAATCAAAGTAGTACCACTTATTGTCGATCTTAGACCAGTTGTCCATAATCGCTTTTCCGCTGCTGCCAAAATAATACCACTTATACTCATTGCTGCTGGAATCCTTAAACTTCATCCATTTATCCGTTACCAAAATACCGTTGGAATCCATATAATAAGTGTTCTCAACCCAGGTATTGACTGCCATCTCACCATTGCTGTCTAAATATCTCCACAAATTATCCGCACCCTTTTTCCAGGTGTTGCTTACTTTACCACCGCTTGAATCATAATACACCCAGGTGCTTCCTGACTGCGACCACCCCTCGGCCGCCCAGGCGTCCAAAGATGCCGCTCCGACTGTCAGCATGGCAGCTGCCGCCAGTACAATGAGACCTTTTCTTTTCATATTTTCACTCCTTACAGGGATTTCCTTTTTTGCTATAATTTATTTTAACAATTAATCTTAGATTATTCAACTGTTTTAATCTTTCAATTCTATTACAAAATTATTGCCGTCTTATATATACGTCTGTTTTAGCAGAAAAACAGCAATGCCGGTATGGGGTTTAGAACCAGCCATACCGGCATATCCTGCCTTTCTGATCTATTTAAAATATCTATCTGCAGCAGTTATTTCTCCCGCAGCAATTTCCACGCCCGCAGCATGATCCGCACCTTCTGCAGCATCCTGAGCGATTACAGCAGCGCCTGTTACAGCCGTTGCTGCAGATCCAGCCGCAGCCGTTACACCCCCGCCAGTTGCACCAGTAATTGCATCCGAAACAGCCGAAGGAAAATCCCATCCGGAAACAGCCCATAAGTCTTACACCTCTTTGCTTAACATTATACTATAATATATAGAACCATCAGACAAGGTGTGAATCACCTTGACGCTAAAAGCTCCATCCAGTATAATCATAGAATCATGAAGATAGATTATGTATTTATATAGAAAGAAAGGCGGCATCAAGTATGTGGATTGCAGACGGCTGGAAAGATTATGAAGTAATAGATTGTTCAGAGGGTGAAAAATTAGAGCGGTGGGGGAATTACCTCCTGGTTCGTCCGGATCCTCAGGTCATCTGGTCCACTCCCAAAAAGGAACCAGGCTGGGCAAAGATGAACGGTCATTACCACCGCAGTGCAAAGGGAGGCGGAGAATGGGAATTCTTTCATCTGCCGGAACAATGGACCATCAGCTATAAAGAATTAACATTTCAGCTAAAGCCCTTCAGCTTTAAGCATACAGGACTTTTTCCGGAACAGGCTGCCAACTGGGATTGGTTCGGTGATAAAATAAAGAGTGCAGGACGGCCTGTAAAAGTACTGAATTTATTTGCATATACCGGCGGAGCAACTCTTGCATCTGCTAAGGCAGGGGCTGTTGTTACCCATGTGGACGCTTCTAAGGGTATGGTTGGATGGGCCAGGGAAAATGCACGCTCATCAGGCCTTGAATCCGCTTCCATCCGGTGGATTGTTGATGACTGTGTTAAGTTCGTTGAACGGGAAATCAGAAGAGGCAATCATTATGATGCGATTATTATGGATCCTCCGTCTTATGGCAGAGGACCAAAAGGGGAAATCTGGAAGATAGAAGATTCCATCTATCCATTCGTAAAGCTCTGTTCCCAGCTTTTGTCCAATAATCCTTTATTCTTCCTTATTAACTCCTATACCACCGGGCTGGCTCCGTCTGTACTGTCCTATATGATTTCCACAGAGATCACAAAGAAATTCGGCGGAAGCGTTTTATCCGACGAAGTGGGACTTCCAGTGAAAAGTTCCGGGCTTATTCTCCCATGCGGAGCTTCCGGAAGATGGTCCGCTGACCGCACCTAGAATAAGCAGAATCAGCGCCCTCCATTAAACAGGCACCAGACCGTAGACAGATATTTTCTTAAAAAGGAACTGGTGATGCAGCTGAAAAGAATACAAAAAACCGGCATAATGATATACAGGCCAATGGTTACAGCAGGAATCGGCGGGAGCAGCAATGCTCCCGTTTTATTGATTAACCGCACCACAGAAAAATGTGTGGCATACAGATAAAAATTCTGTTTCATCCAGTCATTTGCCTCTTTTAAGTATCTGCCGGGAACCATGAGCCACAGACTTACAGGCATCAGGAACCTGAAGCAAACCGTAGAGGCAGCAATCTCTCCCTTCACATTACCGGGAATATCTATGTTCTTCGCCAGACAGGCAGCAAGAAAAAGGACGGCTCCCACTGCAATATGCTTCCTGCTAAAAGATCTTTCAACAATATCTTTTCCATGAATCGCTGCATATGCTCCGAAGGTATAATAAAACAAAGCATCCAGATTTAAAAACGGAAGTGCACCTCCCATATAGATTACCGCTAGAATCCCCGCAAGCAAAAACATGCCAATTTCTTTTTTTCTTACAGCCATGTATATCACCGGAGCAAGAAGGACAAGAAGGAGCAGCTGATTTAAATACCAGAATACATAATTATAGGAATAATGGAGCACTGCCTGCGCTGCTTCCTGAAAGTTAAAAGGAATTCTTCCTTTACCGATTACCCTGGAAATAAAGGGAATCCGGCTGCCGATCACATAGCCCAGATAGTAAAGTAGGTTCCACATAATATAAGGAACCAGAATGCTGCGGATTCTGGAATTCCATTTGACCCATAACTTCTCCATTGTAAATCCCCGAAAAAATAAATAGGAAGATATTAAAAAGAATCCCGGAACTGCGATCTGGGCTACTGTGTCCCCCCAGAAACGCTCCAGCATATCCACCCGGTAAGCGATTGTGGTCTTTCCCAGAAATAAGACTGCATTATAAGAATGAACCCAGATTACAAGAATACTATATAGAAATGTAAACCAGATTACCTTATTGCGAAAATATTTTTCTTCCATTGGGTTCGCCTCTCTTTCCTGCATATCTATCAGCACATTTTATCCAGTACAGACGAAGATACCCTCTCATTGACCTGATTACAGGTTTCAAAATATCTTCTGTAATATTCCGTATACATTAAATCAATTAAAAAAAGCTGGCTGATCTCCGAGGATGTAGATCCTCCCTGCAAAGGTCCTTCATTGGCTCCGCAAAGCAGAGTTACATCAGAAAAAGAGGTAAGAGGTGACTTTACAAACCGGGTGATACAGATGGTCGCAGCTCCTGCTTTCTTTGCAAGCTCTGCCACATGAATGGTATCCTTTGTTGCGCCTGAATAGGAAAATATGACAGCCACTTCTCCTTCTCCCATCATGGAAGCTACCATTGCCTGCATATGGGAATCAGACACACAGGATACCTTGGGTTCAATCCTTAAAAACTTATTAGCAGCCTTCATGGCAGAAAGCATACTGGCTCCCACTCCAAAAAAGCAAATCCTCTTTGCTTCATGAAGACACTGGATTACACGGTCAAAGCTTTCCTCATTTAATAACGAGTATGTCTCTTCAAGTGCACTCATATTTGTATTGAGTACTTTCCTTGATACCTCTGCAAAAGAGTCCTTAAGGCTGATGTCTCCCTCTAAACGCCCCTGCCCGGTGGTTTCATCATGCAGACTTAAAGACAGCTGCATTTTAAATTCCTGATACCCTTTCAACTCCAAAGTCTTACAAAAGCGAAATACACTGGTATCTCCCACTTCACAAGCTTCTGCCAGATCAGTAATTGACATAAACAACACCTCTCTGTAGTTTTGAAGAATATAATCCGCCACCTTTTTCTCAGCCTTTGTAAACTGATTATATTCTGCACGAATTTTGGTTAAAAAATCACCTTTCATCACTCCGTCTCTCCCTTTTATCTGTTTTTCCTCCAGTGCGGCACTTTGCACCGGTTATAAAATCACGGGTTATCTCTCTTGGTCTTGTAATGGCACTTCCAACCACTGCCGCCCATGCGCCCGCTTTGAATGCTTCTTTCAACTGTTCCGGGGTTTTAATACCACCTTCTGCAATCACGGATTTCCCGCTGTCAGAAGAAAGCCGTTTTATCAGATCCAGATTTGGAAGAACCGCATTTCTGGTATACTGGGTATAACCACTTAAGGTCGTTCCGATAAAATCAATTCCCAGACTGGCAGCAAGCATCCCTTCCTCGTAATCGGAACAATCCGCCATGAAAAGCTGATCCGGAAATTTTGATCTGATTTCTTTGATAAAATCTTCCAGCTTCTGTCCATCCGGACGTAGTCTTCTTGTGCAGTCCATGGCAATAATGTCTACCCCCTCTGAAACCAAAGCTGCCACTTCTCTGATGGTTGGCGTAATAACTGTCTCAGAACCTTTGTATTTCTGTTTTATAATACCTATTATAGGCAAGTCCACCGTATTCTTTATTTCACGTATATCAGATATGGTATTGGCGCGGATACCAGCCGCTCCGCCTTCCATGGCTGCATAGGCCATACGGGACATAATATAAGAGCTGAAAAGAGGCTCATCCGGCAGCGCCTGACACGATACAATCAATCCTCCTGCCAGAAGGCTGTATACTGCTTTATCCATTAACCTTCCTCCTGTTCTAACCAAAGTAATCATATCACAGATGAAAAAGATATTTCAATAAAAAGCGGTAAGAGACGGTTGTATTTTATTTATTCTTTCAGGTTAATTTCAGTGTGTGAACACAAATAAGTGTTATACTTCTGATATATTCTACACTAAGGAGGAAATGAGAATGGAGCTATCAGGAGTATCCGGTTCATCATCCTACGACCAGCTGCAGCAGCTTCAACTGCAAAAGGAAAAGGATAAAAAGGCGGCGGAACAGGCAGCCGCAGAAAGCGCACAGATAACAGCGGCGGGAACTGCGACAGATAAGACCTTTGAAACCGCAGTTCAAAGCACATCTCAAAATATTGATACGCTGGAAATCAGTCCTGAAGGAAGGGCATATCAACAGAAAATGCAGGCACCGCCTGCACCAGCCGATTCCAGTGTTTCAGAAACTTCATCTACAGACAGTACAAAGTCCACCAAAGTTTTAACCAGCCTGACAGAAGAAGAAATCAGTACACTTGTTGATGAAGGGACCATCACACAGGCAGAGGCCAATGCTGAGCTGGCGAGACGGGCTGCTTTAAAAGAGGCAGAAAATAATCAGAAAAACAACAGTTCACATACAGAAAATCCTGAAATTGACGATGAGGAATGATTCGATCAGCAGCCCGGCATTATGCCGGGCTGTTTCATAATAAAAATTAATATTATTTTCACATAATTTTACAGCAAACAGCGTAGGGTTTATGATATAATAAGGAAATCGCAAAGATAGTTTATTTTATAAGGAGTAAAAAATCATGAAAAAGATAATCCGCGCTGCATGTCTGTCCCTCGCAATACTATTTGCAGGGTATTCACTCTGGATGAATCCCCAGTTAACGGACGGCAGATCAGACGCATCAGGTGAACCGCTTCATATATCTTCAAAAGATCAGGGACAAGACTTACATGTTATGGCACTGGGACCCGGACTGAACAATCTCTCTCCGTCTGACGAGTTTTCCACTTATCAGTGGGGTCTGAAAAATGACGGGGAATTTCGTCTCATCGAACTGGAGCAGAAATTTAAGTATGTAGATAATCTATATAGTGAAGTTAACAGCGGAGGCGGTCTGACAATTCCCAAACCAGGTCCCGGCAACTATGAAGCGAAAGTTACCCATGCAGTTCCAGGTGTCGACATTGACATTCAGCCGGCCTGGGCCCTCTACGATCAGGCTCAAAACAAACGATCCGTTATAGTTGCAATCATTGACACAGGTATTGATATCAGCCATCAGGAACTGCATAATGCCATTTGGACTAACCCGGGTGAGACAGACGGAGACGGCATTGACAACGATGGCAATGGTTATGTGGATGATATTCATGGCTGGAATTTCTATTCAAACAGTAATAAGCTCTTCTCCGGAAGCGAGGACAGTCACGGGACCCATGCAGCTGGAACCATCAGCGCCGCCAGAGGCGCCCATGGAATAGCCGGCATTACGGATAATAATTACGTAAAAATTATGCCGTTAAAAGCACTGGGAGGAAAAGAAGGAGTGGGTTCTCCTGCCGCCGTTATTAAAGCCATCCACTATGCAGAAGAAAAAGGCGCTTCTATCTGTAATTTAAGTATGGGAACAACCGGATACAGTGAAGAACTTGCCCAGACAATCAAGAATTCCAAAATGCTTTTTGTTGTTTCCTGCGGCAACGGAGGGGTATCCGGTCTTGGTTATAATACGGATGAATATCCGGTGTATCCTGCCTCCCTTCCATATGACAACATTATATCTGTGGCAAACATCCTGTTTGACGGAACATTGAGTAAGGATTCCAATTATGGAGCTGCAAGTGTGGATATCGCTGCTCCCGGAACTTATATTTTAAGTACAATTCCAGATAATTCCTATGGATATATGAGCGGTACTTCCATGGCTGCTCCTATGGTGACAGGTGTTGCAGCCATGCTCTATTCCTACCGGACAGATATAAACCTGGGTGACGTAAAAAGTATCATCTTAAACTCCAGCAGAAAGATGGATACACTTTCAGGCAAAGTTGCAAGCGGAGGGCTTCTGGATGCTTTCAGTGCCCTGAACTGGCATTAATTTAAAAAACTGCGCAGTGATAAGCTGTGCATTTTTTTTATAACCTATAGCAGGATCTGGCAATCCCTTTGTGTCCAACCCGTTATAGTATAATATATTTGATGACACTCTTGTGTTTCATAATTGTTAAAATTCGAATAAATGAAAAAGCTGCCATGAATATTCATGACAGCTGCACATTTATTTCTCTAATGATTTCCATTTGAAGTTGGGAACCACATCGGACCATTTCTGTATTCCGATTATGGATTTGGCAAACTCAGTCGTTTCCAAAGTACTCTTTTTCTTATCTATATCGTGGAACACCTGCCAGATCTTGCGCCGTTTTGTTGCCACAATATCATCTCCCTTATTCATGTCACAGGCCCAAAGTCCAAAGGCAAGACCGCTTCTTACCTCCAGCGGAGCATCAACCTGACGGCTTAAGATGTAAGCGTCAATATAAGGATTGCTGTCAACCATGTAATAAGAATAAGCATAAGCTGCAGCCTGTATCTGGGAAACATCTTCTCCCGACTGGGTCTTTGCAGTAAATCCCTGTTCAGTCAGTATAATGTGCCTAACCTCGCCAGTGGGGGATTTCAAGCAGTCCTGAGCCATATAATCAGTCAAAGTGGTTAAATTCTTAAAATTAATAACTGGAGAACTAAAATCGTTCTTAATCAGTCCGGTTTTATCATCATCCCAGAATTCCGGTTCTGTCATGGGGCATGGATATGGATGATAGGATAATCCCCAGTCCATCTGTCCCTGTTCGTTGGCAATGGAATTAAACGAATCAACTATTTGCCTGCCGCCGTATTTCAGTTTATTATCAATCTCATTATTCCAGTTATAATCCAGTGAGTAATAAACTCTGTCATTGGCGCTGGTGCTTTTAATTGCAGTATAGAATACACGGAATGCATTCTGATAGGCCTGGACATAGCTGGTTAAATCCCTGGCCCCCACATAGTTCCACTGCTGATTATTAATTTCATTTCCTATAATCCAGTTGGATATCTTTCCATACTTGGGATTGGTTCCGTTATAACGCTCTGCAAGAAATGATGCGATAGCTCTTGTCTGTTCAAATCCCTCTGGGGTAGCAGAATTGAACATATAATAGAATGCCTTGGAACTCTTCTTGGTTCCCGGATAAATCAGATCAGGAGCCGAATCATTCCAGCCGTTCAAAATAATAGCAGTTACCGTCATGCCTTTTCCTGAAAGAGCACTGATTGTCTCATCATAACTCTTAATGGCATTGGTATCAAAATGATAAGTCTTGCCATCATATTGATAATCAATTCCCTGACCCAGAATCTGATGGAATGAAATATTCGTTGCAACATGCTTCACTCCCAGTTCAAATGCATCTCCCAGCATATTAAGCTGAATATTCAAGCCTTTTTTTGTAAGAGGATCACTAAATTTATTCTTGTTTGCAGCCACTGCCTCCGGATTGGTAATGTAATGAGGCTTGCTGACAGGTATGTATTTGCTGCCGTCCCAGACTGCCACAACAAATTTACTGTACAGCCTGTCCTGTAACGTATTACGGTTTAATGAAAAAGTGAATGCGGCAGAATCTCCCAAAGATGCTTTTGCTGCATAATCAGTTCTTCCTTCCAAACTGTTTTGATAGGGCTGAAGCTCCACCAGATAAAGTACACCGTCAGTTCCCTGAGCAGGTGCGTGATTAGAAACTTTTACTGTTACGCTGGTTAAATCCGAATTAACGAGACAGGACTGGATTACAGCCTGATCATCCGAAAATACTTCATCCGCTAACGAAACGAAAGCAGAGGCACAGCATAAAAATCCAGCCGCCAAAAGTCCGGTAAAGACTCTGCTTAATTTAATTTTTTTCATCTTCGCATTCCCTCCATGCAGTCATAATCAGATACCCTACAATGATACCTAATTTCCCTCATTTTTACAATAACGTTTTTATTACGTATTTGTAATAAAACCTTAAGGCAAAGAAATGCAGACTTTAATCCTGTATAATAAAAAAGCCGAAACCCTTATAAACAAAGGGCTCGGCTTTTAAATTTAATTATTCAACGATAGTAGCAACTCTACCTGAACCTACTGTACGTCCGCCTTCACGAATAGCGAAACGAAGACCCTGCTCCATAGCGATTGGGTGGATCAGTTCAACAGACATTTCTACGTTATCGCCAGGCATACACATCTCTGTGCCAGCTGGTAAATCGCAAACACCAGTTACGTCAGTTGTTCTGAAGTAGAACTGAGGTCTGTAGTTGTTGAAGAAAGGAGTATGACGTCCGCCTTCATCTTTTGTCAGAACGTAAACCTGAGCTGTAAATTTCTTATGGCATTTTACAGAACCTGGTTTAACAAGACACTGTCCTCTTTCGATTTCAGTTCTCTGAACACCACGAAGTAATGCGCCGATGTTATCACCAGCCTGAGCTTCGTCAAGTAACTTACGGAACATTTCGATACCGGTTACAACAACTTTACGTGTCTCTTCATGGATACCAATGATTTCAACTTCATCAGATACATGTAATGTACCACGCTCTACTCTACCTGTAGCAACAGTACCACGTCCTGTGATGGAGAAAACGTCCTCGATAGGCATTAAGAATGGCTTATCTGTTTCACGAACAGGATCAGGAATCCAGCTGTCTACTGCAGCCATTAATTCCAGAACCTTATCGCCCCAGACACCAGCCGGATCTTCAAGAGCCTTTAAAGCAGAACCCTGGATGATTGGTGTATCATCGCCTGGGAATTCATACTCGTTTAACAGCTCACGGATTTCCATGTCTACTAACTCAAGTAACTCAGCATCGTCAACCATATCGCACTTGTTCATGAATACAACGATGTAAGGAACGCCTACCTGACGGGAAAGCAGGATGTGCTCTCTTGTCTGAGCCATAACACCATCGGTAGCAGCTACAACTAAGATAGCGCCATCCATCTGAGCAGCACCAGTGATCATGTTCTTAACGTAGTCAGCATGTCCTGGGCAGTCAACGTGTGCATAGTGTCTTTTCTCTGTCTCATACTCAACGTGAGAAGTAGAGATAGTAATACCACGCTCTCTCTCTTCTGGAGCCTTATCGATGTTCTCGAAAGCTACTGCCTGTCCAGTACCTAATCTCTCATGAAGTGTCTTTGTGATAGCAGCTGTTAAAGTTGTTTTACCGTGGTCAACGTGACCGATGGTACCGATGTTACAATGGGTTTTGTTTCTTTCAAACTTAGCTTTAGCCATTTTATAACGTCCTCCTTAATTTATGCTCTTTTTGAGCTTAATTTTATGTTAGGCTGTTTTTTATTATATGCTATTTGTGCACTATTTTCAAGCCTATTTGAGGGATTCCGGGCGGACTTCACAGCCCGGAATCCAGTGGAACCTGTTAGGAATTATTTGCCCTTTTTCTCTGTAAGAACTTTTTCCTGGATATTCTTCGGTACCTGCTCGTATTTCTCAAAGAACATAGAGAAGTTACCGCGGCCCTGGGTTCTGGACCGTAAATCTGTGGAATAACCAAACATCTCGGAAAGCGGAACATATGCTTTGATCATCTTACCGCCGCCGATGTCTTCCATACCTTCGATACGGCCACGGCGGGAGTTGATATCACCGATAACGTCGCCCATATATTCTTCCGGCATAGTTACTTCCACTTTCATGATCGGTTCAAGAAGAATGGAACCACCCTTGTTCATCGCATCCTTAAATGCCATGGAACCGGCAATGTGGAAAGCCATTTCACTGGAATCGACTTCATGGTAGGAACCGTCGTATACAGTAGCTTTTACACCTACTACAGGGAATCCGCCAAGAATACCAGCCTTGGTTGCTTCCTCAATACCTTCCCCAACTGCAGGAATGTACTCTTTCGGAATAGCACCGCCGACAACAGCTGACTCGAACTTAAACAGTTCTTCGCCGTTGGCATCCATCGGCTCAAAGCGAACCTTACAGTGACCGTACTGACCACGTCCACCAGACTGTTTTGCATACTTGCTGTCAACATCAACTGGCTTTGTAAAGGTTTCTTTGTAAGCAACCTGAGGAGCACCTACGTTTGCTTCTACATTAAACTCACGAAGCAGACGGTCAACGATGATCTCAAGATGAAGCTCACCCATACCGGAAATGATAACCTGACCAGTTTCCTGATTGGTTTTTGCACGGAATGTAGGATCTTCTTCAGCAAGCTTTGCCAAAGCTTCGCCCATCTTGCCCTGACCAGCTTTGGTCTTTGGCTCGATCGCGATATCGATAACTGGCTCTGGGAATTCCATGGATTCAAGAATTACCGGATGCTGTTCATCACAGATGGTATCACCAGTTGTGGTAACTTTAAAACCAACAGCTGCTGCGATATCACCAGAATATACTTTGTCTAACTCACTTCTCTTGTTCGCATGCATCTGAAGGATACGTCCAACACGCTCTTTTTTGCCTTTTGTTGCATTCAGTACATAAGAACCGGAATTCATAATACCGGAATATACACGGAAGAACGCAAGCTTTCCAACGAACGGGTCAGTCATGATCTTAAATGCAAGTGCTGAGAACGGTTCTTCATCAGAAGAATGACGTTCAATTTCATTGCCATCCATATCAACACCCTTGATAGAAGGAATGTCTGTAGGAGCTGGCATAAATTCAAGAATTGCATCAAGGAGTTTCTGAACGCCTTTGTTTCTGTATGCGCTTCCGCAGCATACAGGAATGGCTTTGCACTCACAGGTTGCAGCTCTTAAACCTTTCTTTAATTCTTCAACAGAAGGCTCTTCACCCTCTAAGAACTGCATCATCAGATCATCATCTAATTCGCAGATCTTCTCTACTAACTCTCCACGGTAAAGCTCTGCATCGTCTTTCATATCCTCAGGGATATCAACAATAGAGATATCATCACCCTTGTCATCGTTGTAGATATATGCTTTCATCTCAAACAGATCGATAATTCCCTTGAATTCATCTTCTGCTCCGATTGGAAGCTGGATGCAGATAGCATTCTTACCAAGACGGGTCTTGATCTGCTCTACTGCACCAAAAAAGTTTGCACCCATGATATCCATCTTGTTGATGAATGCCATACGGGGTACGTTGTAGGTATCAGCCTGACGCCATACGTTCTCGGACTGTGGTTCAACACCGCCCTTTGCGCAGAATACGCCGACTGCACCATCGAGAACTCGAAGGGAGCGCTCTACTTCAACAGTAAAGTCAACGTGTCCTGGAGTATCAATAATATTGATACGATGCTCTAACGCACCTGGTTTTACCTTGGTGTTCTCATGCATGGTCCAGTGGCAGGTTGTAGCAGCTGAAGTAATTGTGATACCTCTTTCCTGTTCCTGCTCCATCCAGTCCATGGTTGCAGTACCTTCATGAGTATCACCGATTTTGTAGTTTACACCAGTATAATAGAGGATACGCTCGGTTAATGTAGTCTTACCTGCATCAATGTGGGCCATAATACCAATATTTCTGGTTCTTTCCAATGGATATTCTCTTCCAGCCAAAGCTTTTTCCTCCTATTAGAATCTGTAGTGAGCAAATGCCTTGTTTGCTTCAGCCATCTTGTGCATATCTTCTTTCTTCTTTACAGCTGCACCAGTGTTGTTAGCAGCATCAAGGAGCTCATTTGCCAGTCTCTCTTCCTGAGTTTTCTCTCCTCTTTTACGAGAGTAGAGAGTGATCCATCTCAGGGCCAATGCCTGTCTTCTCTCTGGTTTAACTTCGATCGGTACCTGATAAGTAGCTCCACCGATACGTTTTGCCTTTACCTCAAGTACAGGCATAATGTTGTTCATCGCTTCTTCGAAGACTTCAACGGCTGGTTTGCCGGCTTTTGCTTCGATACGGCCGAATGCACCGTATACGATCTTCTGAGCAACACCTCTTTTACCATCTAACATAATGTTGTTAATTAACTTGGTAACAACCTTGTTATTGTAAAGCGGGTCTGCTAATACGTCTCTTTTTTGAGTATGTCCTTTACGTGGCACGTTACTTCCCTCCTTAATATCGCCGTCTTTTCATACGAATAAACAGCTATTCATTAGATCCTCGGTACTCACAAACATTGAAGTTGCGTTCGCGCTCGGTTTCTATCTATATAATCCTGCAACCTACAGGTTCAATATCTAAAGTCCGGCACTAGAAATTCAAATGTGTGGTATTAATTATTTTTTCTCTTTAGGTCTCTTAGCACCGTATTTGGAACGAGCCTGTCTTCTGTTCGCTACTCCTGCAGTATCCAGTGTACCTCTAACGATATGATATCTGGTACCTGGTAAGTCTTTTACTCTACCGCCGCGAATTAAAACAACGCTATGCTCCTGAAGGTTGTGACCCTCACCTGGGATATAGCTTGTTACTTCGATTCCGTTTGAAAGACGAACTCTGGCGATCTTTCTGAGAGCAGAGTTAGGTTTCTTAGGGGTTGCAGTTTTAACTGCTGTACAAACGCCTCTCTTCTGAGGAGCAGAAATGTCAGTCGCCTTCTTCTGTAAAGAGTTGTAACCCTTCTGCAGAGCTGGTGCTGTGGATTTCTTAACGCCTGTCTGTCTTCCCTTTCTTACTAACTGATTAAATGTTGGCATTCCATTCACCTCCTGTGATATTGTCTGTGGTTGCTGTCATCTTCAGCTTAATTTACGCACAAAAACATGACGCGTTTATGCACGCCTAATCATTATATACATATTGTTTTTTTTTGTCAAGGATTTCTTTTTTAGATATATCTGCATAAAAATGGACCGCCGCAACAGGAATTTACGGCAGTCCGGATTTTTTTATTTTTATTCCTTCAATTCTTTCAGCTTTTCGTTAATCAGACCATCCATTTCTTCTGTATACTGATCAACTGACTGCTTACCTGCAAGAACCTCCACCAGCTTGTCGCGAAGATCTCCCTGAACAGCCCCGGTCAGAGCCTGATACCCCCACTCTGCTCCCGGACGTGATGAAGTCGCAGCCAGTTCTTTTGAAAATATATTAAAATATTCTTTGCCAAAGGCATAGTTTAAACTCTCATTTCCTTTTACCTGAGATAAGTAGCTGTTTTCTTCACAGTACTTCGCGTTATTCTCAGCCTTAGAGATCCATTCAATGAATTCTGCCGCTTCCTTTTCCACTCCTGTATTCTGGAAAGCAGCCAGATACTTTCCTCCTGGTACGGAAGAGCGTACTGCTTCTTTTGGAAGATAGGTCACTCCCCATTGGAAGTCAGTAATCTGATCTTTGTAATTGGCAATCATCCAGCTTCCGGAAAAATGCATTGCTACCTGACCGGTGCGGAATAAATTGTTCGGGTTTTCAGAGCCAAGCCATACAGAGGAAGGTACAATTCCTTCATCATGAAGATCTTTAAAAAATTGTATTGCATGTTTATTTTCTTCCGTATTGAAATCTGCAGCATTCAGTTCCTTATTTAAGAGACCGCCGCCTGCCTGGTAAAGAAGAGTTGAAAACCGCTGAGGCGATTTATCATATACAAGACCGTATTTGCAGCCTCCTTTTTCCATTACTGTCTTCATGGCTGCCTTCCACTCATCCCATGTCCAGATCTCATCCTCTGACTGGGGTACAGAAACACCTGCCTTTTCAAAAGCGGTTTTATTATAAATAAGTCCATTGGCGGTTACATCCATAGGCGCTGCCAGCACCTTGTCATCAAAAACAAATTTCAGGCCTTCCCCAAAGCTGTTTACAAACTCATCTTTATTTGAAACGTATTGCCCCAGATCAACCAGCTGGTTCTGAAACGGCCCTAAGTTAGTGAGTCTGGCAATAGCAGGAGCTTCCTTTCCATTGATCATGTTCTTAATCTTGCTCTCCAGATCAGAATAAGGAACCTCAATCAGCTCGATTTTAATGTCCGGATGCTCTTTCATGTACTCATCAGCAAGCTTCATGAAAGATTCTCCTTCCTTGTTGTCACTGAACCACACAACATCAAGCTTCTTCTCTTTGCTTTCTGCCTGTTTTCCCCCGCCGGAACAGCCTGTTAAAGTTCCAAGCGCCAATGCCCCCATAAGCAGCCAAGATATCATTTTTTTCATAAAACACCTCTCCTTTGTTATTTAGTACGTTCATTTTATCATTTACAGCAGAACAAAAACCTCATATTTCAGACATGAAATCATTCTTTTTTGCTTTCTTTTGACTGGGCGTACTTTTTCGGTGTAATTCCGGTCATTTTTTTAAATACAGAGATGAAATGACTGTCGCTGTTATAAGAAAGCTCAAGTGCAACATCGGTAACAGAGTGTCCTTCCTTTAAAAGAGCCTTTGCAGCAATAATCTTCTGATTTGCTATATACTGGGTCAGAGTAAATCCCGTTTCTTTCTTGAAATAATGGCTTAAATAATACCGGTTCATATAAAATCTGCGGGAAATCTCATTTAAATCCAGCCGTTCTTCTACATGAGATGCAATGTACTTCTTCAACTGCTCAATTCTCTCCCGGTAAAGGACCGGATCCTTAAATTCCTCTTCCAGCTTTTCTTCAAACTCCTGAGCAGGTTTATTTTTTTCTTTTTCCATAAAGAACTGGTACATCTCATTGACAGAAGCAATCAGCTCCAGTATGGACAGCTTAATTCTCACGGTTGATTCCGCCCTGTCCCTGTTTTCCGAATGAATGCTTTGTTCTATTTTCTCAAAAAGCTTTTCCACTTTCCGAAGATTTTCCCCTCCTAAATGGAGACGATGCAGAAATGGATCGGGGCGGTTCTCAAAGAACCGTGAAAATTCATAATGGAACACCTCTGCCATATGGCTTAACAGCTCCGGCTCAAACATGAGAACATATCTGTGATAAGTTTTTTCTGTTCCGCAGCTGGTGCGGTGATATTCCTTATTGTTAATAAGAAATAAGTCTCCCGATCTCACATGGTAAGTGCGGTTTCCAATTTCCATTAAAGCTCCATCAGTGAGAAACAGGATAATTTCATACTGGTTGTGAAAATGGAACCCCTGCATTGCCCAGTTTTCAGAGCCTCCATGGAAATAATACAATGAGTCAAATTCTTCAAAAAAAACCCGTTCTTTCATCTTCACAACCAGTCCCTTCTAATGCCAGTAAGTATTCATGGCCTCTTGCAGCACTAAAATCATAAGTGCCTGTCCATAGGTCATCGGGCAGCACGGTATTGTCTTGTAAAATTCTCCGTTCAGTCCGATTGGAGTCCCGTAGGAAACATTTTTAACAGTCCCGTCTTCTTCCATGTAATTCAAAAGATTATTCATTCCCCGTTCAATTAATTCCTGATAATCTTTTTTCTTTAATATTCCAAGGCGCACTCCCTTCATGATGCCATACAGGAATGCAGCACTGCAGGATATCTCTATATAGGAAGAATCATCGTTTATGATGGTATGCCATAAGCCGGTTTCCGGATCTGCATAACGTTTCAGTGCCTCTACCTGGTTTTCATATACATTTAAAAAATACCGTTTCAGGCCTTCAGCCACAGGAATGTCTTCCAGCAACTCCATGATCACAATCGTATACCAGCAGTTTCCTCTTCCCCATAGAACTTCACCGTAGTTATCATTTCTCTTGAAGTTAAAACCATGGTAAAACAGTCCCTCTTCTTTATTTAACAAATATTTGATATGAGAAAGGATCTGATAGTCTGCCTCATCATAATAATCGTTCCGTCCAAGGATTTTACCGGCTCTGGCCAGAAACAAAACTGCCATAAACAGCGTGTCAATCAGTATCTCGTTATCATTGGCACTTCCTGTGATCATATGCTGAAAGCAGCCATCTCCTGTCCGGATCAGTTTCTGGTCCTTCATAATCCAGTCAGACCAGTCCCTGATAAACTCCAGATATTCCGGTTTGCCGGTTTTTTCATACAGATAAGTGAGTGTGAGCATGGGAGATGTGGTATTCACATTATGCTCCAGTATCCCTTCCCTGATCCGATTGTCATACCAGTCAGTTATAAAATCCAGAATCTCCTTTTTCTGACTGACTTCATAATATTTATAAAGTCCGAATATACCCACTCCCTGGGGCCATTCCCAGCAGTTAAAATCAATCAGGCTGATTGGATATATTTCCTTCATTCCATTATTTCTTAAAACCATCATCTTTTCTGATACCAGGTTTAATTTTTCTTCCAATGTCTTTAAATCTATCACGTCGTCCTGTTCCTCCATCTGATTGTGCCTTCTACTGTTTCCGGGTAATGGTAAACAGTTTCCCCGTTGACCTTTAATATGTTTTCTGTCTCAAGAAGATACTCTGTCCCTTTTTCATCCGTAACAAGAGTACTGTTTCCGTTCATGGTGATGCCAAGATTCTTAAAAGCCAGTAAGACATCGTCCAGACTTTGGTTTTCTCCCAGGCATCCTACCCGTACCACCCAGACATTGTCTCTGCCCTGGCTGATGAATTCCCGGAACTGGTTCGGTCCGTGTTCCTGTATGGCGAGTCCCTGAAGGGCCTTTACGGCAATATAGGCTCCATCCTTTTCCAGTACCACTACCCCCTCCTCGCCCTTATAACGGGAAAATGCACTGATGGGAATGTAAGCATGAGTATAACCGATCCGCTCTTCTTCCTCAATATGATATCTTAAAACTGCAGTATTTTCGAATTGTGCGCCCAGCGGAAGCACTCCGTTACCCGCCCAGAAATTAGGTCTTCCGCTTCCATATGGAAATGATTCCCCCGGGTGATTGATAAACAGCTGCGCTGTCTCATCTAACGCTGCCTGTAAAATATGCTCCTGATATCCTTTCTGAAAAGGTTTAAAACCCACAGCTGTTGACAGAAGGGCACGGCTGTTTTTATAAAGATAGAGATTGACATGATTTTCAAATCCCTGGGTGTTCTGAAAAATCATCTCTTCATCTTCCTTTATAACAGCATACTTTTTATACTCCTCTGGGGGCTGATAATTTCCAAGTACAAGAGGAATGTATCCAATACACGCTCTGTTTAAGTAGCCCTCATTGTAGGCAACATAAAGCAGAGAGGTAGTTCCCGCATTATAGTTTCCCTTCATTTCCTTTTCATAGCTGCGGCCAAAGCTCGTCATCACAGCTCCCTTATGGGCATTGACTGCCAGGGAATAAAAAATCATATCCAGAGCCTTTTCTGCCTTTTTATGCAGAGAATTTTCTTCATCAGTCAGATTGTAAAGGGTACCGATTCCAAGTACATCCACAGGAATATAAGCATTGGAATTCCATTCTGTAATGAATTCCCGGAAAAAGTCGTCAAACCACTGATGAAGCAGCTCTTCTCCCCTTGCCTTTACCTCTGCCCCCGTTCTGCCGCTGTTAATAAAAGTGCGTTCAGGCAGGTAGGATCCGGTTAAATACTGACAGCAATGGAACAGGAGAGCATGATTTTCACTGAAAAACCACATCACATCGTCACCCGGCTCATCAATCCAGTATCTGTAATTTACCATGGCTTCTTCCAAAGCTTCCTTTAGCGCATCAGAAATACGGCTGTTAAAAACCCGGTAAATATAAATCATGATGATAAAATGAAAATCTGAACAGTCCTTTCTGTTTCTGACTCCCTCCAGTTCCTCCAGCAAAATGGTTTCTGCCCGCTGGTATTCCCGGTTCATAAAAAGCAAAGCTGCCGCCTTATAGGTATTGTCCGGTGCAAAGCGGATCACTGCGTCTAATGCCAGTTTTTTGCGTACGTTGCCATCTTCATTTCCGCTTAAAAGAAATTCTTCTCTCACCAGCTGATTTCCTATTTTTCTCTTTATGCAGATTCCCTGACAGGTAACTACAGCAGTAAAATAATAGTATCCCGGTGAAATGTCATCTGAATGGAACAATTCCAGCCCCTTTTGTTCAGGCTTCATAGTGTATTTTCTGGTTTCTATAAGCTTCCACGAATGTTCCATTTTTTCAATAAATTCACCCGGTGTTACAACGATCTCCAGGTCAAGGGAAGTATCAAACGGATTATTAAGATTCATTTTCAGAAGTTCGCTGATATAAGCTTCTTTATCAAAGCTCATTGCGTTTAACATCTGCTCTGTTTTTGTTAAAATGCCCTCATTTACCTCTTCTTTAACAGGGATGAGAATTTTTAAATCTGCTCCTCCCAGCCGTTTCATTCGAAAATAGTAATCCGTATCACGCTCCGCCAGGTCATCAAGACACACCACAAGTGAGTTTTCCCCTTTTAGAAGAGGAATGGAAACCACCGTTTTCTTTACCATATTTCTGGTAAATGGTGTGAAATCGCAGATGAGCTGCTCATTAACCCAGACCGTTAATCCCCCGCATGTCTCCAGTTCAAAATCTATGGTTTCTTTCCTATCACACCAGAGCATGGTAAAGCCATACATCCTTAAATAAGTCGGGCGGTAATAAAAACCTGATGCATCCACTCCCGGATTCCCAAATGGAAAGTATTGTTTCAGTTTATCTCCATTTTTCATTTCTGCAAAATCAGGATATTCGGGAACTTCACGTCTCCGTTCCTCAACAAATTCCCTGCGACACGGATTTTCATGAATGGCGAATCCTTTCTTCAGCCATTCGTTCACCCTGCCGTTTAAGGTAGATCTGGTAAATTCCCGGATCTGGGTATGAACCTCGCTTATGAGGAAGCGATTGACAAATCCTTCCGCAAACAGCGGATATTCCAAGTATTTCATGCTTTCTTTCCTCCCATTTACTCTTTGACTCCGCCGGATGTCATACCGCCAATGATGTGGCTTTGCAGAGTTACAAACACAATAATTACCGGAATCATTGATATAACTGACATGGCTAAAAGGCTGTTCCAGTCAACCGAGTATTCACCGGAATAATTTGCAAGCGCAAGCTGTATGGTGTAGCGCTCCTTACTGTTGATGACCAGCTTTGGCCAGAGGTAGTCGTTCCATCTCCACATAAAGGAAAAAATGCAGAGCACAGAAATTACCGGCTTGGCCAGAGGCAGCATAATCCGCGTTAAAATGCTGGTTTCCGAAGCTCCGTCAATTCTTGCTGCTTCCATATAGGCATCAGGAATCCCCACGTAATACTGTCTTACCAGGAATACGGCAGTCGGCGACGCTACGGCTGGAATAATCAGTCCCCATAAGCTGTTGTAAAGACCGGTTGCCACAATTACCTTGAATATGGGAATCATAATGACCTCCAGCGGAATCATCAGGGTTGCCAGTACGATGCCAAATAAAATTTTATCTCCCTTAAACCGGTATTTTGCAAAAGCATATCCCGACATCACATTCACCACAATGGTAAGAAAGGTGGCAGCAACACTGGTAAATACTGTATTGAGAAAATAGATGCCGAAACGCCCCTCCTCCAATGCCTTCTGGTAATTGGAAAAGGATGGATTCTTTCCAATGAGGCTTGGCGGCCAGGAAAACAGTTCCCCTGTACTTTTAAAAGAAGAGCCGATCACCCAAAGAATTGGCATCAGGAATAAAAAGGATAAAATAAGCAGAATTACCCATGTTACTCCGCTTAAGAAATATTTTCTGCTCTTAGTCTGCATCCTGCTCACCTCCCCTGTTTACTTTAAACTGTACCACTGTAAACATTGCCAGCAGCACGAACAGGATCATCGTCATCGCACTGGCATACCCCATCTGGTTTTTCTCAAATCCAGTTTCCTGAATCGTCTGCACCATAAATTTGGTAGCACCTGCAGGTCCGCCCTGGGTGAGAGCATATACCAAAGGATATGTTTTTATAATGGTAACTGTGGATAAAACCAGAACCAGAAGACTGGTCGGTTTTAAAAGCGGCAGTGTAATATAGCGGAACTGGTGAAAAAACCCCGCCCCGTCAATTTTTGCTGCCTCATAATAAGTCTCGGAAATTGCCTTAATACCGGATATAAACATGACCATATAATAACCGGACATGCTCCATGCAGTCACAAAAATTACCACTGCCATGGAATAATTCTGATCCGTAAGCCATTTAACCGGAGATCGTCCCATAACAGTAAGAAGATAATTGATTACCCCGAATTCTTCTCCCAGAAGGAACCTCCAGGTCAGTCCAACGATAATGCTGGAAATCATCGTTGGCCAGTAAAATACAGCCCGAAAGAAATCATTTCCTTTTCTGGCACCTGACAGCAGCAGCGCCAGTCCCATAGCTGATACATACACCAGAGGAACTGATACCCCGGTGAAGAAAATGGTACGGAGAAAAGAATCCCAGAATCCCCGGTCTGAAAACAGCTTGATATAATTCCTGATCCCCACAAATATCTGGGGATTAACTCCATCCCACTTTGTCAATGATATCCACAACCCATTTAATGCCGGAAAGAACAAAAACAGGCCGAATATAAATAAAGTAGGAGCAAGCATCAGATAAGGAAATGCCTTCCGCTCAAACTTCCTCATTGTTTTTACCTCCTTTTTTTATGATTATAGCATTAAAAAAAAGTAAAAAATCAAGTTTAATTATGCAAATATTATAGATTATTGTCTTTTCCATAAAAGAAAAAATGCCCTGACAGACATAGCCTGTCAGGGCATCTTCATTCTTATTCTTCTATTTCACCTTCGCTGATGGCTAAAATCTCCTCTGCATCATCGAAACTGTCATCCGATAACAGAATCTCATCATCTTCAGTTAAAAGGATCTCATCATCTTCCTCAAAAGCAGCATCTGTGCTTAAGTTAATGGTACGGTAGCGTTTCATACCTGTACCGGCAGGAATCGGTTTACCGATGATAACGTTCTCTTTTAATCCGATTAAATGATCCACTTTACCGTTAATTGCAGCTTCCGTAAGAACCTTTGTAGTCTCCTGGAAGGAAGCAGCTGACAGGAATGAATCGGTAGCCAGAGATGCTTTGGTGATACCAAGCATTACCTGCTTTCCGTCTGCCGGCTCTTTGCCCTCTGCAAGAAGCGCTTCATTTAAATCATTATAGTCAAGAACGTCCATAGAAGTTCCCGGAAGAACATCACTGTCCCCGCTCTCTTCTATTTTGATCTTCTTAAGCATCTGTCTTACGATCATCTCAACATGCTTATCATTAATCTCAACACCCTGCAGACGGTATACACGCTGTACTTCCTGGATCATATAATCCTGTACGGCACGAACACCCTTAATCTTTAAGATGTCATGAGGATTTACACTACCTTCTGTCAGTTCATCACCGGCCTCCAGTACCTGACCATCCTGAACCTTGATTCTGGAACCATAAGGGATCAGATAGGTCTTAGAATTACCTGTCTCATTCTCAGTAATGATAATTTCACGTTTCTTTTTCGTATCTTTTATGGCAACAACACCGCTGAATTCTGCAATGATTGCAAGACCCTTTGGCTTACGTGCCTCGAAAAGCTCCTCGACACGGGGAAGACCCTGTGTAATATCGCCTCCGGCAACACCGCCGGTATGGAACGTACGCATGGTCAGCTGTGTACCAGGCTCTCCGATGGACTGAGCTGCAATAATTCCGACAGCCTCACCTACCTGAACCGGCTGTCCGGTTGCCATGTTGGCTCCGTAACATTTTGCGCAGACACCCATATGGGATTTGCAGGTAAGGACGTTGCGGATCTTAATGGAATCACGGCCCAGCTTATTGAGTACTTTCATAACGGCAGCTGCACGTTTTGGAGTACACATATGATTTGCTTTTACTATCACTTCGCCTGTATCCGGATCAGTAATGGTTTCTGCAATAAATCTTCCTGTGATACGCTCTTCCAGACTCTCAATCGTCTCCTGACCATCGGTAAATGCCTTAATCTCCATAAACGGAATATCCTTACCCTCACAGCAGTCGATTTCCCGGATAATCATATCCTGGGATACGTCTACCAGACGTCTGGTCAGATAACCGGAGTCGGCAGTTCGAAGCGCTGTATCGGAAAGTCCCTTACGGGCACCGTGAGCAGAGATAAAGTACTCCAATACGTCAAGACCTTCACGGAAGTTGGACTTGATGGGGAGCTCGATGGTGTGACCAGTTGTATCTGCCATAAGTCCACGCATACCTGCCAGCTGTTTGATCTGTTTATCAGAACCACGGGCTCCGGAATCGGCCATCATGTAGATGTTGTTATACTTATCAAGACCTGTCAGCAGGTCATGAGTCAGCTGATCATCAGTGGATTTCCATGTGTCAATTACTTCTTTATAACGCTCTTCCTCTGTGATAAGACCACGGCGGAAGTTCTTTGCAATCTGGTCAACCGTTGCCTGCGCATCTGCGATCAGCTTCGGCTTGCTCTCCGGCACGGTCATGTCGGAAATGGATACAGTCATGGCTGCCTTCGTTGAATACCTATAGCCAATTGCCTTAATGTCATCCAGAGTTTCAGCGGTCTGTACAGCTCCGTGAACGTTGATAACTTTTTCAAGGATCTGCTTACACTGCTTCTTGCCTACATGGAAATCGACCTCCATTAAAAGCTCGTTGCCTGGAATGGATCGATCTACGAAGCCAAGATCCTGAGGAACGATCTCGTTGAAAATGAAGCGTCCCACTGTGGATTCTACAACTCCGCTCAGCACGGTGCCATCGGGCATTTTCTTGCTGACTCTTGCCTTGATTCTGGAATGAAGGGTAACTGCCTGATTTTCATAAGCAAGAATTGCTTCGTTTATGCTCTTGAAAACCATTCCTTCTCCCTTGGCACCAGGCCGTTCCTGTGTCAGGTAGTAGATACCAAGGACCATATCCTGAGATGGTACCGCAACAGGGCCACCATCGGAAGGCTTCAATAAGTTATTCGGAGAGAGCAGAAGGAAACGGCACTCTGCCTGGGCTTCAACGGAAAGAGGCAGATGAACCGCCATCTGGTCCCCATCAAAGTCAGCATTAAATGCGGTACAAACAAGAGGATGAAGCTTAATTGCCTTACCTTCTACCAGAATCGGTTCAAACGCCTGGATACCCAGTCTGTGGAGGGTAGGCGCACGGTTTAACATAACCGGATGCTCTTTGATTACATCCTCCAGAACATCCCATACCTCTGTCTGAAGACGTTCCACCATCTTCTTTGCATTCTTAATATTGTGTGCAGTACCATTGGAAACAAGTTCTTTCATAACGAAAGGCTTGAATAACTCTATCGCCATCTCTTTTGGAAGACCGCACTGGTAGATCTTAAGTTCCGGTCCTACTACGATAACGGAACGGCCAGAGTAGTCAACACGCTTACCCAAAAGGTTCTGACGGAAACGTCCCTGTTTACCCTTTAACATATCGGATAAAGACTTTAGGGCACGGTTTCCTGGTCCGGTTACCGGTCTTCCGCGTCTGCCGTTGTCGATCAATGCATCAACTGCTTCCTGAAGCATACGCTTTTCATTCCGGACAATGATGTCCGGTGCGCCAAGCTCTAAAAGACGGGCCAGACGGTTATTACGGTTAATAATTCTTCTGTATAAATCATTTAAGTCGGAAGTGGCGAAACGGCCGCCGTCCAGCTGTACCATAGGACGGATATCCGGAGGAATAACAGGAACAACTGTCATGATCATCCACTCCGGTAAGTTACCGGAGTTGCGGAATGCTTCCACAACTTCCAGTCTCTTGATAATTCTGGCACGCTTCTGTCCGGTTGAGTCCTTTAAGCCCTTCTTTAAATCCGCAGAATCTTTTTCAAGATCTATGGAGTGAAGGAGTTCTAAAATAGCTTCAGCACCCATTCCCACGCGGAAAGAACCATAACCGTACTTATCCACTTCTTCCCGGTATTCTTTCTCTGATAAAACCTGCTTATACTGAAGGCCTGTATTTCCCGCATCCAGAACAACGTAAGAGGCAAAATACAGTACCTTCTCCAGTGTTCTCGGGGAAATATCAAGGATCAGACCCATACGGCTTGGTATTCCTTTAAAATACCAGATATGGGAAACAGGGGCAGCGAGCTGGATATGACCCATACGCTCTCTTCTGACGCTGGCTTTTGTTACTTCAACCCCGCATCGGTCACAGATAACGCCTTTATACCGGATCTTTTTATATTTGCCGCAATGACATTCCCAGTCCTTGCTTGGTCCGAAAATCCGTTCACAGAACAAACCGTCTTTTTCCGGTTTTAATGTTCTGTAGTTAATCGTCTCAGGCTTTTTTACCTCACCGTGGGACCAATCCAGAATTTTCTCCGGAGATGCCAGACCGATCTTTATGGCATCAAATGTCATCGGGTGGTAAGTTTCATTATTTTCAGGCATGAGCGGTTCTCCCTTCTATTATTCTTCGTCTGAATCGTCAAATTCTACGTCATCGAAATCCTCAAAAGAATCGTCGACACCGTCCGCATCCTCTTCTTCATCAACATTTACCAGTTCATCATCCTTGAATTCCTGTTTCTGATAACCGTAGTCACCAAAGGATTCCTCGTTATGGTAATGTTTGTCGCCTTCAATGATGGATCTTAAATCAGTTTCTTCATAATCCATGCTTTCAGCAATCTGAACCTCTGTATTATCGTCACGCAGCACTCTTACATCGAGGGCCAGTGACTGAAGTTCCTTTAACAATACCTTGAAAGATTCCGGAATTCCAGGCTCAGGAATATTTTCACCCTTTATGATGGCTTCATAGGTCTTCACACGTCCTACCACGTCATCGGATTTCACTGTCATGATCTCCTGCAGTGTATAGGAAGCGCCATAAGCCTCCAGAGCCCAAACCTCCATCTCTCCGAAACGCTGGCCGCCGAACTGAGCTTTACCGCCCAGAGGCTGCTGTGTAACCAGTGAGTATGGTCCAGTAGAACGGGCATGGATCTTATCGTCAACCAGATGATGCAGTTTCAGATAATGCATGTGTCCGATGGTAACCGCACTGTCAAAGTATTCTCCGGTCCGTCCGTCACGGAGGCGGACTTTTCCGTCTCTGCTGAGCGGAACACCCTTCCACAGGCCTCTGTGCTCTAAATGTTCTCCCAGATATTCAATTACATCAGGTCTTAAGGACTCTTTATATTTTTCCTGGAAGTCTTCCCACTCCATATTTACGTAGTCGTTGGCTACATCCAGGGTATCCATAATATCAATCTCGTTTGCTCCGTCAAATACCGGTGTGGATACGTTAAATCCAAGTGCTCTTGCAGCAAGACTTAAGTGGATCTCCAGTACCTGACCGATGTTCATACGGGAAGGCACGCCCAGTGGGTTTAATACAATATCAAGAGGACGGCCGTTTGGCAGAAACGGCATATCTTCTACCGGAAGCACACGGGAAACAACACCCTTGTTACCATGACGTCCAGCCATCTTATCACCAACAGAAATTTTTCTCTTCTGTGCGATGTAAATGCGGACAGTCTGGTTCACACCCGGTGAAAGCTCGTCACCATTTTCTCTGGTAAACACTTTCGCATCAACGATGATACCGTAAGCACCGTGGGGCACCTTTAAGGAAGTATCACGTACTTCTCTTGCCTTCTCACCGAAGATGGCACGTAAAAGTCTCTCTTCTGCTGTCAGTTCAGTCTCTCCCTTTGGAGTTACCTTACCAACAAGGATATCTCCTGCACGGACTTCCGCACCGATACGGATGATTCCTCTTTCGTCCAGATCCTTTAACGCATCCTCGCCGACGCCAGGAACGTCACGGGTGATTTCTTCCGGTCCCAACTTGGTATCGCGGGCTTCTGCCTCGTATTCCTCGATATGGACAGAGGTATAAACGTCTTCCTGTACCAGTCTCTCACTTAAGAGAACCGCATCCTCGTAGTTATAACCTTCCCAGGTCATGAATCCGATCAGCGGATTCTTGCCGAGAGCGATCTCACCTTTTTGTGTGGAAGGACCGTCAGCAATAACGTCTCCCTTTGCTACATGATTATTCTTAAATACGATTGGCTTCTGGTTGTAACAGTTGGACTGGTTGCTTCTCTTAAACTTGGTTAAGCGGTAAACATCCTTTCCGCCGTCGGAATCTCTTTTGATAATAATTTCGTTAGAAGCGGAACGCTCTACCACACCGGAGTTTCTTGCAACGACGCACACACCGGAGTCAACGGCAGCTTTCGCTTCCATACCGGTTCCTACAACAGGAGCGTCGGTTGTGAGTAACGGAACGGCCTGACGCTGCATGTTTGATCCCATGAGCGCACGGTTCGCATCATCGTTTTCCAGGAAGGGGATCATGGCTGTCGCAACGGAGAATACCATCTTCGGAGAAACGTCCATCAAATCAATATTCTTTCTCTGGAATTCGGATGTCTCCTCACGGAAACGTCCGGAAATATTCTTATGAATGAAGTGTCCGTCTTCATCAAGAGGCTCATTCGCCTGAGCAACAACAAAGTTATCTTCTTCATCTGCTGTTAAGTAAACAACCTCATCGGTAACCACCGGATTGTTTGCATTGGTCTTATCTACCACGCGGTAAGGCGCCTCAACGAAACCATACTGATTTACTCTCGCATAGGTAGCGAGGGAGTTGATCAGACCAATGTTAGGACCTTCTGGTGTCTCAATCGGGCACATACGTCCGTAATGGGTATAGTGAACGTCTCGAACCTCGAATCCGGCACGGTCTCTGGAAAGACCACCAGGTCCCAGGGCGGATAAACGTCTCTTATGTGTAAGCTCAGCAAGCGGGTTATTCTGGTCCATGAACTGGGACAGCTGGGAACTGCCGAAGAATTCCTTAACAGCCGCAGTAACCGGCTTAATATTAATCAGAGACTGGGGTGTAATGCCATCCATATCCTGTGTTGTCATACGCTCGCGGACTACACGTTCCATTCTGGACAGACCGATCCGGTACTGATTCTGCAGCAGTTCTCCTACCGCACGGATTCTTCTGTTGCCCAGATGATCGATGTCATCTGCGTTTCCGACTTCTTCTTCCAGATGCATGTTATAGTTGATGGAAGCAAGAATATCTTCTTTTGTAATATGCTTGGGAATCAGTTCATTCACATGTCTGTGAAGAGCCTTCTTTAATGCTTCTTCATCGTCGTTTCCAACTTCTGACAGAATTTTTTCAAGGGCAGGATAGAATACTAATTCTGTAATCCCCGCATCCTTTGGATCAAATTTTACATGTGCTGACAAGTCAACCATTAAGTTGGAAAGAACCTTCTGTTTGCGCTCCACGCCTTCCAGCCATACGAAAGGAACAGCTGCATTCTGGATGTCTGTCGCAAGCTGCTTGTCTACAGTCGTTCCAGCCTCAGCTAAGATTTCGCCGGTTGTGGTATCCACCACATTCTCAGCCAGAACATGACCTGTTATACGGTTTTTAAAATGAAGCTTTTTATTGAATTTATATCGTCCGACTTTGGCCAGATCGTACCGTCTTGGGTCGAAGAACATACTATTTAACAAACTTTCAGCACTATCAACAGATAAAGGTTCACCTGGGCGGATCTTCTTATATAATTCCAATAAGCCGTCCTGGTAATTATCAGAAGTATCTTTACCAAAACTGGCCAGTAATTTGGGTTCCTCACCGAACAGTTCAATGATCTCTGCATTGGTACCAAAACCAAGTGCACGGATCAGAACAGTTACCGGAACCTTTCTGGTTCTGTCCACACGTACGTAGAATATGTCATTGGAGTCAGTCTCATACTCCAGCCATGCACCACGGTTTGGAATTACCGTACATGCATATAATTCCTTACCTACCTTGTCGTGTTCGATACCATAATATATACCTGGGGAACGTACCAGCTGGCTAACAATTACACGTTCGGCACCGTTAATCACGAAGGAACCGGTATCTGTCATAAGCGGAAGATCACCCATGAAGATCTCATGTTCATTAATTTCATCTTTATCTTTATTGCAAAGCCTTACTTTTACCTTTAAAGGAGCTGCGTAAGTTGCATCTCGTTCTTTGCATTCTTCTATTGTGTACTTGATGTCATCCTTACATAATGTAAAATCGACAAACTCAAGACTTAAGTGTCCAGCAAAGTCTGCAATTGGAGAGATGTCTTCAAAGACTTCCTTCAATCCTTCATCAAGGAACCACTGATAGGAATTCTTCTGAATCTCAATCAGGTTTGGCATCTCAAGCACTTCTTTTTGTCTTGAGAAACTCATTCTCAGGCTCTTACCGGCCGGGACCGGACGCATTCTGCTTTTCTCCATTGACGTTTCACCCCTGTTTTCTTTCTATTCATTTCTGTTTTGGGCATAAATGTCCCATTAAGGCACACAAAGCCACAATAGTGCACATTCCATAATATCATAGTGCTGTCAAGGTGTCAAGCATTTTTTACTTGTATTTCCCAGTAAAATGTGTTATACTATTGCAGATAGGCCCAATTTACAATATGAACTATTGGAGGTATTCCCGGTGAGCACATTTTTAAACGTATTATTAGTGATTCTTTTCATCGTAGTGATAGCTCTGGCAGTCCTTTACTTTCTTGGAAGAAAGCTGGAAAAGCGTCAGGTAGAACAGCAGCAGGCACTGGAAGCTGCGGCACAAACCGTTTCCATGCTTGTAATTGATAAGAAAAAGATGAGGCTAAAGGATGCCGGGCTCCCAAAGATTGTGTATGAACAAACACCAAAGTACATGCGCCGTACAAAGCTGCCGATCGTAAAAGCAAAGGTCGGTCCAAAGGTGATGACATTAATTGCAGATGCAAAGGTTTTCGACGTGCTTCCTGTTAAGACAGAGGCAAAGGTTGTGATTAGCGGTATCTACATAACCGAAATCAAAAGCCTCCGCGGCAAAGCAGTTCCTCCGGCGCCAAAGAAGAAATCTTTTTGGGACAGGTTTAAAAAGAACAACCATTAGACCAGGTTACGATTCCTATCACCGGAACGTCTGTGACAGATGCCGATGAGCGATTAAATTCGTTCATCGGCATTTTTATTAGTCTTTAATTATAATATTTTTAAAATGTCAGATAAATCTATTGACAGCATAGAAATATATGATATAATCAGTTTACAAGGTAGTTAGTAATAGCTAACCAAAATCCAAATATTATACTTAAATATAAATAAGAACCCGAAAGGAGAACAACTATGTTTGAACAAATTTTATTACCTTATAAATATGAAGCTTTAGAACCCCATATCGATGCCCTTACAATGGAAACACACTATTCCAGGCATCATGCAGCTTATACAAAAAATTTAAATGATGCGGCACAGATTGCCGGAGTTGAGAATATGGACATTGTTTCCCTTCTCGCCTCTCTCGATCAGATTCCGGATGAAGCACTGAGAAAAACAATCAGGAATAATGGAGGCGGCTATTATAATCACAACTTATATTTCTCAACTATGAGTCCTGATGGAGGCGGTGAGCCGGAAGGCCCTTTAAAAGCAGCTCTGGATGACGCTTTTGGAAGCTTTTCACAGTTTAAGGTTCAGCTAAGTGCCCTGGCAGCCGGACAGTTTGGATCTGGCTGGGGATGGTTATCAGCCGATAAGGCCGGGAAGCTTTATCTGTCAGCAAGTCCTAACCAGGACAATCCGCTGATGGAAGGCGGCGGTAAGGTCCCCATACTGGGAATAGACGTCTGGGAACACGCCTACTATCTTAAATATAAGAATTTAAGGGCTGACTACATCAAAGCGTTCTTCGATGTAGTAAACTGGAAGGAAGTATCTAATAATTATGATAATGTAATAAAAAGTTAAACATAACATTAAGGAGGGAGAACAAATCTGTTTTCCCTCCTTTGTTTTACTATCAAAAATGTTTGTTTAACAGTTTAAATCAGTCACATACCAGCTCACCTTCACCACCGATTTTCTTGCGGCCCATTTTATAAACAACGCGGTAGAATGTCGGAAGCAAAAGAAGTGTTAAAGCTGTAGATGCAAGTAATCCACCCACGTTAACCAAAGCGAGTCCCTGCATCATCTTTCCTGATTTACCATACGCAAGTGCATTGGGAACCATGGATATGACTGTGGTCAGGGTAGTCATGAAAATAGGTCTCATACGAATTGCACCTGCTTCCACCAGAGCTTTGTCTAACGGCATTTCTTTAAGCATCTGGTTAACCGTCTCAACATACAGGATACCATTATTTACAACGGTACCGACAAGCATCAAAAATCCCAGCATGGATACCATATCAATCGGGCAGTCAGCAGAATACAGAAGACCGAAAGAACCGATCAGACTGAACGGAATCGAAGTCATTACCATGGCAGAATATTTAGGTGACTCAAACTGAATCGCCATAACAATAAATACCAGGAAAATACCAGTGATCAAAGCGCCTCCCAATGCTGCAAGCTCTTCATTCATTATCTTATCCAGATCATTGGTCATAGGCCTCACGCCTGCCGGCAGTTTCCAGTCTTTCACAAATTTTTTAACATTATTTTCCGCAGTTTTCATATATTCTGCCTGCGGCTGCATGGTAATGGCAACCTTATATTGTTTATCCTTTCTCTCAATCTGCCTCGGACTGTCTTTATAATAGATATCAGCCAGATCGCTGAGCGGAAGCGTTGTTCCTGTGGCAGTTGTTATCATCATTCCCTGCAAATCCTCTATAGCATCATATTTATCCGGAGCAAACTCCACCTTAACATCTATATCCTCTCCGTCAACACGAATTGTTGATGATTTAACTCCGCTTAAACTGGAATATACACTGGAACCAATCAGAGCCGGAGTCAATCCTTCTGCCTGTGCTTTTACCGGGTCAACACGTACTTTTACAACAGGCGCTGCGTTCTCCACGCTTGAATGAACCTGCATAACATCTTTTCTCTTCTGCAGCTCAGCAACCAGGTCTGCACCAGCCTTTTTCAACGTTTCATAATTGGTACCCTGCAGGTCAATCTCAATCTCATCGCCAGACTGCATGGCACTGGACATGGTAGTACTTCCTTCTTTTAAGGTTACGGAACAATCTTTAAAATCCGTCACCGTTCCTCTCCACTTATCAATTACCTGATCCGTGGTAAGTTTCCGCCCATCTTTCAGATAAGCATTCAGGGTTACATCGCTGTCAGATTTTATGCTCAGTCCTCCGGAACCATAAGTTATGAGATAATGATCTACATTTTCATCTTTGGAGACAAACTCTTCCAGACCTGCTACTGACTGATTAATGGCATCAACAGAAAGACCTGGCTTTGTTTTTATAGTCATACTGACAATACCCTCATCGACAGAGGTCATTAAATCCACTCTCAGTTTGGAAGCCATTCCAAATGCAGCTGCTAAAAGCAGTATACTTATCCCAAATACCAGCTTCGTCTTAGTTATAAGAGAGGGTATGTGTTTTCTATACCAGTTCTGCAAAGACTTGATAAGACCGTTTACCGGAGCCTTTTCTTTTTCTACCGGGTGCCAGTGTACAAAGCTTAACGGCACAATGGTTACGGCCGAAAATAAAGATGCAATCATACAAAATACAATCGTATAACCCAGCTGTTTGAATAACTGTCCTGACATTCCGCTTAGAAAGACCAGAGGGAAAAATACTACGCAGGTCGTGATTGTACCGCCGGTTATGGACCCTACCATCATCCGGCTGCCTTCTATTGCAGCATCAAAGTAATTTTTCGTTTCTTTTGCACGGAAACATCCATCCAAAACATTGATGGAGTTATCAACCATCATACCTACACCAAGTACCAGAGATGTAAGGGAGATAACATTTAAAGAAAAGCCCATGGCACTCATACAAATCAGGGACAGCACCACAGATATGGGAATAGAGGTACCTACTATGACAGATGCTCTCAAATCTCCGTAAAACAGGAACAGGATAATCATGGAAAGGATAATAGCCATGACCATGGTTTCCACTACGTTTGATATGGAATCCATAATTACTTCGCTGGAATCATTGACGACCGTAATTTTGACACCTGGATTTTCAGCTAATATCTCTCCGATTTGTTCGGTAACCTGTTTTGAAACTTCGATCGCAGTAGCATCAGACTGCTTCTTTATATCAAGAGAAATGATGTTCTCTCCGTTATAACGTCCGATAGAGTCCTTGTCTTCCAGGGCATCAAATACGTCTGCAATATCCGACAAATGTATGGTATCGCCATTTGCAAGCGGGACTGCAATCTTTTTTAAGCTTTCTGTATTATCATAATCATTTCCCACACTGACATTGAGATTTTGTCTGCCAACATCAATATCTCCGGCAGGAATTGTAAAATCTGCAGCACCCACTATTTTAGCAACTGCCGGCATGTTTAAATGATACTGTTCTAATTTATCCGGATCCAGCTGAACACTTACATAACTTTCCTGTCCGCCGGCAATGGATACTTCACTGACTGAGCTGAGCTTTTCAAACTCCGGAACGATTTTATTATCCACATATGTATACAGATTTTGACCTACATTTCCGCTGACTGCCAGTGTAACTGCAGCTTCTGAAGTCAGATTTAATTCCAGAATTTTGGGTTCCTCAATATCATCAGGCATATCATTACGGATTCCATCGATTGCTTTTTTCAGATTAATATAAGCTGTATCGATGTTTGTTCCGTATTCATACTTTACTAATACAATTGATACATTCTCTTTTGAATAAGAGTTAATGGTATCAACGCCATCCAGAGATGATATGGCGTCTTCCTGCTTGGTAGTAATTAAGTCATTTACATCCTCCGGGCTGGCTCCTACATAAACAGTACCGATAACCAGCATGGGAAGATCCATTTCAGGAGTGAGTTCTACTTTTGTACCCAATAAAGACTGAATTCCAAAATAAGCGATCGTAATCAGGCAGAGTATAATGGTTACCGGCCTTCTTACTGCAAATTTTGTCAAATTAACCATATTATTCACCTACCTTCGAGTCCGCATTGGCAGGTGTCACTGTCTCTTCTTCCGATTCCTGCGCTTCTTTATTATCTTCTCCCAGCAGAACCTCCGTCCCATCAATCAGTTCATTGCTCCAACTGGTTATCACCTTGCTGTCATTTGTAATTCCGGATGTTACTTCCATTCTTTCGTTATCATATATTCCGGTAGAAATTTCTGTTTTTTTCGCAATTCCATTATCGTAACAGTAAACAAAGGGCACCCCTGCATCGTAACTGACTGCGTCAACAGGAATCGTCATGACTCCTGTCGCCTTACTCATGACAACAGTAATTTTGACCCGTGTTCCCGTTGTCAGACCTTTTGAATCAGCAAGCACTGACTTTACGTCATAGAGACCGGTTTCGCCATTAACCACTGAACTGATTTCCGTAACCGTTCCTTCATATTTCACTCCATTTTTTTCTACTGTTATGGAGTCGTTAACCGCCATATTCTGTAAAGTTTTTTCTGTAATTCCAAACGTTATCTGAATCTGATTTGTTCCTGAAATTTTACAGATTTCTGATCCCACCGCAATATGGTCATGTGGTTCAACCGTTCGTGATTCTACCACACCGCTGATAGGAGCAGTCACTGTGGTATATTCAAGCTGCAGATCATACTGGTTTTTTGCTGCATCATATTTCAGCTTCGCATTATTTGCAGCATTCTGAGCCTGCTCCAGTGTCTCATGGGATACCGCACCAGTGGAATAAAGTGCCTCTGTTCTGGCAAGTGTATTGTGGCTGTCACTAACCGCTATGGCTGCAGAATCTACATTAATTTTTAAGGTTGTTAAAGCATCTGAATCAATTTTGCAAAGAGGCTGGCCGGCTTCTACCATGTCTCCTGCGTGAAAATAAACCTCCAGTACTTCTCCATTCATTTTAGGTTGCACGTTTGCCTTTAACTCCGGCTCCACTGTTCCCGTTAAGTCCGTGTACAGGGTTATATCCCCTGTCTGAGGCTGCTCTACTGACACAAGAGGCCGTGTTTCATACGGTATTTCTTCCTTTTTCTTCCCAAAGATACTTAATCCGATGATTCCGGCCGCTATTATTATAATTGCACCAAAAGCCAGTTTTTTCTTACTCTTCATCTCATATTCCTTTCTCAAAATCCCTTGATGTAAAATTTATGCTAATCATCTGAGTTTTAAAAATCCAGTATTCCCTGCGTTGCCCAGTAATATAGCTCCATAGCCTGGCGCAGAGACAGATCAGCATTTGTTTTATTCCCGTCTGCCTGATAGTAAGACAGCATTTGTCCCAAATACTCTATCTGACTGATGGAACCGTTCTGCATTTGTACTTCAGTTGCATTTTTTATAACAACTGCCTGGTCATATGCAGTGCGGGCCGCCTCACAGTTTTTCTTCTTTTCCATAATGTCCTGATACAGCTGTTCCATCTGAATTGACAGGTTCTGTTCCATCTGTTCCTCATTGCGGAATTTTGATTTCACTCTGGTCGTGCTTCTGTCTGTTTTCCTATGCCGTTCATCAATTAACGTATAATTATTGCGGATTGCCGACGCTGTATCCTCCTGCAGATTCAATTCATCAATTTTACTTAAATCCACTGGGGGAACAGTCTGAATCTGAGGCATTTCCTCCCCTGTCCAGCCTGTCAGCAGTTTTAGAGTTGATCCCAGATTTTCCACGGTATTGTCAAGGCTGGCAAGCGAGCTTTCTGCAGACAGGAGATTTTTTTTTGCGGCAATCACCTCTGCATCAGTCGCCATACCCAGACCCTGCATAGAGACAGTAGCAGAATAAAGTTTTTCGTACATTTCCGTCATAGTCTGCAGTGTTTTTTTCTGAGCTGAAGCCATATTGTAGCCGATCATTGCCTGCTGGGCTCCATTAGTCAGCTGTTTTGCACCTTTCCTGACCGGTTCATAGGAAGAGGCGTCGGATTTGGTGTTATCATTATAGGCTCTGCTAATCTTATCACCGGCGCTTTTCATGGCCTTTTCATAGGCCCGGAGAGTGGCATACAGGATCTGGCCGTCCATTGTGGCCAGACCTCCTTCATCCCTTACATCATCCGCGTCATCTTTAAAGTCTTCTGCATCATGGTAGGCTGCCATATACTGATCCTTCACATCATCCATAGCAGACCAGTACATCTCATTTGCAGAAACCATATTGGGATTAAACAGCTTAATCCTGTCTCCCAGTTCGTCATATTCCAGAACATTATCTTGAATCAATTCCCACTGTTTTTCATTATATCCATCCGGGACCGCATTTTCTGCTTTTCCAGGCTCTTTCATACCAGCTGCAAATGCCGGCAGCACCATGGCATTTCCCGCCATGGATACAAGAGCAGCTGTAAGCAGGACAGCATGCCACTTATTACTCATTTTCCAACGCATGGTTTTATCCTCCTTACTGTACGGATGCCATACCGTTCACCGACCAGTTATACATTTCCATGGTCCAGAACCAATCCATATCAGCAATTTTTAACGCATTCTGTTTTGTCAGATAATCGGTCTGCTGCTGCAAATATTCCAGCTGCCCTATAGTGCCCAGACTGTTTTTCTGTGATGCGATTTCCATTTTTCTTGATTCTTCCTCTAAAGCACTTTGTGCTTCTTTATAAGCAACTTCAGCCTGCAGAACATCACGGTATTTCTTATCCAGATCTGTACCTATTTTTTCTTTATTATCCTTGATCTTAATCCGATAAGAGTCTTTCACCACTTCTGATACTGCATTTTCCAGCTTTCTCTGGTTCATTTTAAGCTCATAATTACTGTCAGCTGCTTTGGAATAATCTGAATCAGGATTCATATTGGAAATTCTTGCCGGATCTGCAGCCGGTATCTGTCTCATATCAGGGGAAGCCTGGTATCCCCAGCCCAGCATAACGCAAAGGGTCTGTTTCAGCTTACTGATGGATGCTTCTGTCTGAATAACAGCAGTCTCTGTTTTTTGAAGATTATTCCTGGCATTCAGCACATCTACATTTGTTGAGGATCCGATGTCTCTCTGAACTTCTGTCACCCGAAGCACTTCTGTGAGCAGTTTCTGATTCTGTTTTAGGACCTCCAGGTTAAGAATGGACTTATAATAAGAAATCATGTTAGACTGTGCCATAATGGCCAGATTTTTTTCGGTCTGGAGATTGGAATACCTCATTACCTCTAAGTCAAACACGTTATCATCTGCTTTTTTCTCCAATGACCGGGCCTGCGCCTCTGCCATGGCATCTGCCAGGTCATCGTCGCCAGTTATGTTACCGCGAAGGTCATCCGCATCATCCCGGTACGACCGTGCAACATCATCCGCGGTGGGATCATCTCTCTGCTTGGAATATTCTACCTGGTTATTTAAGACCGTCGCATTATATTCATGAATCAAATCTTCTATTTCTCCATATTCCATGGTATTGTCACGAAGTTTCTCCCATTCTGTATCCGAACGGGCAAATGTGGGACTGGCCAATGCTTCTTTCGGATAAGACATCAAAGCAGCCGTTAACAGCATCAGTAAAAATTGCATCTTTTTTTTATTCGTCATCACCATTATTCCTTTCCTGTATTTGAGGTTAACCATATCTTATGTACCCATTTAGGCAGCCTCACTTTATATACAAATGTAAGTTAATTGACATTTGTTATTTTTAGTGTAAGATAATTTTAGTATTATTTCAAGAATCAAAAGATGTTACAATGTAAATTAAGAGACAAATCCTATCAATCTGTTTCCGAAAAGGAAGAAACTTCCAATCTGCATTTATGTTCTTATGCGGACTCCCTCTTCTATTACCTGGAACTGATATTTAACCGAATGGAGAATCTCATCTATATCCGCTGATTCCATAAAATACATGGACATGGATTTCGCCACAAGGAAAAGCAGCAGTTCCAGTAATTCTGACAGTTCTCCACTGCTTGAAACCGGGCAGACAATATGATCCAGCTTCTCAAAACAGTAACGGACCAGTTCCTGTTCTTCTTTACTCTTATTAAAAAAATCCTTGAAGCCTATCATACTTGTTTCTGTCATCAATTTTGCATCTAAAAATATATTTTTGTAGAATATAAAATCCTGCTGCTCCCGTCCGTAATTGATCAATACCAGGATTGAATTCCAAAATACCTGATAAATATTACCTTCGCATAATTCAAGATTTTGAAAAAACCACCGTTTGCAGGTTTCCTGAAAATCACGCAGCAGATAAGCAAGCAAATCTTCCTTATCATCAAAATAAGTATAAAAACTTCCCCTGGAGATATCAGCCTCTTTTATAATCTGGTTTATCGAGACATCCGAAAAGGAAAATTTTGAAAATTCACGAATTGCCGCACGTTTTATTTTTTCACGTTTAATATCAGGCAAATGTAAAAAACGTTGTGTTGGCATAAGTCCTTCCACCTTTTTAATTATAAAAAATTCCTAAACTTTATTAAAAAAATGACAACTTGTCATCTTATAGTCAAAACATATGGCGGAAAATTTCCGCCATATGTTATATATGAAACCTTTATCAGAGCATAATTAGCTCTCTACATAGAGAGATGTGATATCATTACCCTTCTGATCGTAGCAACGGTCATCACCATCTTTTGCTTTATGCTTATTCTTCTGAACGGTACCAGAGGTATTTACAAGCTTATAAGTAATTCCGGCCTTTTTAGCATCTTCGTAATTGACATTATAATATTCATCATATTTGTCACTGCTATTTAACATGCTGTCATTACGTACAAGCCAGCTCTTGCCGTCTGCACTTGCCTTACCTTCTGCTTCCAGATCATCCATGAATTCATCTGTATCCAGAATGCTGTATCTTGTCTTTGTAACTCCATCCTCTTTAGTCTCTTTAATCTTAACTACAGAGTACTTATCATCCTTATCAGCCTCTAAAAGCATACCTGCCATATAGTATTTGTCATCGTCTATGCCAGTCTTGCCTGCACCTTTAAAGGTACCGGACTTGTTAAAGAAGAAGCTGAAGGTTTCACCGTCAATTTCAACATTCTGTTTATTTGTCTTCATGGAACCATCGTCACCGCTGCCAAAGTTGTAGCAGTAGTAACCTTCATCCAGCCAGTGATTTGCATTGTCTTTGAAACGGTCTTCTGTATCGAATGGGAAATCATCGTCATCATCATCCTTGATGTCAATGATGTCCTTATTTGGGTTATCCTCTTCGAATTTATAGAATTTCAGACCGCTCTTCATTCTTCCCTTTGTATCAAAAGCATACTTCTTGCCGTTAATGGTTTTGATTTCACCGGCAACCAGCTGTCCTTCATTGTCGGAATAGTACCAGTAATCTTCATCATCATTGTATTTCTCTAAATGCAGATTCTCATCCGGAACAACTTTAAACCAGCCCTTTGTAATTCTTGCGCCATCTTCCGGAGAACCAAAATATCTCCATTCTCTGGTATATGCATTAGCGCCCTGACCTGTAGAAGCTGTAGCAGCAGTTGCTGTTGATGTTGTTGCAGTTGCATCCCAAAGAATCCACTCTGCATTCATACGTCCCCACTCATCGAAGCTGTACTTCTTGCCATCGATGGTTTTTCCGTCTTTACTTGTCTGCTTCTTACCGTTGCTCTTAAACCAGAACCAACGCTCCTGCTCTTCATCATCAAAGGTATTATGACTGGAAACTCTGGCATTGCCATTTTTGGCAGCATCATCATAATCATCATCTGTAATCTCGATGCTTGCCCAGCCTAATGTCTTTGCTCCGTCATCTTCTTTACCGCAATAATAAAGTCCTTCTTTCCAGTCATCATCGCCGGTTTCTCTTTCGCCATCATCGTTGATCCAGCCATAAAGCATTTTGCCTTCGTCATCAAAGATATATTCTTTGCCGTTAATGGATTTAAAGGAAGCTGTATCGCTGCTGGTAGAGCTCTTATAAGCTTTACCATTGGAGCCAAAATAGTACCAGTTATTTACAGGCTCGTCATCGTCATCACTGCCGTCGTAATCTTCATTCTCCATGGAAACCCATTTATTGGTTACCATAGCTCCATTTTCGTCCACATAGTAATACTCATCATCGTATTCTACAATAACATCAGTGGACATCTCGCCATTTTCGTTTAAGTAGAACCAGTTGTCACCAGACTTCGCCCACTTCTCGGTTTCTTTGTCTCCGCTTCTGTTGTAGTACACCCATGTACCGTTCTCTTCCTGCCAGCCAGTAGCTGCGAAAGAAGACATGGAAGCACCTAATGCCAGCAGTGCTGCTGTAGATAAAACAGCAACTAATTTGGTCTGCTTTCTCATAATAAATGCACTCTCCTTTTTTTCTTTTTGAAATAATTCAGGTGAAATTCCTAATTGCATCACATGGCTATTATACTTCTAATATTGGAAATTATCGAAAGCAAAACCGGTTTTACCCACTATTTATGCTTTATTTTTACTATTTTTTCGAATTTTTCTTGATTTTTTAATGAACAGTTTATATACTTGTGTTAAACTGTATTTGTTTGATTCTAAAAGGAGATGGAAAGATATGACGAAAGGAAACGTAATAACTGAAATTACAACCGGGGACAAAAGCGTCGTAGAGCAAAGCCTTGATGATTTCCAGGAATATTTGAAAATCAACAATATGTCTGCAAATACCATTCATGTATATCTGTTTGCAGCAAGACAGTTTCTTGACCGCTATCATGTGATCAGCCATGATAATCTCATGCTCTATAAGTGCTACTTAATGGAGCATTACAAGCCTCAGACAGTGAATTTGAGAATCAGGGCGCTGAACTGCTATATGGAATCTTTAAAGCTTTCTTCTTCAAAAATGCTGATGATACGCGTCCAGCAGAAAACGTTCCTGGAGAACATCATCAGCCAGGCAGATTATGAATATTTAAAAAACTGCCTCATCCGCGATGGAAACATGCTGTACTATTTTGTGGTTCGGTTTATGGCCGCCACCGGAGTGAGGGTCAGTGAACTTGTAATGACAAAAGTGGAACATGTAAAATGCGGTTATATGGATATTTACTCCAAGGATAACAAAATAAGAAGAATTTACTTTCCTAAAAGCCTGCGTGTGGAAGCACTTAAATGGCTGGGGCAGATCAACCGTGTCAGCGGATACGTTTTCTTAAACCGATACGGTGAACCAATCACTCCCGCCGGGATACGCGGACAGCTTAAAAAATTTACCGCTCTTTACGGGCTGGATCCAAAGGTCGTTTACCCCCACTCCTTCCGTCATCGTTTTGCAAAAAATTTTATTGAGAAATGCGGAGATATCTCCATGCTTTCTGATATTCTAGGTCATGAAAGTATTGAAACAACAAGAATTTACTTACATAGAAGCAGTACGGAACAAAAACAAATTGTTAATCAGATTGTGAATTGGTAGGGAATTATGTTAAATGAAGAATTATTGAATGAATTTAAAAAATATTTAAAGAAAAAGAATCTGTCAGGTAACTCCATTACCGCCTATGCAGGCAGTGTGCGGCTTTTTTTCACCCTGCATGATGAGGTTACTCCTGAGAATCTTCAACAGTATAAGAGCTATTTAATTCCGCGGTACCGACCGGCAACCGTAAATCAGCGGATATATGCCATCAACCATTTTTCCCGGTTTCTGTCAGAGACAAGTGAAGCGGATTCCATTTTGTTGTCATCCTACCATCTCCCGTCTGTTAAAGTGCAGCAGAAAACTTTTCTGGACACAATTATTTCCAATGAAGATTATGAGATCTTTAAAGAGAGGCTGAAAGAAGAAAAGAATTATTTCTGGTACTTTATTGTACGCTTTCTAGCCGCTACAGGCGCCAGGGTCAGCGAACTGATTCAGATAAAGGAAGAGCATTTAAAGCTGGGTTATTTAGATCTGTATTCCAAGGGAGGAAAGATACGGCGTATCTACTTTCCTGATTCCCTTTGTGAAGAGGCACTGGCATGGTGTGCGGACCGCGGTGTCCGAAGCGGTTTTTTGTTTTTGAATAAAACAGGTCATTTGATTACCCCCAGAGGAATTAATTACCAGCTCAAGCATCTGGCCAGCCGCTATGGGATAGATCCTGATACGGTCTACCCCCATTCATTCCGGCATCGTTTTGCAAAGAATTTTTTAGCCCGCAATAATGACATTTCACTTCTTGCCGATTTAATGGGGCACGAAAGCATCGAGACAACCAGAATCTACCTGACTCGTTCCAGCCAGGAACAACAACAGCTCCTTGACGAAATTATCACATGGTGAGTGTATTTTTTTAATATTTTATGTTTCTTTTTTATTATTTTTGCGATATAATTTCAAAAAGGAGGATAAAACGCAATGCTTATTTCTTTTCGGTTTAAAAACTTCCGTTCCTTTTTGGACGAGACATTTATCAATATGAAGGCAGTCACCTATAAAGAACTTCCTGATCACCTGATTCCATTGGATAACCAGAAGCTGATAAAAACATTGGCTGTTTATGGACCCAATTCAAGCGGAAAAACCAACTTATTCCTTGCTATTGCCAGTTTTCACTCTTTAATTTTCTGGCAGCTTTTTCCCTCTCAGACGTCTAACCAAAATCGTTTCATTAATCTTTTACAGTTGACTTCCATGGACCGCATTATTCCCCATTATCAGGACAATTCGGAAACTCATCCTACGGAAATGGAAATATCTTTTATTAGCAGCAACAGAATTTACGAATATGGTTTTTCCATCTGTTCACAAAACATCATAACGGAACACTTAACAGTCGATAACCATCTTGTATTTTCACGAACTGCAGCGGAACTGTCCTACGGACGCTTCTACGAAAAATATATGCGTTCCAAATCAGTTATACGTCCGCATAGCAACCGGTTATTCTGTTCCATTTTATCTTCCCTGGATGTTCCTGAGATGACATCAATTATGAAACCTTTTGAAAACTTCTTTTCCTCTAAACTTCATTATTATTTTGATGATTTAGAGCTGCTTCAGATTCTTGGTAATACGCTAATGGATGGAAAGATATTTAAGATCCTTGAAAATCCGGAAGCCATCGAATTCAGCCTGTCCCAGCTTCGCAAGCTTGGGATACCTGTAGAAGACATTATTGTTGATAAGGGAATCCCCAAACTTGGATTTCTCACTAAATCCCGGTCAAACGGTCAGTCATTCATCAAATATATGGACATTATGGAGATATCCTCAGGTACGCTGAAAAATCTGTTTATGTTTTTAAGAATTTATGAGTTGAGTCAGAATGGTGGTATCCTGATGATTGACAGCATATCCAGCGAATTTCACCCCGCTGTCACCAAATTTATAGTTGATTCCTTTCAACAGGAATCAAACAAGAATGTACAGCTTATTTTCTCCACTCACGATATCTCAATTTTAAATAATCAGCAGTTCAGGCGTGATGAGGTTGCTTTTGTAGACATGAATGAATATGGCGAATCAAGGCTCTACACCCTGGCAGATATTAAGGTCCGGTCAGATGCAAGCTTTTCCAAGGACTATCTTCTTGGAAAATACGGTGCTGTCCCCCTTGTTAAGGATACAATCTTCTGACTTATAAATGGGTTCAGGCTGCTTATTTTTATAATGATAATTATTTGAAACTCGGTCAATTGCTTTTTTATAAAGTCAAATATATTTGTCTGTCCTCGTTGACTCCAATGGCAACAAGGATAGAGACGTTTTGGATTTCACCTCCCCAGCTACGCTTTAAGTAAACACCATCTACAAAGACATATGGATAAGAACCTGTAAGTTTGCGGCGTCTCCACATTTCAATGTGTTCATAGGCTTTTTTATTTAAATTGCTTATTGTTCCAGGTGAAACCTTGGTTCCCCATAACGCCTCGGTAAATTTTAGATAAAAGTAATTAATATCCTAAAAACGTGAGAAAGTCGATTTGAGTCAGATAATGCGACAAATAAAAGCGATTAATTAATATAAATATTGACTATGTAGTAAAAAAGTGAGAAGATGCAATTAGTAATTACTATCCCTATAACAATTACTAATTATATCTTCTTTAGGGGGGAGATATTTAATTATTAGATACATATTAGTTTTGTGAAATCCTAAATTAGGAATTACACATTTAAAAAGTTAAGGAGAGGTTAAGATGAATAAAAAGATTATTCATATTTTTATTTCAACATGTTTAATGCTTACTATGTCAACAACTACTGTATTTGCAGCTACTACTGAAATCGCAGGTACGTCCACTGCAATGTCGACTAATTTATCATCTAATATAAAAAGTAAAACATTTTACCACAATATATATAAAGATGGAGAATTAATTTTAAAAATCAAATCAAATGTAAGCGGTTTTTCTGACGGATCTTACACTAAATTCTATATTACTGATGTTTCTGTTGATCTTTCTGGTCCTATGGCAAATAAATGCCATGAAAAAACAACCTATACTTGTCCTGTTGCTGTGACGTCAATAACAACAGTGGATTCAGATTTAATCGCGGTAATGGGTTTTAGTATTACTAATAAAGGTAAAATTACATGTGATTTTAAAAAGTTTGTTAAATAAAAATTTGTATTATCGTTTTAGTGAACTTTTTTAAATACATCAGTATTACCAAAAATAGTATAGTGGTATAGAATGAAAAGAAAGTTTGTCGTAATGAATTGTTAATAAAAAACTCCATCTTTATTTAAGCAGTTTTTATTACTGCAACTTAAAGATGGAGTTTTGTTTTGTAATACATGATGCGAGTATTCAAATTAGAATACCGTTATAACCCTAAATGGGGCTATATCCTTACTAATAAAGTGGTTTTTTCATTAACACTCCATTCCTGATTGTAAAAATTTATCATAACTGAAATATTTTACCAAATCCCGGATAAGCGGCCAGTCATTTATCAAGTATACAGCAGATTCGGCGTGATGAGATAGCTTTTGCAGACATGAATAAATATGGGGAGTCAAGACTCTACACCTTGGCAGATATCAAGGTCCGGTCAGGCGCCAACTTTTCCAAGGACTATCTATTGGGAAAATACGGTGCAATTCCCATTGTTAAAGATACAATCTTCTAAGTAAAAAAAGGCATACTACAATGTCATTTTTTTTAACTCAGAAGATGAATATTGGCAGTATCCTTCGAACAGACCTCAAGCACAATATTACATTCTGAAACATGCTGGTAATTAATATCCAGTGTATAGTCCACCTGGACCTTTAAGCGGTCCTCTTCTTCAGCAATCCTGATATCATTGGTTCTGATCCCGATCATCAGCTCTCCAAATGGCGTTGCATAACAGGAAATGTTTTTCTTTTCCTTTTCAAAGGTCATATGAACACTGGTGCTTCCTCTTTTTATGATATCCATTCCAGACCTGTGGATCTTAATGGTGTTTCTGGTCACACCTTCCACCCCTTCCTGAACCTCATCATAAAGAATATAATGACTGCCGTTTTTCAAAAAATAATCGCCTCTTGTGATCATTTCCACAGCCTGATTATCCTCTTCCACGATCTGTGCACCGCTGATACTGATCAGAACATCTCTTGTCATAATGTATAACTCCTCTAAAACTCTTCTATATTTATTTGTCTCGTCTCTTTTACCTGGCCGGGAAGAATGGAAGCGGCAAAGCTTGTGAATTTTTCCGCCAGATCACTGACATAGAAATGATATTTATCAATGCTGCTTCCGTCATGATTACAGATAAGACCCTTTTCCTCCAGAACCTGCTTTAATTCCAGAGCTGTTTCATAGGCCGGATTAACCAACGTAACTTCCGGTCCCATCAGCCTGCCCACCGTAGAACGAAGAAGTGGATAGTGGGTGCAGCCTAATATAAGTGTATCAATGTATTTGCCTTTTAATTCGCTTAAATATCTGGATGCGATTTCATCGGTAACGGAATCGTGAAGCAGGCCTTCCTCCACCAGAGGGACCAGAAGCGGACACGGCTTTCCTGTAACTTCAATGTCCTCCCGCATTTCTTTTATCACTCTGGTATATACACCGCTTCTTATGGTTCCTTCGGTTCCAATGATGCCTATTTTTCCATTCTTAGTAGATTCAATCGCAGTTCTCGCTCCTGCGTGAATCACTCCGATGATGGGAATATCCAGATCATGTTCCACTGTTTCCAGTGCACAGGCAGTTGCCGTATTACAGGCAATTACAATTGCCTTTACATCCTGGGTCATCAGAAAGCGGATAATCTGTCTTGTAAAACGGATGACAGTACTGCAGGATTTGTTCCCATAGGGGACCCGTGCCGTATCACCGAAGTATACGATCCTTTCATCCGGCATCTGCCTCATGATCTCTCTTGCAACCGTAAGTCCGCCTACACCGGAATCAAACACTCCAATGGGAGAATTTCTGTCTGCCATAACATCTGCTCCTTAATCGTCAAACCGGCTCAAAGCGTCTTCCATCAGACGGTCCACGAGCTGGTCCTTGCTTATTCCTGCTGCCTCCCAAAGCATGGGATACATACTGATAGCCGTAAATCCCGGCATTGTATTAATTTCGTTAAATACAACCGTTCCATCTTTCTTCACAAAAAAATCTACTCTTGCCAGCCCGCAGCCGTCCACTGCCTGAAATACAGCTATTGCTGCTTCTCTGACCCGCTGTGCTGCCCCCTCCGGCAATACCGGATCAATGACAGTTTTTGAGTCCGCATTATGATACTTTGCGTCAAAGTCATAAAATTCTGCTGCCGCAAGAATTTCTCCCACACCAGAGGCCTTAACAGGCTGATTGCCGCCGCCCAGAACTGCGCATTCGATTTCTCTGCCAACGATCATCTCTTCTACCAGAATCTTTCGGTCATGTCTGGCTGCTTCCAGTAATGCTTCCTCCAGTTCCTTCCGGTCTGACGCACGGCTGACACCCTTTGAAGAACCCGCATTGGACGGCTTTACAAATACCGGATAATCAAACCGTTCTTCTACTCTGGTTAATACCTGCTCCATATTCTTTAACTGATGACGCATAACTGGTACATAGGCAGCCTGCAAAACCCCCAGCTCATCTACAATAATCTTTGTATATAATTTATCCATGGAAACAGCAGAGGAAAGAACGCCGCATCCCACATATGGAATTCTGGATAGCTCCAGAAGGCCCTGAACCGTTCCATCTTCGCCCATAAGGCCGTGAAGCACCGGAAATACCACATCTGCCTTAACAAGCTCTGTCTTATCCCCATCAAGCAGTACAACCGCACCCATTCCGGCGTCAGGTGAAAGTATGGCACTGATCCGTCCCTCTCTCCATGATCCGTCTTTGATTTCCTTTACAGATTCTGTTTTAATCCAGTGTCCTTCCTCAGTAATTCCAATCAAAAGCAGATTATATTTGTCTTTATTTATATGGTCTATCACATTGACAACTGACATACAGGAAACGACGTGCTCCGATGACTGTCCGCCAAATAATACAACCGCAGTTTTCTTACTCATTCCAGTCTCCTTAATAAATTCTTGATTTACAGCGTTTATATTATAGCACATATGGTTACAATTACAAATAGATTCCATAAAAAAGGAGGAACCCTATGAAACAGAAACGTGATTTATTCTTATGTATTACCTGCCTGCTCATTGCTTTTTTACTGACACTGGCAGATGGCAGATCAAATGATGAGGCCCTTGCCGCCCGGATCGCCCCTGAAATCCTGCGGTTTCATGTTTTGGCAAACAGCAATAGTACACAGGATCAGAATCTAAAGCTGAAAGTACGCACCATGCTTCTCAATTCAATATATGAAGACCTTGGCGAAAATGCATCCCTGGATGACACAAAAACCTATATCCGCTCCCACGAATCCATTCTGGAGAAAAAAGCAGAAAACTACATGAAGAACCTGGGATTTAATTATCCTGCACATATGGAGCTGACAGATTGCTACTTTCCAACCAAAACCTATGGGGATATGGTGTTTCCCTGCGGAACCTATGAAGCCGTAAGGGTAAAAATAGGCGAAGGAAAAGGACACAACTGGTGGTGCGTCCTCTATCCTCCGCTCTGTTTTACGGATTCTTCCTATGCAGTCGTACCTGATACTTCAAAAGAGATCCTGCGGCACTCCATAGATGAATCTGATTATTTAAAATTAAGAAAAGAACCTGTGAAAATCCATGTAAAGCTTAAAGTTTTGGATCTACTTCCTGTGAATAAAAAAACCGCTATTTCGCAGAATCCACAATGATTCCCTTTACAGCCCACTGGTAAGTAGTGTATGCCTGATACAGCTCTGCATATGCACTTTGCCTTGCACCCTCTGCCTGTAAAAATGCCATTTGAGACTGAAGATATGTAATTTTACTTAACATACCCATCTGAAAAGAACGCTCTGCTTTCCCTTTATCAAGCACTGCCTTCTCGTAGGAGGTATTGGCTGCTTCATAAGCGGCCTTTGCCTGCTTCAGATTCTGATAAAAAGATTGCATGGTGACTGCAACATTCTGTTCGCCTTCCGATACTCTTGCCTTTTTATTTTCCATTCCCGTAGAAGTCTTATCGGAATTGGTACGGCGCATATCGATAAGGGCATAATTGTTGCTTATGGCTTTTGCTGTATCGCTTTCAAGGTCCAGGTTGGAAATTGCTGACAGATCCAGTTCCGGGAGATCTCCTACATTTGGCAGAGAATCTAAGGAATACCCTGTCATTAGAGCCAGTGACCGCCGCAGACCATCAACCGTCTGTTCCAGGCTTAATACAGAAGCCTGGGTGGTAAGTACTTCCTTTTTTGCAGACAGGACATCATTTAGTGTTGCCGTACCAACTTGCTGACCTAATTGCTGAGCTTCATAAGCAGAATTACATACTTCCGATGCTTTTTGAAGCAGTGCCCGGTTTGCAACAGCGTTGTTATATCCGATCATAAGCTGATCGGCATAATACTCATATTGCCTTGAGGCCTGTGTAATACCGGAGTTGATCTTGGAATTGGATTGGTTAAGAGTTTTAAGGGTCCATTGTAACTTATCAGTCTGGGTCTTTATACTTTTTACTGTTCCCTCTAAAACCTTATATACAGGGATTCCATCTTCATTAGTTATACCAGTTGGCTTAAGTTCCTTCGCCTGATCCTCAAGTTCCTTTATTTTATTTTTCATTTCGATTCCTACAAGCTCATTATAAACGTACTTAAGATTATCTATATTCGAATTGGCAGAATCCACTATATTCTGCAAATCCGGATTAAAATACCGGACCAGGTCGGAAAGTTCACCAAATTCTATGTTGCTGTCATTTAATTTACTCCACTGTTCCGCTGTTATTCCCTCAGGGATCGGTTTTTCTGCCTGCCCCGGTCCAACAGCTCCATATGCGGGAGAAACCGAGGAAGCCGTTAACAGCGTGGCCAAACAGATAGGCCAAACTTTTTTATTTCTCATCTCATCAGCCTCCTGCCGAAGCTAGCCCGTTAACAGCATTGTCATAGGTCTGGACCGCCTGAAATAATGTAAGCTGAGCCTTCTTCATCAAATTATCTTTTGTATTATATACATTCTTTTGCTTCATGTAATCAAGTCTGCTTAAAGTTCCGATCTGCTGCTTATGCTCTGCTGTCTCCATATTCTTACTTTCCAGCTCAAATTCTCCCTTTGCCTGTTCATAAGAGGCTTTGGCTTGCTGAACAGCCTGATAGTTCTTTACAATCTCAGATTTTATATTCTGCTCATTGCTGAGAACCGTCCGCTTTAATGTTTCTTTCGTCAGTTCAGCCACCGCATTTTCCAGCTTTCTTTTATTGATTTTAAAAGTATAATTTTTTTCCAGCGCAGCATCTTTATCTGTTTCCGGATTCATCGCAGCAATATGTTCAAAATCAACAGCCGGTATATCCCTGATTTCAGGTGTATCGCTATACTTCCAGCCCAACATAACAAGAAGTTTTTGTCTTGTCTCTTCAATTGACCCGGTAAGTTTCTCAATTGAAGCCTGAGTGCTCTGAACACCTTCCTTGGCTGCAAGCACATCAGATAAGGTGGCCATTCCTGCACTTTGCTTTACAAGAATCGCCTGATATTGAGCTTCCATATATTCCAGGCTGTCTTTTGCTGACTCCAACTCTAATTTCTGTTGAAAATATGATATCATAGAGGACTGAGCAGAAGCTACCAGGCCAGCTTCCTGCTGGTCATAGGTGAGTTGGTGCACAGTTATATCTTCAGTAACCTTATCTGCGGCCTCTTCTGCCTGAGCTGCAGCCACCTGAGCCTGCGCATCTGCCACTGGATCATCGCCAGAGACATTGCTTCTGGCATCAAACGCCGCATCACGGTAGTACTGAGCATATTGATCCCGGGTAACTTTATCATCTTTTTTCTTGTCACTGATATCGAGCTGATTCTTATGAACCGTTACATTATACTCACGAATCAAACCTGCCAGTTCATCGTATTCCATCACATTATCTCTAAGCTTTGCCCACTCCTCAGCAGTCCTTGAAAACTCCGGATTTCCAGCCCAGACAGTCGATGCCGGTCCGGAGAAGGTCATCACGGCTGCCAGAGCAAATGCACCAATTTGTTTCCATTTCTTCATCCTAAATCCTCCTTAACTGGGATTTTTAAACTATGTTTAAGGTTATCATATCACATTCTGTCAAAAAGAGCCAAGCCACATTCTTCCAAATCCCATACATCAATCAGCGTTTGCCAACTGCCGGTTTAATCCGGCAGCTGGGTTTTATCTACTTTTCCGCTCATCAGTGAATAATAAACCGGAAGCATAAGCAGCGATAATATGGTGGAAGCAGTAAGACCTCCCACGTTAACAAGCGCAAGTCCCTGCATTGTCTCTGTGTTGCGTCCGATTCCCAATGCCATAGGAACCATGGATACAATCGTAGTAAGGGTGGTCATCAATATGGGACGAAGCCTGGTAGCTCCTGCTTCTATAAGGGAAGTATTCTTATCCATGGTAGCTCGATACTGGTTAACCGTATCGACATAGAGAATACCGGCATTTACTACGGTACCAATCAGCATTAAAAATCCCAGAAGAGATGGCATACTGATTGCAACATCTGCAGCCAGCAGACAGGCAAAGGAGCCAATCAGACTGAAGGGGATGGTCGTCATAACCATCAGTGAGAACTTTGGTGATTCAAACTGAGCCGCCATAACTATAAAGATTAAAAATGTAGCGATCAGAATCGCTTTTACCAGATTACCAAGCTCTTCCTGCATGGATTCATCTTCACTGTTCTTTGCTCTTGAGACTTTTTCGTTTAAATATTTGCTAACAACTTTACTGTCAAGTTCTTTAATCGCTGCAGCCTTATCCTTCTTCGTCTTAACAACATCTGTGAAGGATCCTGTAATCGTAACCTGATACTGTTTGTTTTTTCTGTTGATGGCAGTGGGGCTGTCTTCATAGCCGATACTGGCAATATCAGTCAGCGCTACAGAACCGCCTGTGCTGTTGGGCACCGTAACCCCCTCTACCTTTTCCAGGGTATCGTAGGTGCCTTCCGGATATTCAACCTTTACATCCACATTCTGTCCGTCTACATCCATGGTAGTGGCTTTCACACCACTTAACATTCCGTTCAGCATACCACCTACTGTTGAAGGAGCCACCCCCTCCGCTGCTGCCTTAATGGGGTCTACACTCACCTTTATAACTGGTGCCGCATTCTCAAGGTCGGAATGCACTTTAATCATTTCCGGCCGGCTGCTTAATTCAGCAACCATCTTGTCGGAGGTGTTTTTTAAATGGTCCAGCTGGGCACTTTGGAGAATTACTTCAAAATCATTGCCGCCTCCGCCTCCCATCTGGCTGACACTGGAGGTTGATTTCACGGTAACATTACAGTCCGGAATCTGCCCCATCAGTTTTTTCCATTTATTAACTACCTGATCCGTAGTGAGGGTTCTGTCGCTCTTTAAGTAGGCCGTCAAAGAACCGTTTGTTCCTCCTGCAAAACTGAGTTCTCCTGAACCATAGCTTACCATATAGGATTTTAGATCCGGTTCACTGGTGACGATTGCCTCCAGCTTCTTTAAAACCTGATCCGCTTCTTCAATCTTTAAGCCCGGCTTCATCTTGGCAGTAACGGAAATCGTTCCCTGATCCACTGACGGCATCAGTTCAAAGCCCAGCTTTGTTGCAAATAGAAATGATGAAATTAATAACAATACGGACAGAATCATAACCAGAGCCCGTCTTTTTAACAGCTTACCAACGATCTTTCTATAACCATTCTGAAGAGCTTTTACAATTCCTCCCATTGGAGAATTCTGTCTTTCCACTGGACAGAACCTGCTATAGCATAATGGAACAACTGTTATGGCAGAAACGAAAGATGCCAGCATACAAAAGACAATGGTATATCCGAGAGGTTTAAACAGCTGGCCGGTCATACCCTGTAAGAATGCCAGAGGTATAAACACAACGCAGGTGGTTAACGTTCCTCCGAGAATGGACTGCATAACAACGCCGGTTCCTTCCATGGCCGCTGTCAAATATTCCCTGAATCCCGTTCCTTTCTGCGAGCGGAAGCAGCTCTCCAGTACAACAATGGAGTTATCTACCATCATTCCGACTCCCAATACAATACTGCTCATGGTGATTACATTCAGTGAAAATCCCATGGCAGACATCATGATCAGTGATACAAGAATGGATACCGGTATTGAACTACCGACAATCAGTGACGCTTTAATATCCCCGAAAAAGAGGAAGATAATAATCATGGAAATAATAACTGCCATAATCATTGTATTTTTTACGCTGTTCAGTGCGCTGGTGATCTGGTCACTGTTATCATCTACAACTACAATATCCAGATTGGGATATTCACTTTTTAAAGAAGTAATCGTTTTAGTTACGGATCTGGATACATCAACCGCACTGTTTTTCTGCTGTTTGCTAATGGATAAGGTAATGGTATCTTCTCCATTATAACGGCCGATTGCTTTTTTCTTCTGGTTCGTTTCCGAGATGTCCGCAATATCTTCCATGTAAATAGTCTTTCCCTGGCTGATTACAACAGGTACTTTTTTCAGACTTTCCACAGTCTTTACTTCGACTCCGGTACTGACGGATAAATCTCGTTTTCCCACTTCGGTACTGCCCGCGGGATAAGTGAAATCTGCAGCTTTGATCGCCTGGCTGATAGCGTCCATATTGAGATGGTACTGTTTCATCTTTTCAGGTGAAAGAGTAACTCTGACATAGCCTTCCTCACCACCGCTGATGTTGACGCTGGCTACGGATGGTATCTTCTCAAGTTCTGGTACAATCTTGTCACTTACATAGTTATACAGATTGTTTTGTGAAGGATCGTTCACTGACAGAGTCATGGATGGCATCTCATTGATGTTAAATTCCATAATGGACGGTTTTTCCACATCCTTTGGCAGATCCACACTGTCCATTTTCTTTTTTAAATCATTATATGCCTTATTCATATCGGTACCGTAATTGTATTCCATGTACACGATAGAAAGATTCTGCTGAGAACTGGACTGAACATTCTTAATACCGGAAAGAGTACCCACCGATTCTTCGATCGGTTTGGTTACCAGATCGTTAACGTCTTCCGGGCTCGCCCCCACATAAGTAGTCGTTACTAATAGCATAGGGAAATTCATCTCCGGCGTCAGTTCCATCTTTGCTGATAAAACAGATGACAGGCCGAATACAAGAAGGCATAAAACAGCTAATACGGCAGTTATGGGCCGCTTTAAAACAAATTTTGTCATTCCCATTTTACCGCCTCCTTATTGTGCAGAAGCAGAAGTTTCTACCTCGGGTCCATTGCCTTCTGTCGTCTCAGTTTCTGTCGTGGTTTCCTGCTTATTCTCTTCTGCCAGAGTTACTTTGGAGCCGTCATATAATTCGCTGGTCCAGGTTGTGATCACCTGATCATCTGCGCTGATCCCGGACTGAACCTCTGCAAATTCATTATTCGTAAGACCGATGGTAACTGCATTCTTTTTCAATGTTCCGTTGGAATATGTATAAATAAATGGATCTCCTGACTCATAATAGACACTGTCAACCGGAACTGTGAGTACATTTTCGGCCTTCTGGGCAGTTACATAAAGTTTGACGGAGGTTCCGGTGGCAAGTGTATCCCCTGCGGGTATAGAAGCTTTCACTTTGAATAATCCGCTGCCGCTGTCAACCATGGTGCTTACTTCTGTTATGGTTGCTTCATGATCTGTTCCGTTTTTCTCTACCCGGATTGCATCTCCGGCTTTTAATCCGCTTATAATCCGCTCTGATACATAAAATGTAAGAGACTTTCCGCCATCTCCTGAAATTACGCAGATTGTTGTCTGGGGAGAGATCATATCGTGAAGGCTGATATCAAAGCTTTCCACTTTTCCCGAAATGGGTGCCGTCACCTGACTGCCTTCCAGCTGGTTATTATATAAAATCTTAGCATTCTCATATTGAAGTCTGGCAGTTTCCACCTTATCCACAGTGGACTGGTAATCTGCATCAGCCACATCTCCTGCAGCATGAAGAACCGTATAACGGTCTAAATTCCTCTTGGCATCCTCATATGTGATTCTGGAGGTTTCCATGGAAATCCGGGTACTTTCCACCTGTTTTGTATCGATCACGCAGAGAAGCTGGCCAGCTGTTACTGTGTCTCCGGTCTTCACACCTATATTTGTAACCTCACCAGAGCCAAGGGGTGTCACATGAACAATACTGTCCGGTTCAATGGTACCAATCAGTTCATTGCTGATTTCTATCGTGCGGGTCTGTGGTTTTTCGGCAGTTACCACCGGCGGCGCCTCTGCTACCAGCTCTTCCTTGCCACCACTAAGAATCTTAGGAAGCACGAGCCCTGCGAGAACAGCCACTACGACTACAGTTCCTGCAATTATAAATACTTTTTTCTTTGTCATATCAAGCTCCTTATTATCTTTTCAGTCAATAATATGATTCTAATTACTTTTTTCGAATTCCATATTGTAATATCTCTAATTTTTCCTGGAATATTTTCTTAATTTTTTCTTCATCTTCCGGATGATGGAAGATCCAGCTTATGCACCGGGCCAGCTCAATTAAAATTAATGAGATCAATTGTCCAAATGTTTCAAGATCCGTTCTCTTAAAATCTGATGTATCAATACTGCTGTACAATACCTCACACATCTGTTCAAGCCTCACATCTTTGTCAGGCAAAAGATTATGAGCCGCACCAAAAAGTTTATCGCTGTCACGAATATTCTCTGCCAGTTTTAACATCTTCTTTTGTGTATTCTTAATTGAATACTCCAAAAAATCAACGGCTGTTTTCCATAGATCACCATCGTTTTTTTTCGCGCAGTGCGTCCAGCCAGCAACAAAGCTGTCCCCAGCATCTTCGAAAATATAACCCAAAACATCACGCTTATCCTCAAAATAAGTGTAAAAGCTTCCTCTGGATATTCCTGCTGCTTTAATTATTTTATTAATGGAAGCCTTTTCAAAAGGCACTCTGGTAAACTCCTCTATCGCTGCATTGCATATCACTTTTTTTTTCTCCGCCGGAAGATTATAAAACCGCTCCGTAGGCATCCTTACACCTCATTTCTTTTATTATTCCTCATGTATTATGTATTAACTTAAAAAGGTGACAACATGCCATTATTATAATGACACCTTGTCACCTTGTCAAGAAAGGTTATATTTATTTAATAAATTTCCAGATTAGTTTATTTATTCCTGTCCAGAAACTCTTTTAATGCCTCATCACTTTCCTCAATCCATAAGTCCTCTTCCTCTTCATCCAATCCAAGGAATCTGGCAAGAGTGTCCGGAGTTGAACTGTTATTCCATTCATCAACATAATCATCTATTGCCTCAAAATCAATTTCGCCAGCCAGATATTTTTCTTTAAATGTCATATCTTTCCTCTTTCTATTCCTGTCCCTTAATATTTTTGGATACTGTAATTTCCTGATTGTCGATATGTTCCCGCATAGCTGACTTGGCGTCTTCCACTCTGCGCTGTCTTACTGCCTTTAATATGTTGTCATGCTCCAGTAATAATACCTGGCGTTTGTCTTCATCCTTGATGTACTCCAGACGGTACCGGTACATCTGTTCTCTTAAATTATTAATCATCTGTACAAGCCTGTCATTGCAGGTACCTTTATAGATCACATCATGGTATGCTTCATCCGTTTCCGCAATATCCATGGGTTTTCCTTTCAGCACTGCATTGCGGAACATATCCTGCTTCATCTCCAGTTCCACAACCTCCTCTGGTGTCATACGCTGGCAGGCAAGCTCAATTGCCAGCTCTTCCAGCGACCTGCGGACCTCCAGTACATCCCTTAAGCTTTTCTCTGAAATTTTAGCGACTTCAGCGCCTTTTCTTGGAATCATCAGAACCAGACCTTCCAGCTCCAGCTTACGGATCGCTTCCCTGATCGGGGTGCGGCTGACTCCAAGACGCTCTGCCAGCTGAATCTCCATCAGACGCTCACCGGGTGCCAGCTCTCCTTTTAATATGGCCTGTCTTAAGGTATTAAATACTACATCCCGAAGCGGCAGATATTCATTCATATTGACTTTTAAATCATTACCCATGGGGTACCTCCTTGGTATTATAAAAATTCGTTAAATATACTTGTTTAGCCAGATTCCTGCTCTCTCCATACCGCAGCTCTTCATATGCTCTTCCAGCTGCAATGGGGTTGGTAAAGATGCCAAAAACCGTAGGTCCGCTTCCGCTCATCAATGCATTGACGGCTCCCAGTTCCTTCAGTTTTTCTTTTATGTCTGCTATCACAGGATATTCCGGGATAGTTACAGTCTCTAATACATTTCCAAGACGTTCTGATACCTGATAAATGTTATGGCTCTTAATCGCCTCTATCATCCCGTCAATGTCCGGATGATCGTCTTTTTTCAATCCGGCCACATCCAGATGGTCATATACGAATTTAGTGGAAACACTGACTGACGGTTTCGCTATCAGCACCTGGCACTGAGGCATATCTGCAAGGGGAGTAAGTATTTCTCCGATTCCTTCAGACAGAGCCGTTCCTCTCATGATGCAGTAAGGTACATCTGCCCCGATCTTTACACCACGCTCCATCAGCTCTTCTCTGGTAAGCCCCAGCTGGAACATCTTATTTACACCAAATAAAACGGCTGCTGCATCGCTGCTTCCTCCCGCCATTCCCGCTGAAACAGGGATAAACTTTTTTAAATGAATACGGATTCCATGAGGTACATGAAACTCATCCATGAGAAGCTTAGCCGCTTTATAAACAAGATTGTTCTCATTGACCGGCAGATAATATAAGTTGGTAACAACCTCAATCCCCGGTGTTTCTTTTAAATAAATATCAATTTTATCATATAGACCTACAGTCTGCATGATCATCCGAACTTCATGGTAACCATCATCCCGCTTTCTTAATACGTCTAAACCCAGATTGATCTTTCCATAGGCCTTTAATCCCAGATGTCTTATCATAAGCAAACATCCCTCACTTTTCGGTTTTCGGATTGTATTTTTTTATTTTTTTGTATACAGTATTTATTATATAACGAAGTACATAAAAGCACAAGTGTTTTATAATCTTTTGTCCTTCCTTTCTTTCATTAAATTTTTGTTAAATTTTCATAAAATTTTATAGTGTTCCTGTTAAAAAATTTTATTTGACAATCTGCAGGATCCATGTATAATGTTGTTATAACGAACGAGGGCGTTCCACAAGCGGAACTGCTCTTTTTTGCTATTATCAAATCAAGGAGGTAGTGCTGTATGAAAAAATTGGAAATTATTATCAAGCCGGATAAGCTTGAAGACCTTAAGGCAGTACTGGAAGGCTGTAAAGTCAACGGACTTATGATCAGCAATGTCATGGGTTATGGAAATCAGAAAGGTTATACTCAGATGTACCGCGGTACCAAGTATAATGTAAACCTGCTCCCTAAAGTAAAAGTCGAGACAGTCGTACCAAAGGAACTGGCTGATCCAATTATTGACGCAGTCGTTAAAGAGATCAATACCGGAACATTTGGAGATGGTAAAATCTTTGTCTACGATGTTCAGGATGCAGTACGAATCCGAACCGGTGAACACGGCCGCGAGGCTTTGTAGGAGAACCAGAAAGAGATCAACTGAATATGGAATGAATATAAATTATCAATGAGGATAATTGCCTTTTCAAAGGCGGTTATCCTCTTTTATTTTACATTCCGGGCTATTCCATTATAAAAATTCAGGAGGAGTTACAATTATGGAAAATACCACTTTATTACTAAACATTATATGGACCATGCTGGGTGCAATTTTAGTCTACTTTATGCAGGCAGGCTTTGCACTGGTTGAAACTGGTTTTACCAGAGCTAAAAATGCAGGAAATATCTGTATGAAAAACATGATGGACTTTGTTCTTGGTTCCCTTTTCTTCTTCATTCTGGGATTCCCTCTCATGTTTGGAAACAACATCGGAGGAATCCTTGGGGGATCCGGATTCTTTAATCCCTATTCACTTGCTGATTCCGATGGATTATTCAATGGCCTGCCCATTGCCGTATTTATGATCTTTCACACCGTATTCTGTGCAACAGCTGCAACAATCGTTTCCGGAGCTATGGCAGAGCGTACTAAATTTTCTTCCTATTTAATCTATTCCGCCTGTATCAGCGTTTTCATCTATCCCATTACCGGACACTGGATCTGGGGCGGCGGCTGGCTGACGGAAATTGGCTTCCATGATTTTGCAGGTTCAACTGCGGTTCATATGGTAGGCGGTGTATGTGCTCTGGTAGGAGCAAAAATTGTAGGTCCCCGTATTGGGAAATACAATGAAGACGGAACTCCAAATGCAATTCCGGGACACAATATTCCTTTAGGCGTTCTTGGTGTATTTATTCTCTGGTTCTGCTGGTTTGGTTTTAACTGCGGTTCTACTACTGCCGCTACTACTACCATTGGTGATATCGCCATGACTACAAACCTTGCTGCTGCGGCTTCCACTCTGGTAACACTGTTATTCACATGGAAGCGTTATGGAAAACCAGATGTATCCATGACTTTAAATGGCTCCTTAGCCGGTCTTGTTGCTATCACTGCAGGCTGTGATGTGGTAACTCCGTATGAGGCAATCATTATTGGTGCCCTTGCAGGTCTGATAGTCGTTCTTGCAATTGAATTTATCGATAAAGTTGTTAAAATTGATGATCCGGTAGGTGCAGTAGGTGTTCACGGCTGCTGCGGTCTCCTTGGTACTCTTCTTACCGGTGTGTTCGGCGAAGGTGTCAGCTTCCTGCCACAGTTAATCGGTGTTGTGTCCGTACTGGCTTATGCCGGAGTGATGGCTTTTATTATCTTCACCATTATTAAGAAGACCATTGGATTAAGAGTATCCGATCAGGAACAACTGGATGGTCTCGATCTCCACGAACATGGAATGTCAGCTTATAACGGATTCCGTATGGATAAATAATCAGCTTTCCCTCATATTTTATATATCATACTTCCGAAAAGTCCCGGCAGAACACCGCCGGGGCTTTTCCTTACCATCAGTCAGAAAGAAAACCTTCCATTTCCTCTTCCATCTGTTTTAAAGCATCCCCATAGTTTATAAACTCTGCTGCCGCTTCTTCTTTTTTCTCCCCCTTATAGCAGATTCTGTGCTCCATACTTGCCCATAGATCCATGGCCATGGTACGAAGCTGTACTTCCACCGGATAATATTCCATTCCATCCGTATGGTAAACCGGAACTCCGAAAACAATGTGATAGCTCCTGTATCCATTCGCTTTTGGAGCCTTAATGTAATCACTTTCCTTTATTACAACAATATCCGTCTGTTTTCGAAGCAGATCCACTATCCCATAGATATCTCTTACAAAATAGCAGATCACCCTGATCCCCCCAATATCAGTGAGGCAGTTTCTGGCCGCATCTGTAGTGGGATCTTTTCCGTATTTTATTAATTTGTTTTCAATGCTCTCTCTCTGTTTCAAACGGTACTGAACATGATGAATGGGATAATTAAGTTTTTTTCTTCTATAGTCCTTATTCAGCACATCTACCCTGACCTGTATATTATTCAGCGCATCTTCATAGGGCTGAATGAAACTTAAATATTCTTCTTCGGTCATACTCCACCTCCAAAACAATCCTCATATAAATATCAAGTATATCTTTTTTTTGTGTCCATAACGTGTCCAAACTTTGAACGATCCTGCATTCAAAAAAACAGCCCCGTATGGATTAGTTCCACGGGGCTGATATAAGTTATTATCTTTCATCTTTCATGTCTTCTTTTGAGGTTTCCTGGTCGTCTGTCTCCTTGAGCGGTTCATCGCCCTTCGCCATCAAAATACTGCTTACCTGCTCACTGTCGTCGGAAAACAGCGGTCTTAACCCCTCTTCCTCTGTCCTCTCCTCCTTCGGCATATAAATATTAAATACCGGTGACAGGATATAGGAATTGATAAATGCCAGAAGCGGAAAACCAAACAGCATGAAAATCATCAGCACAGGGGGTATCAAAAATACAAAACCGGCTGCTATAAGCGCTCCGTCAATCACGATCATTCCAATCGTCCGGAACAAATGACGGATAGACATAAAGAATGCATTGAAAAATGTGCGTTTGACCGGATTATAAAATCTTGACTGAAGCGGGAAAATGTACATGACTATAGCCGCATAAATCAATGCCATGGCAAGAAATACGGTGAGCATAACGGTCTTAACTGTGGAAGATCCGTTAAAAAGCCGGGCAAAGAAATACAGGTCCACTCCCAGGATGGCTCCTGCAAGAAGAATTATCAGCCATATAATGGTAGACTGTTTGAAATTTTCTTTAAAGGATTTAAAAAAGGAACGAATGGTATAGCCGTCATCGTCTCTTGCAAGCTTCAGCGTTACGTAATACACTGCAGTTGTGGAAGCTCCTATGGTAAAAACCGGAAGACTGCAGACTAACCACAGAACATTTAAAATAATCAAATCTCCGAACTTGCCGATGAAACGCCAAACCGGATTATCATAATTAAAAAAACCAGATAACATATGTCATTCCCCTTCTCTCGTTAACGTCAAAAATCATTATAGCGGATTTATTTTTAAAAAGCAAACATTCTCCTTCAATTCATCAATTTTTTATAATTATATATGGAGGAAATTTGCTGATTCTGTGATATAATCAAAAAAGTATCCGTATCAATAACAGAAAGAGGCGCAGATTATGACCCCCTATGAAGACAAAACATTGAAAGACACACTGCAGGAAGAAAAAAATAAGTTGAAGAGCATGAGCTTAAAGGACAGACTGTGGTATATCTGGGAATATTATAAGATACCCATAATCGGAACTGCTGTAGCCGCTGCCCTTATTATCTCCATTTTTTCAGCTGTTCACAATAACCGGTTTGAAACCGCTCTTTCCTGCGTGATTTTAAACAGCCGGCCTGACAGCGAAGAGGATCTGGTAAGCGAATACTTTGACCAGGGTTTCCGTCAGTACATCGGCCTGACCGACGAGACGAAGATCGATGTGGATCATTCCATGTCCATCAGTTTTGACAATTCCAATATGACCGAATTTACCTATGCGGAACTTGCCAAACTCTCTGCTCTTATCTCCAGCAAAGAACTGGACGTGATGATCGGCAGAAAGGACAGCATTGACCACTTCGGAGAGATGGGGGGCTTTTTAGACTTAAAGACGGTTCTTCCCCCTGATGTCTATGATCAGGTAAAGGATCAGCTTTATGAAGTGACCAATCAGGAAACAGGCGAAAAAATCGCATGCGGTATCAGGATCGGCAGCACGGATTTCTTAAAAAAGACAGGTTTAACTATGGATGATCCAATTTTGGGAATTATAAGCAATTCCACTCGTACAGACACTGCGGTGAAGCTGATCCGCTATGTGTACGGCCTCTGAGTTGAAAGCCCAGACTTTTAAGGAGTCTGACAGAGGCACGATTTTCTTCCAGAACTCTGGCATAGATTGTGTCTGTCAGGGAAGCGGCAGCATATGTTAAAATCGCCTGGCAGGCTTCTCTTGCATATCCCTGACGTCTGTAAGGTGTAAAAATATGATATCCCAGCTCCAGCGGGGTATCATTTTTTTTAATGAAGGTACTTAATCCCTCATCTGCTCCGGTATCCATATTAAAAATCCCGGCTTTTCCGACAATGATCTTTTTATCTGTGTCGTAAAGAGCCCAGATCCCATATTCGTAAAAAGCATACTGCTGTCCTGCATAACTTTCTAATGTCTCTCTGCTGCAAAAAAGCTCTCCATCTCTTCCTCCGTCGGGTTCCTTTGGAATTTCATCTGCATCCGTTGTCACAAACTCCCGGATCAGCAATCGTCTGGTGCTGGTAATATTCCATGGCATCCCTTCTTTTCTCCTCACCACCCGTTCCAAAAATTCAGGCGTGAGATCTGAAAGAGATTCCACCAGATAAGCTGCCGGCGAGAGACACTGATCCGTCCGCTCCCGGTCCCATAAACCAATAACAGCCCTGCCTTCTGCCAAAGCAGAGCGCAGGGCTTCATATTCGTCTGATATGGTAACCCGGAAATTCTTCCCTTCTATGGTAATCTCCCGTTCCCACACCATAATTTATAAAGTCTCCGGTTCCGGATACTCTTCTCCAAAGGTTTCTGCCGTCATGGACTGTATCTTCTGCTCAGTCATGGGGCGGTCATTGTAATCCGTCTTCACATCTGCGATCTGATTGACAATATCCATGCCCTCGATTACTTTTCCAAATGCAGCATAAGCGCCATCTAAATGAGGAGCTGCCTTATGCATGATAAAAAACTGTGAGCCGGCTGAATCCGGGTGCATGGCTCTTGCCATGGAAAGAACTCCCTCAGAGTGCTTTAAGTCATTGGAAACACCATTCTGGCTGAATTCGCCTTTAATGGAATATCCGGGACCGCCGGTTCCGGTTCCCTGTGGGCAGCCGCCCTGAATCATAAAACCATTGATGACTCTGTGGAAAATCAGTCCGTCATAGTAGCCTTTTTTAACAAGACTGATAAAATTATTCACTGTATTCGGTGCAATCTCAGGGTAAAGCTCTGCTTTTATCACATCACCATTCTCCATTGTAATTGTAATAACAGGATTGTTCATGTTTTTTCCCTTTCTTGTATAAAGTTTACATATGTGTGTATTTTATCAAATCCTTAAGTTTTTGTCCAGCTGTTCATACTTTGTTTCAATTTCATTCAAAAATCTTTTACACAAACAACATGATTTCTTCACGTTTCATAGTTATACTAAAATTGTAAATTAAATATGCTTATAAGATTTTTTTCATAATACTCGAGCTGGTAATTTTATTATCAGCTCTCCTCCCTTTTTAAAATAACTTTTAAGGAGCTGCTGGTCTGGCAGTTCCTTTTTATTATTCCCTGTCATATTTGCTGTATTCATCTCAAACAGACTGGCTGTAGGATACTCCTGTTATATTCAAAAAGACCAGCCATACACACCTGGAGACTGTCATACGTTTTAAAATAATATTCACATGAAGCTGTATTTATAAATGCCGTATACTTTGTATAATCATAAGAACCGCGGCTTGTCATGACTGCTCCTTTTGGTATGGCCACACCTTCCATGATGTGAAAACAGGAAACTACAGCTTCCTTCCGATTCCGAGCAACCGGAAGAAATGATTTTAAATACGCGGTCCGGACAAAACGGTCCGGAGAAGTATAGCCTCCGGGAAGAGCTCTGGTTCCCCCTGCCTGACCGAACGGAGTGAGCTTTATGCCGCTCCAGATCGCTTCTTCTTCCTGCTCAGGATTGGCACCTGTATAGTTTCTTAAATTAGTCATATGCCAGGGAAGATCGGGACTGTTTGCCAGAATGCCTATGGGATTATCAAAGATAACCAGACCTGACTTTGTCTGTTCGATTGCAACACAATCACCGGTCCGGTCAGCTGCAATCCAGTGAAGAGGTGCTGCTGAGCCGGTGACCGGATCCTCCATGCCGACTATGACTACCTGCTTTGCCACGCTCTTTAATTCCTGGACGGAAGCACATTTTCCTAATATATAATGAAGAAATTCAAAGGAAGCAACCGGAGTCCGCCCCTTAGCATTTGTCCTGTCTTCATATTTTGCATACCCTGCAAAATAAAGAGCTGCCGCTGCCAATCCTCTTTCATTTACTCCATCAAAAAATCCCAGAAGTCCTTCCGTCTCCTGTCCAATCCCGATAAAGCAGTAATCATCACCCATCGGGGTTCCGGTCAGAGCATTGACCCACGAATAGTTTTTTGGAACTATGAATATGTGAGGATCTATTTCATATGAAAAATCCATATTTCTCCCGAAAAATAATTCATTCTCTTTCGTTACCAGTGTCATAGCCGTACACATAGATACACCTCTGGTATTGATTATTTAATTATATATATGGCTCCTCCCATGATTTATGATGATATGGCTTTCATTGCTTCCTTTAATTCTTCCATACGTTCCACAGGCTTCAGACATGTTCCATTTTTGCAGAGGTAGAACTGGCCTCTTGCAAAATCTACCGGATAGTCCTTTGTAAATGGGGCAATTTTAGAAAGCACCTCTTCATTTTCCGGAGTCTTGAAAATAATATCGATACCAGTAAAAACCTCTCTTTTCAATGTGAGGAGCTGCCTCTCTATGCCCCGTTCCGGTGATACTGCGACCAACTGCGCTGCAGGATAGAGAACTGCCTGAAATGCCAGGAGCGAAAAGCTGTGGTTAGCAGGACTGATCCCTGCTTCTTTCCCCATCCATTTCAGCTGTTTCTTTAAAATTTCCTGCCACTTAACCTCTCCGGTTAAATGATATAGTTTACCAATCACATAAGCAGCTACGGAATTACCCGATGGCAGCGCTCCGTCATAAAGCTCTTTGGGACGGCTGATGAGTTTTTCCCTGTCATGCGCATACATATAAAATCCGCCGTTTTTCTCGTCGAAAAAAAGAAGAACCATTTTTTCACAGATACTCACTGCTTTTTCAAAGTATGAAACCTCAAAGCATGCCTGATACATCTCTAATAGTCCAAATGCATAGAATGCGTAATCATCCAGCTGTCCGTCATGCCCGGTTTCCCCATCTCTGTACCGGATATAAAGCCTGCCTCCCCTGTCCGTCAGTTTTCTTTCAATAAAAGCCTGCGCATTGCAGGCCGCCTGTAAATATACGTCCTCCTCCAGAACCTGATATGCCTTTGCCATTCCTGCAATCATCAGACCGTTCCATGAAGTAAGGATCTTATCATCCTTGTGAAGTACGGTTCTTTGCTGACGATAATCATAGAGTATCTGACACAGCCGGCTTATTTTATCATCCTTTTTTTCGTAATCTTTATTATCTATGAGATTTAAAATGTTTTTTCCTTCAAAATTGCCGTCACTGGTAACTCCAAACCACTGGCAGAAAAGGGTAGCGTCTTCCTTTAGTACCTTTGAAATCTCATTTTTTTCAAAGACATAGAACTTCCCTTCCACCCCTTCGCTGTCTGCATCCTCTCCGCAGTAAAACCCGCCTTCTTTGTCTGTAAGCGTTTCCATAATATATCCGAGTACTCCCCTTGCCGTCAATTCGTAAAATGATTCCCCGGTTAACTCATAAGCTTCCAGAAAAGCGTAAGAAAGAAGTGCATTATCATAAAGCATTTTTTCAAAATGGGGAACCAGCCATTTTTCATCGGTAGAATAACGGGAAAAGCCTCCTCCGAGATGATCATAAATTCCGCCCCGGTACATGTGTCTTAAAGTTGACTCACACATGGTCCTGGCATTCTTATCCTGCTCAAAAACAGAATGGCGGATCAGAAAAATCAGATTATGTGCCATGGGAAACTTAGGCGCTCTTCCAAAACCTCCCCATGTTTTATCATAGGAGTTTATAAGCTGCCGGGCAGCAGAGAAAAACAGTTCTTTTCCAGGATCAGGATCACTGTTCTTACCATCTTTCTTATCCTCATTTAAATACCGGGTAATCTCCTCTCCGGCCTGAAAAACTTTTTTCCTGTCATTTTTCCAAAGCCCGGTTATGGCATCTAAGACCTCGATCAGTCCGGTATTGCCCCATCTTGTATGCTTTGGTAAATAGGTTGCAGCATAAAAAGGCTTCTGGTCCGGTGTCATAATGACTGTGAGGGGCCAGCCGCCTGATCCTGTGAGTGCCTGACAAACTGACATATATACCGAATCAATATCAGGGCGTTCCTCACGGTCTACTTTAATTGCCACGTAATTTTCATTTAATACATCCGCTGCCTCCTGGTCCTCGAAGGACTCATGAGCCATAACGTGGCACCAGTGGCAGGTAGAGTAGCCGATTGATAAGAAGATCGGCTTCTCCTCTCTTTCCGCCTTTGAAAATGCTTCCTCACACCACGGATACCAGTTAACCGGGTTATATGCATGCTGCAGCAGATATGGACTCTTTTCGTTTATCAGCTTATTTGGTACTTTAACCTCTGTCTTCATAAAAACACCTTCTTTCTTTTTCTTTAGTATGCACGTTCTGTTTCCATTCTTATTCCGTAACGCTCACTTCTTTCATTAAAAAAATAAGCGCAGCAATATTGGGAACTGCCATTAAACCATTCCAGATATCAGAAAATTCCCAGACCGTTTCAAGTTTTGCCAGGCACCCCACAAATACAGCACTCAAATAGAGAAAGGTATATATCTTACCTCTTAAAACCCGCTGCATCAGATAAAAACGTCTCCGTTTTTTCAGACTTTCTGCCAGATATCCAGCAGCCTGCTTTCCCAGATAATACCATGCAATTATGGTAGCAAATGCAAATACCAGCATGGAACCTGACACCACATATTCTCCCAGACCGCCAAGGCGTCTGGAAAAGCTGTACGCCGTAAGGGCTGCACCATCGTAACCGGAGCCGGCTGCATCTCCTTCTGTCATACACAGTATTACAAATGCAGTCATGGTGCAAATGATGATTGTATCAAAGAACACTTCAAACATCGCCCACATTCCCTGTTTTTCCGGCGTGGTATTTTCTGCTGCTCCATGTAAAACCGCCATGCTTCCCAGACCCGCTTCATTCGAGAAAACTCCCCGGGAAATACCGTATTGAAGACTTTTACTGATCCCAAAACCAGCTGCGCCTGAAAAAACGGATACAGGCCGAAATGCATCCTGAAAAATAATATGAAAAATATATGGAATTTTATCATAACAGGACATAATAACAACCATGGAAAACAGCATATAAATTCCGGATGCCAGAGGAATCATTCGTTCCGATACAAAGGCAATCCGGCTGATGCCGCCTAAAACAACCAGAAGAACCAGACCGGTCAGAAGAATTCCGGCTAATGCAGTTGGAACCTGAAAGGAATAGTTAAGAGTTTCCGCAATAGAATTGGACTGGACCATACTTCCCATCCCAAGTGATACCATAATACAGAGAAAGCTGTAAATCATACCAAGTACCGGCAGTTTCAATCCTCTTTCCAAATAGACCATAGGTCCGCAGATCCACGCTCCGCTCTGATCCCGGTAGCGGTAACGAATGCCCAGCATGGTCTCTGCATATCCTGTCATCATGCCGATCGCAGCAGACACCCACATCCAGAAGATCGCTCCGGGTCCCCCCGCTGTCAGCGCAGTTGCCACACCGACGATATTTCCTGTTCCGATGGTAGCTGCAAGAGCGGTACAGGCAGTCTGAAATCTGGTCACATCTCCTTTGTCCCCGTCTTCGTCTTCCTGTATGCTCCCGATGGTCTGCATCCACCAAAAGTTCAGTTTCCTGATTTGAAAAAAGCCGGTTTTTACCGTATAGATGATTCCGATCCCCAGAAACAGGATTAAAAGCCAGGGTCCCCATACCAGCTCGTGTATGTAATGAATCATTCCTTGTGCTCCCTTATGTCCTCTTTATCACATATTCATCCTGGGGGGATTGTATGAAAATTTCCATTCATTTTTATACAAATTTAACTTTACTATGGTATAATCTTATTATGTGCCGAATTATATACAACGAATACGAGGTGACAATATGCCCGGTTTTACCACCCACTACTTATTAGGCGTCAAAGTTTATAACAATATGCCAAACTCTCCTTTAAAACGAATTATATCCAAATACCGCTGGCTTTATCAGCTGGGTCTTCAGGGTCCGGATATGTTTTTTTATAATATTCCCATTCTTCGTCACAGAGATTACCGTAACGTTGGTTCCTATATGCATGAAAATCATGTGAACAGCTTTTTTGTCACCTGTTTAAACCACATCGCAGCCATTGAATCCAGACAGCAGAGAGAGCAGGCCATTGCATACATGAGCGGTTACTTTTGCCATTATATTGGAGACTCTATCTGCCACCCTTATGTATATGGAAGGATTGAGTACGATATTAAGAATTCCGGAAACTATTATCATGGACTGCATGCCATGCTTGAGAATGATATTGATGCTCTCTTATTAATGATATATAAGCAGAAAAAGCCATCCCAGTTTAATCAGGCTGCCACCATCTGCTTAAATGGTCAGGAGATGCAGTTTATCTCCGGTTTTCTGTCAGCCTGTATCAATGAAACATACTATCCCCTAAACTACCGTAATAATTATCAGGTCACTCCCCGCATGGTATCCCGTTCTATTCTGGCGATGCGCTTAGGCTGCCGGACGCTTGCCGATCCAAACAGCCGTAAGAAAAACAGCATTGAATTTGTGGAATCCTTATTCCTTAAGAATCCCGTTGCTTCACGAAAACTGGTTACCGATATGACCTCTGATCCTGTAATCACGTTTAATTTAAACCATGATACATGGTGCAATCCCTGGGACCGCAGACTTGCTTCGAAGGCATCATTTCCGGAACTTTTTCATCAGTGTATGTCAAAATGCGGAAATGTATTTTTCCGGTTAAACGAGGAACTGGCTTCCCCTATTCCTTTAAACAGCCTGGATCATAACAAACTGCTTCGTGAGCTGGGTAATTATTCCTATCACAGCGGTCTGGCTGTAGATACTGACTAACTTTTGTAATCAGTTAAAAAAAGCATGGATCTTAAAACGCCTGCCGCGTTCTGGTCCATGCTTTTTTAACAGTCTTTATTTGGAAGCCTGTGTCTGCTCCGCTTTTGTTTCTGTTTCAGTCTCTTCTGCTTCTTCTGTATCATCAGCTGCCGTTGTTTCCATCACAACTGCACCTTCCTTCGGTACAATCTTTTCATCAGAACCTTTTGGAATATTCATATCTACCAACCAGTACTGCTGTTCTTTCATTGTATAATCGGGCATTACAATCAGATGCAGGTCATAATTCTTAAAGAAGCCGCCATAGGAAGTCTCGCTTGATCTCTCATAGGAAAAATCCTGTTCTGCCGCTACATCGTTTAAATAGCGCACTGCTGCATCCCCAAAAGTTACTGCTTCTTCCGGAGTCGTTCCTGCTTTTACAATTAATGTTAAATCAATACTTTTCTTTTCCTGATCCACGCTGTAATTAACGCTGAGAGCCATGGGATATTTTTCATTATCCACAAACTCTTCATCCATATCATTTCCAATCTGAGTCCAGTCCAATACGATTCCCTGCTGTGTTTCAAAGACAGGTTCTGCAGGACCTCCGCCTGCGAGAATATGGCTCTGGGTACAGCCCGTTAACAGCATTGCTGATACGGCACATATCATTAGCACTTTGTTCCTCATCATAATATCCTCCTTAATGAACATCACCATTATATCCGATCCAGTGCTTTTTTTGTAGTGCTTTCAGCAAAAAGTCAGAAAAACTTCACAAATGCGTTAGACTTTTTACTGGTATTAGTGGCTTGTTTTTCCTTAGATTCCATGTAATTTATCTTTTACCCACAAATTTTTTTATTCATTCTTGCATTTTTTAATAGTCCGTGGTATCATGTTCAATAATAAGGAATAAAAATTATTTTTGAACTATAAAGGAGCCATGTCATGAACAACAAAGAGAAAATATCATTGATAAAAAAGCTGGATATAATGACTACCGTGATACCGTTTGCAGGGATCGTGTTATTATGCATTCTGTTTCTTACATACCCCAAGGCCTCAGGAGCCGTACTGGCTTCCATTCGGTCCTTTCTCGGAGATGAGCTGGGCAGCTACTACCTTATCATAGGATTAATCACATTTTTCTGCTCCATCTACATGGCATTCTCCCGATATGGAGCAATCAGACTGGGAGACTGCGAGAAACCCCAGTATTCTAATTTTAAATGGGGAGCCATGATGTTTACAGCAGGCCTGGCGGCTGACATCTTATTTTACTCTCTTTGTGAATGGCTTCTCTATGCAGGCGAACCGCATATAACGGAATTAGGCTCTGTACAGGACTGGGCTTCCACCTATCCTCTGTTTCACTGGGGTCCCATCCCGTGGAGTTTCTATCTGGTTCTTGCTGTTGCCTTTGGTTTTATGCTTCATGTTAAGAAACGGACGAAGCAAAAATATTCAGAAGCCTGCCGTCCAATCCTTGGTAAGCTGGTAGACGGACCTGCAGGAAAGTTTATTGATTTAATCGCTGTTTTCGCTTTGCTGGCAGGAACTGCCACCACATTTTCCCTGGCAACTCCCCTCCTTTCCATGGCTGTCAGCCGTGTAACCGGACTGCCTGAATCCAGATTTTTAACCATAGCCATCCTGGTCATTATCTGCGCAGTATATACGTTTACCGTCTATTTTGGCATGAAGGGAGTTTCAAAGCTTGCTGATTCCTGTACCTATTTATTCTTTGGACTTCTCCTTTACGTTCTCATCGGCGGAGGCCAGACGAGATATACCATTGAAACAGGAATTACCGCAATTGGAAACCTGACGCAGAACTTCATCGGTCTGTCCACCTGGACTGATGCACTGCGATCCTCATCCTTTCCTCAGAACTGGACGATCTTTTACTGGGCATACTGGATGGTATGGTGCGTAGCCACTCCATTTTTCATTGGCACCATCAGCAAGGGACGGACGATCAGACAGACTGTTCTTGGCGGTTACTTCTTTGGGTTGTCAGGAACCTTTACTTCCTTTATTATTTTAGGAAATTACAGCCTTGCTCTCCAGACTAAGGGTATTCTTGATGTTATGGGAATCTATCATGCAACGCAGAACCTTTATCAGACCATTATGGCAATTTTAGAAACACTTCCATTTTATAAAATGGGGCTGGTGCTTTTAGCCCTTACCATGATTGCTTTTTATGCCACATCCTTTGATGCACTGACACTGGTTGCTGCTTCCTATTCCTATAAGGAGCTGCCTGATCACGAAGAGCCCCATAAACATGTAAAGCTGTTTTGGGCGATTCTTCTGATGTTATTTCCCATTGCCCTGATTTTCTCAGAAAATTCAATGGCAAACTTACAGACTGTGTCCATCATCGCCGCATTTCCCATCGGCATTATCATACTTCTTATCATATTAAGCTTCTTTCGGGATGCAAAAGAATATTTAAATCAGTCTTAAAAAACAGCTGTTGCAAAATCTGCAGCAGCTGTTTTTTTCTATTCATAAATATGAATTTCCGTACTGGAGTGAGTAGGCACCTGTTTCTCCTTTGGCGGAAGTTTTTTATAATCTCCGTAAATCCAGGTGAGCACTTCATGCCAGCCCTTTGGTGCCATCAGTCTGGTATCTTCAAATTCCAGATCTACCGTTTCCTCACACCATTCTTTCTTCAGCGTCACATATAAATAATCCGGCTGATAATTACTGTAGTAGCGCAGACTGCTTTTTCCCTTCCGGTCCTTCACAGCCGCCCAGTACTGAAGCTTTCTCAAGATACTCATGGGAATCAGCTTACCTGTCAGTGCCAGAATCCCAACGCATATCCCGTTCAACAGACTGTATTTTCTTAAATCAAGCTTATATCTGTGTCCCATGGAAAGACCATATATTACCGTATGAAGCAGCAAAGTCATGGTAGATGATGCCCGGTTTTTCGGTAGCTCATCAATGGTAAATAAATCCACCCACAGATGATTTAATCTACCTTCATAATATTTCATCTCAGCCGTATCATCATGCGTTCTGCTTTTTTTATAGATAATTCTGGCTGTAAAATCATAAAATGCCTTCCCTCCCCGCAAATCCTTTGGTTCGAGAAGTTCCATATCCTCCGGGAGTTCCGACCTCACCACCTGTAAAAAGGCCTGGTAATTGGGGCGGGTAAATGCCACATCTGCATCATCATCCCATGGAATAAATCCTTTGTGTCTCACAGCTCCTAAAAGTGTCCCCGCGTCCAGTAAATATTGAATCCGTTGCTTCCGGCAGATCCGGTCAATCTCTTTTAAAATCCGCAGATTTGCCTGATGCACCTTCGTCAAATCATACTCCTTCATAATTCCTCCATTCTGACTGAATTAAGAAACAGGAGCCTAAGCCTGCTGGTTTAAGCCTTCCTTTATGGTTTTTGCCATGTAGTCAATCATGTCATCTGTCATACCGGGATAAACTCCAATCCAGAACGTATCCTGCATAATCCGGTCTGTATTCTTCAGCTCACCCACAACCCGGTATCCGGTTCCCGATTCACGCATCTGATTGAAGCATGGATGCTTGGTTAAATTTCCTGCAAAAAGCATTCTGGTCTGAACACCTTTCGATTCCACGTACTGTACAAGCTGATTTCTGTCAACACCTTCTTTACAGGTGATCAGAAATCCAAACCAGCTTGGTTTTGATCCCGGACAGGGCTCCGGAAGAATGAGTTTTTCCGCTGTATCCTTTAATGCTTCGTAAAGACGGCTGAAATTATGACGTCTGCGCTCTACAAAGGATGGAAACTTTTCAATCTGTGCACAGCCAATCGATGCCTGCATATCAGTTGCCTTTAAATTATAGCCAAAATGAGAATAAACGTATTTGTGATCATATCCAAGAGGCAGTTCTCCATACTGACGGTCAAACCGGTGGCCGCATAAATTGTCCGTCCCGGAAGGGCAGACGCAGTCCCGTCCCCAGTCACGGAAAGAACGGATAATCCGGTTTAAGAGGGAATCGCTGGTATAAACGGCTCCTCCCTCTCCCATAGTCATGTGGTGAGGCGGGTAAAAGCTGGAGGTTCCAATATCTCCAATGGTTCCGGAGAACCGATCTTCTCCGTCTATGGTATAAACCGTACCCAGAGCATCACAGTTATCTTCTACAAGCCATAAACCATATTTATCGCAGAACGCCTTTACTGCAGATAAATCGTAGGGATTGCCAAGAGTGTGGGCGATCATCACTGCTTTCGTCTTCTCAGAACGCGCTGCCTCCAGCATAGTCACATCAATGTTATACTGGGGAATTGTCACGTCAACAAACACCGGAACTGCTCCATACTGTATCACAGGCGTTACAGTGGTGGGAAATCCAGCTGCAACAGTAATCACTTCGTCGCCTCTTTTGATCTGACGCTCTTTTAAAAGAGGGGAAGTAAGTGCCATAAATGCCAGTAAATTTGCTGAAGATCCCGAATTGACCAGGGAACAGAACCGGACATTTAAATATTTCGCAAATTTTTTCTCAAATTCATCGGTATAGCGTCCGGAAGTAAGCCAGAATTCCAGGGAGCTGTCTACCAGATTCACCATTTCCTTACTGTCATATACTCTTGATGCATAGGGTATTCTGTCTCCGTCCTCAAACGGTTTCTTCTGATTGTGATAGGTATCACAATATTCCTTTACAAGTGCCAGAATTTCTTCCCTGGCTTCTTTTTCTGTTTTTTTATCTATCATAAAATTATTACCTCTCTTGTTCTATTGGTTAAAAAATTCGCCGATCTGTCGGTCCATCACCGTTATCATATCTGCTCCGGCCAGATAATCTCTGGTCCATTCCACGGTCTTTTGAACGGCTTCCTTCACCCCGTATCTGGGCGTCCAGCCAAAGACCTTCTTTACTTTTGAGCAGTCCAGCTTTAAAAAGTTAGCCTCATGAGGACCTTCATCCGGTTGTGCGGACCATGTAATCCCCTGTCCCCATGCTTCACAGAACAAATCGGCTAACTCTCCGGTTGTGACACAATCCTTATCGTCAGGGCCCACATTATAGTATCCCTGGTAAGAGGGATCCTCATACTGCTTCATAGCAATTGTCATATAAACAGCAAGCGGCTCCAATACATGCTGGTAAGGTCTTGTGGAATAAGGATTTCTCAATACGATCTCCTGCTTTTTCATGGCAGACCGGATACAGTCCGGAATAATTCTGTCGTTGGCAAAATCCCCTCCCCCTATGACGTTGCCTGCCCTTGAGGTAGAGATTGCCGTATTCCTTCCGGAAAAGAAGGACTTCGCATAGCTGTGGGTCACAAGCTCGGAACAGGACTTGCTGTTGGAATAAGGATCATAGCCATCTAAGGGATCACATTCCCGGTATCCGTATTCCCACTCCTTATTCTCATACACCTTATCCGTAGTTACATTAAGAAAAGACCGGACCGTCTCAGTGAGGCGAACGCATTCTAAAATATTGACCGTACCCATCACATTGGTCTCATAGGTGTAAACCGGATCTTTATAGGAATCTCTTACAATAGGCTGTGCTGCTAAATGGAATACAATTTCCGGTTTTTCCATTTGAAAAACAGTTTTTAAATGGGCAAGATCCCTGATATCTCCAATTACTGAATTCATCTGCCCGGATATATCTGCCACCTCAAACAGAGCAGGATCAGTTGGTGATTTCATGGAGTACCCCGTCACCTTAGCACCTGCTTTTATCAGCATACGGCTGAGCCATGCTCCTTTAAAACCGGTATGCCCGGTAAGAAGTACTCTCTTTCCTTTATAAAACTCAGAAAATTCCTTCCAGCGGTCATTTGCTTTATTCGTCATATTATTTCTCCCATATCTTCCAGGGCGCCTTCCCGGACTGCCATAAATCTTCCAGCTTCTTCATCTCCCTCTGGGTATCCATACACTGCCAGAACCCGGTGTGATGGAAGCTCATCAGTTCACCTTCTGCCGCCAGTCTCTGTAATGGCTTCTGCTCCAGAACTGTGGAATCATCTTCCAGATAAGAGAAAATCTCCGGATTGAATACCATAAAGCCGCCATTAATCAGGCTGGCATCTGTTTCGTCCTTTTCCCGGAACGAACGCACTACATCGCCTTCATCTATGTCTAAAACTCCCTTTAACTGGGCAATATTAACCGTTGTCATGGTTGCTGTCTTACCATGGCTTTCATGGAACTTTAAAAGCGCATTTAAGTCCACATCACAGACTCCGTCTCCATAGGTAAGCATAAAAGGTTCCTCTCCGATATACGGCTGAATGCGTTTGATTCTACCGCCAGTCATGGTATTAAGTCCTGTGTCCACAAGGGTTACCTTCCATGGTTCAGAATAATTATTATGTACCTCCATGCTGTTGTTTGCCAGATCAAACGTCACATCTGAGGTGTGAAGAAAATAATCTGCAAAAAACTCCTTTACTACATACTGCTTATATCCCAGGCAGATCACAAAATCATGGAATCCAAACTGGGAATAATATTTCATAATATGCCATAATATAGGCTTTTCACCGATTTCAATCATTGGTTTCGGTTTTAAATGGCTCTGCTCACTGATTCTCGTCCCAAGACCCCCTGCTAATAATACAACCTTCATCCTGCTTCCTCCTGTCATTCTTTTATTCATATTCGTGGTAAGCCTTCCGGTAAAAATGCATCAGCACCTTTACAACTGGTTCCGGCCACATCTTTTGAAACATCTCCGTCTCTTCTTTTAAACGGCTGTTATCTTCTATGGCTGCCTTCGTGGCCGCCTCCTCATGAACCCGGTAATACAGAATGGGGTTTTCCACACAGACAAAACGTCCGGGCAGCTTAGACAGCTTATAAAGCGTATCCCAGTCCAGGGCAAAATGATAGGGGGATGTAAAGAGTGGTTCCCCCAATTCTTCCTTATTATATGCACATGCAGGACAGCAGATGGAATTTCCAAAAAGCAGGACGCTTTTTTTTACCCAGGATAAATGACTGATAAAACGCAGGCGCAGAGGCAGACGTAAAATCCGTTTGATAAATTCAACCGGTTCGAATACCGCCAGCCTGTCCTTTTTTACAACGGTATAACCACCGGTAAATAAAGTCATGTCCGGGTAACTTCCATAACAATCCAGAAGCTTCTTTACATAGTCTTTCTGATATAGATCATCCTGATGGGCGATAGTCACAAATGTGGCATCCGCCATATAATAGGCAAAATTCCAGTCGTCCCGGATACTGCTTTTCTCGTGCCTGATAAAAAGAGGAATCCCGTACTTGTCAGCAAGCCCGCTTATATAGGAGCTGGGCGTGGAAGTACAAATAATTACATCGGATTCCACACTCTGGGCCTTAACAGACCGGATACAGGATTCCAGGTAAGGAGAATCCTTGTATGCGCAGATTGCAAATGCATGTGGTTTCATTATATACCTCAAAAAATATGTTTGTTTTTGTCTGGCTATGATTATATCATAAAAATAATAAAACATACTACCATATTCATTATTTTGAAAGAAATTACCCGGTATAATCTTAAAAAATAATTTTTTCATAAAATTAGCACTCACCTATTGACAGTGCTAATAATGCGTGTTATATTACACATATAACAAATAAACATTTAAATCATTGGAAAGGAGATAAGACCTATGATGATGCCTAGTATTTTTGGAGAGAGTCTGCTTAGTAACTGGATGGATTTTCCCTTCGACCGTTCTGTTTTTGGTACGAAAGAATTTATGAAAACCGATGTGAAGGAAGTTGATAACGGCTATGAACTGGATATCGATCTTCCAGGTTTTCAAAAGGATGAGATCAAAGCCCGTCTCACAGACGGCTATCTAACCATAACTGCTGCAAGAGGCGAGAATAAAGAGGAAAAAGACAAGGATGGCCGCTATATCCGCCGGGAACGCTATTCCGGAAGCATGAGCCGGAGCTTTTATGTTGGAAATGCTGTTAAAGAGGAAGATATCCGCGCCAGATTTGAAAACGGAATTCTGAAGCTGTCTGTTCCAAAGATTAAGAAAACTGAAATTGAACAGAATAATTACATCTCAATAGAAGGTTAAAAAAGGGGGCTGCTGCAAAACTAACATTAAGTTAGTTGAGCAGCAGCCCTTTCAAATAAAAGAAGGGCTTCTGCCCTACTCAATAATCCTAAGATTCTTTAATGATAAGTCAAGAATCGGCGCAGAATGCGTCAATGCCCCACAGGATATATAATCAACTCCAATTTCCATAAGCTCTTTAATCCTTTCCTCCGTTACATTTCCCGAACACTCAGTCTCTGCTTTATCTCCGATGATTTTTACCGCCTCTTTCATCTGCTCTGTTGTCATATTATCAAGCATGATGATATCTGCTCCTGCCTCTAAAGCTTCTTCTGCCATTTGAAGATTTTCCACCTCTACCTCGATTTTGCGGACAAAGGGAGCATACTCTCTGGCTGACTCTATTGCTTTTTTTACTCCACCGGCTGCTGCAATATGATTATCCTTTAACAGAATACCGTCAGATAAGTTATATCGATGATTGTATCCCCCTCCCACCCGGACCGAATACTTTTCAAAAATCCTCATATTGGGGGTTGTTTTCCGGGTATCCAGCAATCTGGTCTTGCTGCCTTTCATCATATCAGAAATCCTACGTGTATAAGAAGCAATTCCGCTCATTCTCTGAAGATAGTTTAAGGCTGTCCTTTCTCCAGATAATAAAGCTCTTGCATCTGCTGTAACTTCTGCCAAAAGCTCTCCCACAAATATCTTGTCCCCATCCTTTGCATAGGCTTTCATGGATGCACTGGGATCTAAAAGGCAGAAAACACGGTGGAAAACCTTAAGCCCTGCCAGTACACCATCCTGCTTGCACAAAAGCCTGACACATGCTTTTTTCTCATCTCGTATAACGGCATTGGTCGTTACATCTTCACTGGTTATATCTTCCCGTAAAGCCTGCAATATTAACTCATCCATATTTAATCGTAAGGTTGTTTCGTTATTCATTTCAGCACCCTTTCTCTATAGCATTTATGCTTTCATGCTTCTCAGCATTGGTCTTTGCGGTGATATGGTTACGCTCATCCACAAAGACTACCTTTGGCTTGTGTGCTTTGGCTTCTTCTGGTGTCAGATGTATATATGCCATAATAATGATTTTATCATTGACCTGTACGCATCTTGCCGCAGCTCCGTTCAGACAGATAAGACCGCTGCCACGTTCTCCAGCAATCGTGTAAGTTTCAAAACGCTGACCATTATTAATGTCTACAACACAGACCATTTCATACTCAAGGATTCCTGCCGCCTCTAACAGATCTTCATCTATCGTAATACTCCCCACATAATCCAGTTCAGCCTGTACTACGGTAGCACGATGAATTTTTCCTTTTAACATAGTAATCTTCATTATAAACTCATCCCCCCTCTTCACACTTAAAAGTAAAATTATCAATTAACCGGGTTTTTCCAATATAAACTGCCATTGCGATTAAAACGGTTCCGTTAAGCTTCTCTGCCTGCCTCATAGTCATGGCATCTACTGCTTTTACATAATCAATTTTTGCCAGTGGTTCTTTTTGAATAAATACCTTCATTGCACTGACGAGTACGGCAGCATCTCTTTCCCCTTCTTTCATCATCTGCTTTCCCAGCTTAATACTGTTATATAAGATAAGCGCTGCTTTTCTTTCCGCTTCACTAAGATAACTGTTGCGTGAACTCATGGCCAATCCATCACTCTCACGGATAATCGGACAGCCGATAATTTCAACATTCACATTCAGATCTGTTACCATACGTTTAATAACAGCCAGCTGCTGTGCATCCTTTTCTCCAAAATAGGCTCTATCCGGAGTCACAATATTGAAAAGTTTTAAAACAACAGTACAGACTCCCCGAAAATGGAGAGGTCTGCTTAATCCACAAAGTTCTTCTGTCAATACAGACATATCCACATAGGTGTAAAAGTCTTCCTTATACATTTCCTCCGGATTGGGGTGAAAGATTAAATCGGCCCCATTTTCCATACATCGGCTGCTGTCACGTTCTAAGTCTCTTGGATAGCTTGCCAGGTCTTCCTTAGGGCCAAACTGCATGGGATTGACAAAGATACTCACCACCACCCTGTCATTTTCCATAGCTCGTTTGATCAGGCTTTCATGACCTTCATGCAAATACCCCATAGTTGGAACAAAGCCTATGCTCAATCCCTCTTTTCTCCATTCCTTTATGCACGCTTTCACTTCTTCTATCTTATGAACGATCTTCATAGATCAAAACGTTCCTCTCTCAATATAATTTTTCTATTATCTCATCAGCAATGCTGAAAACATGTTCTTTTCCGGGAAAAATTCCTGCCTTTGTTTCTTCAATATACTGCTTAAAAGCGGCTGTCATCATATCGCCTAAATTGGCAAAGGATTTTACAAACTTTGGTTTAAATTCACTATACATAGATAGCATGTCCTGATAGACCAATACCTGTCCGTCACAGTCCGGACCCGCTCCTATTCCAATGGTGGGAATATGAATGGATTCAGTAATGACAGCTGCCAGTTTATCCGGAACACATTCAAGTACAACAGCAAAAGCTCCGGCTTCCTCTACTGCCTTTGCATCCTTTAACAGCTGCCTTGCTGCTTTTTCATCTCTTCCCTGAACTTTATATCCTCCAAAGGTGTTAACAGACTGTGGAGTTAACCCAATGTGAGCAACAACGGGGATAGACGCTTCTGTAATTGCTTTGATCTGAGGACAAACCTGTTCTCCACCCTCCAGCTTAACTGCCTGGGCACGCCCTTCCTTTATCAACTGCCCGGCATGAATAACAGCATCATATACGGAAGTCTGATAGGACATAAACGGCATATCGGCGATAACCAACGCATGTCTGCAGCCTCTTGCAACAGCTTTCGTGTGATGAATCATATCCTCCATAGTCACGGATAAGGTATCCTCATAGCCTAGTATGACCATTCCTAAGGAGTCTCCTACTAATATGGAATTCACCCCCGATTCATCCATTAATCTTGCTGTCGTATAATCATAGGCTGTCAGCATGGTTATCTTGTCTTTCTTAATCTTTTGCTCCATAATTGTTAAAACAGTGTTTTTCATCATTCTACTTCACCCACATTTGATCTTAAGAGCGCTTCGTTTCTCTTTCCTGTTCGCTTTTTCTATTTCATTTAATACACTTTCTCTGTTCTTATTTTGAATATAGTCATAGTTTTCATATGCAGATAAATTTATGGAAACTGGAAAGTGTTCGTTCTTCTCATAGGTACTGGCAATATGAACTGCTGCTTCCTTAGCGAATACCAGACTTTCCAGAAGGGAATTGCTTGCCAGACGATTAGCGCCATGAACACCGTTGCAGCTGGTTTCTCCAATAGCATATAAATGCCCCATAGAAGTTTTACTATGCTGGTCAACAGATATGCCTCCCATAAAATAATGCTGAGCCGGTGTGACAGGAACGTATTCCCTGGTCATATCGATTCCTTCCTCCAGACAGCGCTCATAAATATTAGGAAAACGTTTCTTTATCTTCTCACTTCCTAAATGGATGGCAGAAAGCCAGACATGATCACTTCCTTCCAACTTCATCTGCTGACAGATCTTCTGAGTTAATACATCCCTGGGAAGCAGCTCATCCACGAACCTTTCCTTATTTGCATTCAGAAGATATGCTCCCTCTCCTCTTACAGATTCTGAAATCAGAAATCTTCTTCCCGGCTTTTTTGAGTACAATGCAGTTGGATGAATCTGAATATAATTCAGATTTTGAACAGCTATGCCGTGGCGGATAGACAACGCCAGAGAATCTCCCGTAAGATGAGGATAATTGGTGGAATCCTGATATAACCCGCCTATTCCTCCGGTAGCTAAAACCGTATAGTCTGCATCAAGGCTGGATATGTCTCCATTACCGGACCGTACGATAACACCGCTGCAGAAATTATCTCTGCTGACTATATCAATCATTTCCGTATATTCCATAATTGTAATATTTTTTTTCCTTTTTACCTGTTCAAGCAGTTTGCTTGTAATTTCCCTTCCCGTATTATCTTTGTAATATACGATTCTTGCTGTGGAATGAGCACCTTCTCTGGTATAAAGTAATTTTCCGTCCTTTTTTTCAAATTCCACTCCCAGTGTCATCAGCTCTTGAATAATTTCCGGTGATTTCTGTATCATATGATGAACAGAAGCTGTATTATTTTCATAATGTCCTGCCTTCATGGTGTCTTCATAAAATCCGCTATAATCTTCTTTGTCCTTTAAGACACAGATTCCGCCCTGAGCCAGGTAAGAATCACTCATTTCCAGGGAGCTTTTTGTCAGGAGCCGGATCTGTTTTTCTTCAGGAAGGTTCAGAGCGCAGTATAATCCGGAAACACCGGTTCCGGCAATAACCACATCTGCATGTATTCTCATTCTTATCTCCTCTTATTCAGCTAAAGCAAGCATTCTGTCCAGAGCCTTATTTGCCTTACTATATAATTCCTCATTGAGTTCCACTGTATTGCTCAGCTTTTCCAACTGTTCTAAGACCTTTTCCGTAGTAATTCGCTTCATATTCGGACAGAACTGGCGATGACCCACAGAATAGTATTTCTTTTCAGGGTTTTTTAATTTTAATTCATATAAAATACCCATTTCTGTACAGATGATGAACGCTTTTGCATCGCTTTTGACAGCAAAGTCTATAATACCGGAAGTACTGCCGATGTAATCTGCAAGTTCAAGTACATCCCAGGTACATTCCGGATGAGCAAGAACCAATGCTTCCGGGTGCAGCTCTTTTGCCTTTTTAAGTTCTTCGGGCTTTATACTGGTATGAACATGACAAAAACCATCATTGAAAATAAAATTTTTATCAGGAATCATCTTCGCCGTATACCTGCCAAGATTCCCATCTGGAATAAAATATATATTATGATCAGGCAGAGCATTAACGATCTTTACTGCATTGGAAGATGTTACACAGACATCAGATGCAGCCTTAATCTCAGCTGTAGAATTGATATAGCAGACAACAGCAACATCCTCATAGCTCTCCCTTATTTCCTTAATCTTTTCCACATCGGCCATATGTGCCATGGGACAATCTGCATAAGTATCCGGCATGATTACCATCTTTTCCGGGTTGAGTATCTTGGCACTTTCGCCCATAAAGGAAACACCGCAGAAGAGAATAACCTTCTGAGGAACCTCCGTGGCAACCTTGCTTAAATAATAAGAATCACCAACATAATCCGCAACAGCCTGTACCTGGCCGTCGGTATAATAGTGAGCCAGAATCACAGCATCCTTTTCTTTTTTGAGCTCCTCTATTCTTTTGATTATATCTTCCATTTAACTTCCTCCTCGTAAGAGATTTAGTTGATTATAGCACATGTCATTGCATGTGACAAGACAGCTGTAACAACATTGCATTTATCAGGTAAAACAAAAACAGGCTAAGCTATCAGGTTCATACAGCCTGAAGCTTAGCCTGTCTGCTTACTATTCTTTTACTCTTTCTATGGCTCCATACCTTCAGACGAAATGGTACTATCACAGATTAAAATCCCGGCGATTAAATACGATTCCACCCACCAGGATAAAAAAGACTGCTATGAAAAAATATACAGTCACCTCATAGACCGTATGATTTTGTATGGCAATGGCATTTTCTGGTGAAAATAGTTCAAAAGGGCTTAACTTACTAAGCCACTGTGCCTTCTCTCCCAGAAGCCTGGATAAAAAGCCTAACAAATAGCATACCAATACAGTCATGCTCCCAGCCATGGGAGCTCCTATTTTGGTGGTTACCCCAGCAATCATCAGGGATACAGACATAAAGACAAACACTGTAAATCCGGAAATTTTCACAATAAGAATAAATTTACCCGCATCAAATATATCCTCTCCATTTATGGCACCGCAAATCCCGGAGGCACTCACCCCTGAACAAAGTACAGCCAGGACAGCAAAGTATGCAGTCATAAGCTTTGAAACATAGATTTCACTGCGGCTGACTTCCAGAGAATACAGAAATTCTATGGTTTTCGTTTTCTCTTCTCTGGATATGAGGCCTGCACTGAAAGAAGCCGCAAAAATACTGATGGCAATCAGGATAATATTAAAAACCATGCCAAAATATGTGATGTAATTACTCATGTCTGACAGATCATCCAGCCCTACGAACTGCAATAGTTCTTTGGGCATGGCATCCAATTTTATCTGTGCCATATCCTTTACTGAAGGAAACAGAATCATATACAAAAACATAATCGAAAAGATGGAAATGCACCATCCGATGATCTGCCTTTTGTTATTATTTATGCCAAACCAGGAAAGCTTTAAAGAAGAGAAAAAACTAAAATTATTCATGCACTTCTTCCTCCTTGTAATATTTGATAAATTCATCTTCTATGGTGGCCGCTTTTATTTCAATGCTTTCCAGATCAAGCTTTGACAGACTGGCAATTAGTTCATTAACATTACCATCAAATTCAAAGTTCTTTGCTGTTCCATCTTTTGTAGTATAGGAAATCAACTGTTTATGCTTAATATTAATGCTATGCATATCCAGTGATTCCACTATTTTTCCATCTTTTAAGATAATTACTTTATCGCAGTATTTTTCTATTTCATTTAAATTATGGCTTGACAAAAAAACTGTGACCCCGATCTCTTTTTGTCTGCATATCAGGTCAAAGAATTTTCTCTGCATAAGTGGGTCAAGGCCGCTTGTTGGTTCATCAAGAACAAGGATTTCATTATTCTTTAATACCGCTTGAATGATGGATACTTTTTTGCGGTTTCCCAGGCTTAATTCTGAAATACGCTTATTCAGATCCAGTTCAAAATACTCTGCAAGTTCAGTAACCCGGTCCAATTTTCCATTAGAGATTTTAAGACAGAGTTTAAAAATATCTAATCCCTTTGCATTGTCATAGAAAGAGCAGTCTCCCGGCATATACCCAAGTGTATGTTTTATTTTTTTTGAATCCTTTACGGAATCAAGACCATTTATTATTATTTTTCCCTTAGTGGGAGAAATAAGATTCATCATTGAGCGAATCGTTGTAGTCTTCCCCGCTCCGTTTTTTCCTACAAAGCCAACAATTTCACCTTTTTTTATCTCCATACTGATATTATCTACTGCCATGAAGGGGCCATAGCCTTTTGAAAAATTCTGCACTTCGATTATGGACATATTCCTTCTCCTTGCTAAAACTTTTTGTTTCCTTAGTTTTCGCAATTCAGGTAATTATATGTAAAGTAATTAATTATATTGTTATAATCTTATTAAATATGATTTCTTTCAACATGCCTTTGGCATGCTTTTCTTTCCATTGTGAATGTCCGCACTTTGGAAGTTCATTGAGGATCTTTCTGGCTATTGAAAAATACATAACATACTACAATGAGAAACGAATTAAAGAAAAACTAGGATGGATGAGTCCTGTAGAATACAGGCTTAGCCTCTTGGCTGCATAAAAAATAGCGAAGCAGTCAAAACTGCCTCGCTACAAAGTCTAACTTATTGGGGTCACAACTCACGTTAGTTTTGCAACAGTCCCTTTTTTTTACTAAATCAGTTCTATATATGCCTCAATAAGCTTTAACGTCTGCTCCATTCCCTTTACATGAGTCCGCTCTGTTCCATGGGAAGCATGTACTCCCTGTCCGATCAATGCTGCCCTGATATTATGACCTCCGCGTATTGCTGCTCCTGCATCAGAACCGTAATGGGGGAATACATCCACTGCAAAGTCTATATTCTTTTCCTTTGCCAGGGCAATCAGACGGCTGGTCATTTCGTAGTCATAGGGGCCGGCTGAATCAAGGGCGCAGATGGATACCTTTCGTTCGTCTCCTGATAAATCATCCCCAAGTGCGCCCATATCCACTGCGATAAATTCTTCAATATCTTCCGGTATCCAGCTGGCACCAAAGCCCACCTCTTCATAGTTGCTGATCACAATCTTCAAAGTCTTTCCGGGTTTAATTCCTGATTCTCTGATGTCTTTTAAAACACCTAAAAGAACTGCCACGGAAGCCTTGTCATCCAAATGACGGGATTTGATATAGCCGCTGTCCGTATGCACATACATGGGATCAAAGCTGATATAATCGCCGGGAGCGATTTCCAGTCTCCTTACATCTTCTTCGCTTTCAATCATCTCATCCAGACGTACTTCCATATTCTTTGGTTTTCTCTCCAACGTTCTGGCATCATCATAGGTATGAACCGACGGCTCTCTGGTGAGTATGGTACCGGTGTAGGTTTTCCCGGTTCTGGTATGAACTTTGCAGTACATGCCTTCTATGGACTCCATCATAAAGCTGCCTACAGGAACCATAATGAGCATTCCCTTTGAGGTGATAGAGCGCACCATGGCACCTAAGGTATCAACATGAGCGGATAAACCCATAACTTCCTTCTCTTCACCCGGAACTTCAATGATTAAACCGCCCTTTTTATTATAACATGTGGAATATCCAAACCCTGTAGCCTCTTCTTCTACTAACTTCAGCACTTGTCTGGTGTATCCGCTGGGACTTGGAATATTCACAATTTTTTCCAATATATTTGTTACATATGTCATGGTTTCCATAATATCTGCCTTCTTTTCTGGTTTTTTTCTATTTTAGCAGATCTATAAAAGGAAATCTACTTAAGAATATGAAAAAAGGCTGCAAAGCCCAGCCGGGTTAACCGGATCTGGCTTTGCAGCCTGTAATCATTCTTTCTTATACTTCAAAAATCAGATCGCCGTAGCTTGGAAGAGGCCAAATCTCCTTATCCACAATCATTTCCAGCTTATCTGCCGGATCACGGAGTGCTGCCATGGCAGGTACAACCTCACTGTGATAAGCAGCTGCCTGCTCTTTGTTCTCTCCGATTGCTGCACACTTGTCAGTGATATCAATCAGAGCAGAAAGTGCTACCTTCATATCAGAAAGATATGCGCTTACTTCAGTCAGAAGTTCTTCCTGTACACTGGTGTCTGCAGCCGGACATGCTGATTTTACCTTGCCTAACGAATCTGCAAGAACGGTTGCATATTTTACAACTGCCGGAATAAGCTGCTTTCCTGCCATATCAATCATGGTTCTCGCTTCAATATTAATGGCTTTTGAATAGGTCTCATATTCAATCTCAACGCGGGACTCTAACTCAGCCTTTGTAAATACCTTGAATGATTCAAACATGCTGATGGATTTTTCTTTCGTAAGTGCAGGGATTGCATCAACCATTGCCTTGATGTTTGGAAGTCCTCTTCTCTCTGCCTCTTCTACCCATGCATCAGAATAACCATTGCCGTTAAAGATTACTCTCCTATGTGCTGCCAGCTGTTCTTTAATCATATCATGGACTGCCGTATCAAAATCTTCTGCTTTCTCAAGTACATCTGCTGCTTCTTTAAATGCCTCAGCTGTAATAGTATTTAATACAACGTTCGGTGATGAGATGGAATCAGAAGAACCTACCATACGGAATTCAAATTTATTGCCGGTAAATGCAAATGGTGAAGTTCTGTTTCTGTCAGTTGCATCTTTAAATAAGTCTGGCAGAGTCTTAACGCCTGTCTTTAAGGTACCGCCAGATTTGGAGTGAGTTGCCTCACCAGTGCTGCAAAGCTGATCTACTACATCCTCAAGCTGTTCGCCGATAAATACGGAGATGATTGCAGGAGGAGCCTCGTTTGCACCAAGTCTGTGGTCGTTTCCAACATCTGCTGCAGACTGGCGGAGCAGATCGGCATGTTTATCCACTGCCTTTAAGATACAGGATAATACCAGTAAGAACTGAATGTTCTCATGTGGTGTTTCGCCTGGATTTAATAAGTTAATTCCGTCGTCACTGGTTAAGGACCAGTTGTTGTGCTTACCGGAACCATTCACGCCTGCAAATGGTTTCTCATGAAGCAGACAGTTTAATCCATGACGGCCTGCAACTTTTTTTAAGGTTTCCATAACAAGCTGATTATGATCAACTGCTACATTGGCCTGCTCATAAATTGGTGCCAGCTCATGCTGAGCCGGTGCAACCTCATTATGCTGAGTCTTTGCCGGTACGCCAAGCTTCCAGAGTTCTTCATTTACTTCCTTCATATACGCTGCAATTCTTTCACGAATGGAACCAAAGTAGTGGTCTTCCATTTCCTGTCCTTTTGGAGGCATTGCACCGAATAAAGTTCTTCCTGCGTAAATTAAGTCTTTTCTCTGTAAATACTTCTCATGGTCAACAATGAAATATTCCTGCTCCGGTCCAACGGAAGGTGCTACCCGTTTTGAAGTTGTATTGCCAAACAGTCTTAAGATTCTTAAAGCCTGCTCATCAACCGCTTCCATTGATCTTAAGAGAGGAGTCTTTTTATCAAGCGCTTCTCCTGTATAAGAGCAGAATGCAGTGGGAATGCAAAGAGTTACACCGATGGCATCTTCTCTTAAGAATGCAGGGGAGGTACAATCCCATGCAGTATATCCTCTTGCTTCAAAGGTTGCTCTTAAACCACCGGAAGGGAAGGAAGAGGCATCAGGTTCGCCTTTTACCAGCTCTTTACCGGAAAACTCCATGATAACCTTACCTTCTGATGTCGGAGAGGAGATGAAGGAGTCATGCTTCTCGGCAGTAATGCCTGTCAGCGGCTGGAACCAGTGTGTATAGTGAGTTGCGCCTCTCTCAATTGCCCAATCCTTCATTGCATGAGCTACTACATCTGCAATGGAAGGATCCAGTTCTGCACCGTCTTCAATGGTTTTCTTTAACTTCTTGAAAACGCTTTTTGGCAGACGCTCTCTCATAACGGTCTCGTTAAATACATTCTTACCGAACAGCTCGGCTACATTCACAACTTCGCTCATAAATTTTCCATCCTCTCATATTAATTTCCACTTAATAAAATTAAGTCTAATCGTTTTTTTTAGTCTCCTCATTATCTGAATATGCGCATAAATCAGAAAAGGCGCCCTCCTGTCATAAGGAGAACGCCATTGTTCTTAATTAAAATAAACCATTTTCCTAAAAAAATCAAGTACTTTTTGAAAAAAAAATTTTTTTTAAAGGTTTTTATGCTTTTCCAACGGAACCGAACAGTTCCATCTTCTCTTTCACTGTTGCTTTGATGGCATCAGTTCCTGGTGCAAGAAGCTTACGGGGATCAAATCCCTTACCTTCTAAATCCTTGCCTGCTTCAATGTATTTACGGGTTGCTTCTGCAAAAGTAAGCTGGCACTCTGTATTAACATTGATCTTAGCTACGCCAAGGCTGATAGCCTTTTTAATCTGATCTTCCGGAATGCCTGTCCCGCCGTGAAGAACCAGAGGCATACCGCCAACTTTATCTTTTACGGCTGCCAGAGTTTCAAAACTTAAGCCTGCCCAGTTTGCCGGATATTTGCCATGGATGTTACCAATTCCTGCTGCCAGCATGGTTACGCCTAAATCAGCGATCTGCTTGCACTCATCAGGATCTGCACACTCACCCATACCAACTACGCCATCTTCCTCACCGCCGATAGAACCAACTTCCGCTTCAATGGAAAGACCCTTTTCATTACAAACCTTTACAAGTTCTGTTGTCTTTTCTACATTCTCTGCGATTGGGTAATGGGAACCATCAAACATAATGGAAGAAAAACCAGCTTCGATGCACTTATAACAGCCATCATATGAACCATGATCCAAATGAAGTGCTACCGGTACGCTAATCTTTAATTCTTCAATCATAGCTTTTACCATAGCTGCTACAGTTTTATAGCCTGTCATGTATTTACCAGCGCCTTCGGAAACTCCCAGAATAACCGGAGATTTCAGTTCTTCGGCTGTCAGTAAAACAGCCTTTGTCCACTCAAGGTTGTTGATGTTGAACTGTCCAACTGCGTATTTTCCATCTCTTGCTTTTTCAAGCATCTCTTTTGCTGAAACTAACATATCACAAACCTCCATATTTTTTATTGTCTTATTGTCTTACATTTTTTCATTATATACTATTTTGTCCTATTTGGAAAGATTATTTTTTTCAAGATTGTTTTTTTTATAACAAAGTTACATTTTGCTTTCAGAAACTCTTTGTTCTATAATGAATACAAACAAATAAATGAATAGCAGGAGAGTTTTCATGAGACATAAGATAAGATTCGGCAGTCTGGACAGCCAAAATAAAAAAATAACTTCAGAAATTAACCCGGAACGCCCGGATCTGTTTACAGGTCCACAGCTGAAACGACTGATCTTTCCTCTGGTGATTGAACAGATTCTGGCTGTGTTTATGGGAATGGCAGATACCATAATGGTGGCTTCCTGCGGAGAAGCGGCTGTATCAGGCATCTCCATCGTAGATACCATCAGTGTCCTCTTAATCGGTTTATTTGGAGCCATGGCCGCCGGAGGTTCCGTCGTTACTGCCCAATATATCGGAAGAAAGGATGAACAGAATGTAGCCCGGGCTGCAGGGCAGCTGTTTCTGGCAATCGGAGGGCTCTCACTATTTTTAATGGCGTTTACGCTTATTTTCAACGAGCCGCTTCTTAAGGTTATCTATGGATCAATTGACAAGGATGTAATGACAAATGGGAGAATCTACTTTTATATATCCTCAATTTCCTATCCGTTTCTGGCATTTTATAACAGTGCTGCCGCACTGTTCCGGGCAGTGGGCAATTCCAAAGTCTCCATGCAGATTTCCCTGTTTTCTAATCTATTCAACATAGCCGGAAACGCCCTCCTTATCTATGTATTTCACTTAGGTGTGGCTGGTGCAGGAATTTCAACCCTGATTTCCCGTATCATCTCGGCTGTATTAATTCTTATTCTGTTAAAAAAACAGGGGGAATTTCCTGTAGAATACTCGCTTAAACCCGATAAACGCATCCTTGGCCAGATCCTCTACATTGGAGTACCAAACGGACTGGAAAACAGTATCTTCCAGCTGGGAAAGCTGTTGTTGTCCAGTCTGATTGCCGGCTTCGGAACCGTTGCCATTGCAGCAAATGCAGTCGCCAGCACCATCTGCGGGCTTGAAATCATACCAGCCAATGCAATCGGAATCGCAATGGTAACCGTAGTAGGCCAGTGCATTGGAGCGGGTGAACTTTCACAAGCCCGCCATTATATGGGCAGGCTTGTAAAAACAGCATACTTGTGGCTGCTGGTTCTGAATCTGTCCCTTTTGCCCTTCTTAAGAGTGATCTGCGGTCTGTTCCAGCTCTCCGCTGAGACAAGTGCACTGGCGATAGAACTTATGGTTTATCACAGCATCTGCTGCATGCTGATTCATCCTCTGTCATTTTGCCTGACCAATGGTCTCAGGGCGGCCAATGACGTCCGTTTTACCATGACCGTATCCATCTGTTCCATGTGGATCTGCCGGATTGTAATGGCATACTTATTAAGTCTGTATTTCGGACTTGGACTGATGGGGATCTGGATTGCAATGACAATCGACTGGCTGGTACGCGCCATATTTTTCACAACCCGGGTTCTAAGCGGGAAATGGCGACGCTATGCAATGCGAAGTTTAAACTAAGCCAAAAATCCAATAACGGTTTCTTTCATTTTATCCACATCGCACTCGGTCTGATGAAGAACTGGTGCGGTGCGGATTTCTTCAACTGCCTGGGGAATATCAATCCCTGATACGTTTGATAAACGGTCAATGATTTTAAACTCATCCTCTGCAGACTTCTCCCCTTCCAAAGCCTCTAAAACACTTCCGGAAAACTTATAAGGGCTGGCTGTAGAGGCGATGACCGTCTTAGTCTCATCCTTTGACTGTTCTTTATACTGATGGTATACAGAAGCTGCAACACCTGTATGAGTGTCGATCAGATATCCGGTGCGGTCAAACAGATTTTTGATGGTTCTCTGATTCTCTGCCTCTCCTGCAAATCCCCCAATAAAATCTTCCATAAACTTTCTCATGGCTGGTGTAACAGTGTAGCTGCCTGTTTCACTAAGTTGTTTCATAAGTCCTGCATTTTCCTCTGCATCACAGCCGGTACTTAAATAAATGAGGCGTTCTAAGTTGCTGGAAATCAGGATGTCCATGGAAGGGGAACTTGTAAGAATAAAATCTCTGTTTCTGTCATAGGTTCCTGACTGAAAGAAATCGTAAAGAACTTTGTTCTCGTTGGAAGCACAGATTAATTTTTCAATGGGAACTCCCATCTGCCTGGCAAGATAAGCGGCCAGAATGTTGCCAAAGTTTCCAGTAGGAACAACTACATTGATTCGCTCTCCATCAGATATTTCCCCGCCTGACAGCAGCTTCCCATACGCATACACATAATAAACCACCTGTGGCACCAGTCTTCCGATGTTAATGGAATTGGCAGATGATAACTGATATCCTTTCTCTTCCAATTGAACTGCAAATTCCTTATCTCCGAAGATTTTTTTCACGCCTGTCTGGGCATCGTCAAAATTTCCGTGTATGGCTGCCACATGGGTATTCGTTCCTTTTTGTGTTACCATCTGAAGCTCCTGGACACGGCTTACTCCGTTCTTTGGATAAAAAACAATAATCTCTGTCCCTTCCACATCGGCAAATCCAGCCATGGCTGCCTTGCCGGTATCGCCGGAGGTGGCTGTCAGTATCACAATCTTATTCTTTACCAGATTCTTTTTTGCAGCAACTGTCATCAGGTGGGGAAGTATGGAAAGTGCCATATCTTTAAACGCAATGGTACTGCCATGATATAATTCCAGATAATACGCACCATCTGCCTTAACAAGAGGAGCGATCTCTTCCGTATCAAACTTGCTGTCATACGCACTGTTAATACAGTTTTTTAATTCCTCCTCTGTATAATCGGTTAGAAACTGCTTCATGACTTCATAAGCAGTTTCCTGATATGTCAATGTAGAAAGTTCTTTCATGGTCTTGTCAAGCCTGGGGATAAAGCATGGCATAAACAACCCGCCGTCTGCTGCCAGTCCTTTTAAAATTGCCTGGGAAGCCGTCACATTGGCTTCTTTGCCTCTGGTACTCTGATAGGATAATTCCATGGTATCGCATTCCTTTCCTGTTCTCTCTTAAATTAAGTATGAATCAAAAAAACCTTGCCAGCATTGTAGCACACTTTAATCTCGGGTGCAAGAAAAACAGGCAAAAAAGTTTTCTTATTACGGACATATGTTTTTGTATAGAGGACATTTTCCTGATTTGCATCCCCTGCAATGATGTGATAAGATACTGTCAGAAATACAGAAAGGAGATGCTGTTACATTGAACTATCCAAATATTGTAAAGGGAAGTTTTATTAACCGTCCCAACCGTTTCATCGCTTATGTACAGATTTTAACAGGAGAAGCGGCAGGAAAAACTGTTGTTTGCCATGTGAAGAATACAGGACGCTGTAAAGAGCTTCTGCTGCCGGGTGTTACAGTACTTCTTCAATTTCATCCGGAAGCCTCTGTCCTCGGCAGGAAAACAGAATATTCTCTGATTGGGGTCTATAAGGAAAGAGAAGAAGATACGCTGTTAATCAATATGGATTCCCAGGCTCCCAATCTGGCCGCTTATGAATGGGTTCTGGGTTCGTCCGGCATCTGTGAAGTAAAAAGAGAGGTAATATACGGTCAGTCCCGATTCGATCTTGCCTTTCAGTTAATCGGAAAAGACGGGTCCGGAAATGTGACGCATATCCCTGCATTTATGGAGGTAAAAGGAGTGACCTTAGAGGAACATAACCACGCTCTTTTTCCGGATGCTCCCACAATAAGGGGAGTAAAGCATATCGAAGAGCTGATCCATGCAAAAAAAGACGGGTATGAAGCATATCTTCTCTTTGTAATCCAGATGAAAGGGATGACTGGCTTTTCTCCCAACGAGAACACTCATCCGGAATTTAAAGAAGCTCTGAAAAGGGCCTCTGCTGCAGGAGTTCACATTCTCGCATATGACTGTCAGGTTACGGAGAACTCAATGACTGTAGACCAGCCGGTTCCTGTCTTCATAGACTGACCGGAGATCCGCCCCTCACTCCAGATAAAAATCCGGGGTGCGGGACAAAAGCTCCCTGCGGTCAACAATCCGGTATATCCTGCCTTCCTTTCTCATCACACCAGCCCCGCAAAGAGCATTCATAATGCGGAATGTCTGGCGGTAACTGGCTCCGATGGATTTTGCCGTATCTGCCAATGTCTCCAGATAAAGACCTTCCTGTTCCGCAAACAGAATATACGCACAAAGCCGTTCTTCACAGGTATGAAGAGCAGTTATTACACTCTTTTTAGAACTTCCTAAAAGCTTTAATGCCAGTTTTCTTCCTATCTCATTGACAAAAAGCAGATTTCCTTTTAATTCCTTTTCATATTTTTTATAGGAAAGACCGATGCAGATAAATTCCGTCATTGCACTGATGGTAGCGCTTGCAATGTGGGAACCTGTCATTAACTCCACATCCCCAATAATTCCCTCTGAAATATAATGGCAAAGCAGAAGATCCTTTCCGTTGGTGGAAGCAGAACAGACCTTTGCCTTCCCTGAAACAACCAGAAGGAGGTATTCCATCTCCCTGCCTTCCTGTAAAACGATTTCTCCCGGCGCAAACCGGAGTATAGCGGAATTACCTATATCCATGTCTGATAAATGAAACTGAAAAAGCAAACGTTTTATCCTCTGTTCTGTGATATTCATCTTCATTGCTCCCTCTTTATCTCTTTCTGGGAGTATGACATATGTCATACCGCTTTGTCAACGGGCTATGCTATGCTTGAGAAACGAATCGGAGGTGATATATCATGTATAATTTTCTTTCACTGCTCGCCGGCGTGATTATATCGTTTATGCTTGCAGTCAATGGCGGTCTGACCGCGCAGTACGGCATATTTGGAGCTGCTGTCATCATTCATATTGTTGGTGTTTTCTTTGCGCTGTTTCTGCTTAAGCTCCTTCCCGCCCCCAGCCGAAAGACGGAAGGAAAAATCTCCTGGTGGCTGTATACCGGGGGAATGATCGGAGTACTGACTACCGCATTTAGTAATTTTGCTTATGGTAAAATAAGTATAACAGGAATCATAGCTTTAGGACTTTTGGGACAGGCTATGGCTTCCCTTGTCATTGACTGGCTGGGACTCTTTGGAATGACCAGATATCCGCCGAAAAAGCATATACTGGCAGGAGTGATGGTGGCTTTTCTTGGCATTGCCGTCATGTTGAACCACTCTTTTTACGGAACAGCACTGCCAGTATTTATTTCTCTTTTAAGCGGAATTACCGTAGTCCTCTCCCGCACGGTCAATGCGGGCCTGTCGGAACAGACAGGAGCGCTTAAGGGTTCTTTTATCAATCATCTGACGGGACTGCCGGTAACACTGATCCTTCTCCTTCTTTTAGGAAAAAATGAAGCGGTTTTTAAAGGTTTTATTCCTTCACCCCATGTTTGGATTTACCTGGGAGGAATTTTAGGAGTTATCACTGTTCTGCTTTTTAATGTAACGGTTCCCAAAATCCCTTCATTCAGACTTACACTCTTATCCTTCACCGGACAGATTTTTACCGGCATATTACTGGATCTGATCACACAGAAAGGTTTTACAATGGCCACCTTTTCCGGCGGTCTTCTGGTCGCCGCAGGCGTAGGAATCACCATGGCAGGGGAACGATTTTCTTTGCTTCTTTTAAATAAATCTCCTGTTTCTGGTAAATCCGGCTTATAAGTTAAAAACAGGATAAAAGCTTCCTGCTTCTATCCTGTTTTACCATGGTCAATCACTTTATTCCGTCTCCTGCTGCTTTATGTTAAAATTTTCTGCCTCCGCCTCCCATGGTGCGGCCGGAGTTTGTATGAGTTGTACTTCTCCCTGAGGAAGACATGCCGCCTGAAGGCCGATTGTTTCCTCCTGTGTTACGAGGTATGATTACGTGGGTTACACTGGTGTTGACTAAATTGTCATTCCGGCTTGAATAATGGAATTCACAGTCTGCCCGGTAGGCCATCAGGGAATTACGTGCTCTTCCTCTCTCTTTTCCCATGGAGTACCCGCTCATCACACCGCCGCACACTGCTGCGCCGGATGCAGCTGCAATTAATACTGCCAAGGCAGCTTCATACCACTGTATGCTGCGATAAACACTTATTTTTCCCGTATCCGCATCGTAATTATACTGGCCTCCTGGTATTCCTTGCCGGTAATACTTCATCACTCCGTCCAGGTAAGTCCTGGCACAGGCAGCATAATCACCCTGGCTGATTTGTTTATATGCATCATCAAGAATCGCATTCCACCTCTTATCGGTCAAAAACCGGTTCATCTTACCTACAGGAAGGATATACATCTCCCGGTTATCCATATCGATTAAAAACAAAACACCACGGTAGTCACTTCCCACTCCGAATTTTCTTTCAATATAGAAGTTTTCCGCATACTCTTTAGCGGTTTTTCCACCGGTATCATCTGCAGTTGCTATCACCACATCCATATTCATCTCTTTTTTCATAGACTGGATTGTGGCCTCAAATTCCTTCTTCTGATCCGCCGTGAAAAGACCTGCATCATCAAAAACCCTGGTTTCGTTACTGCTGGTTTCCTGATTCTGTGCAGCATAAGCTACCGGCATTTTTCCAAATAACAGCAGCACAGTAAATAAAAACATTAAAATTCCGGAAAATAGTTTTGTTATCCTCATATAAAATACCCCACAAGCAGCATCAGCAGACACACAGGAACAAATATCCGGGCAAAAAGAAGCATCAGCTTACCTTTATCTACAGGAAGCTCACCGCATACTTTTCCGGTCTGTCCGTTAATCGTAAAATAATATATCCGATTCCTGCTCTCATCATTATAAGTAAGTGTCCACACCGGGAGAAGTGCATATTCCCAGGTCTCATCTTCTAACCGGATATCCTGATTCTGAACCCTTACGTGATCATAAGACGATATACTGTTACGCAGAGTATCTTCTGCAAAGTTTCTGATTTCGGTCTTTACCTCTTCCGTAAACTCCTGGTTCTCCATATCCCGCCGCTCTGCTACAAAACCGGAAAGATAACCCATATGAAAGGGTTTTAATTTATCAGTTTCAAAAGGCAGAACTCCTTCAATGAGTTTACGGTTTGCCTTCTTAAGTGCATTGCGAGGTACATGTTTCACAGGCATGGAACCGGAACGGTGTACTTCATATGTCTGAGTCTCCGTATATCTTCTGTCACCGCTTTCCCATACCCGGATCCTCTGTGCGCTCGCCTCCACGCTTCCCTGAGTCGTACAACTATATAGAAGATACGGAAAATATACGCCAGTAATCTTTTCAATCTGATCCTCACTGTAAAATGCCTTAGGAACATACCGTTTCTTTTTCATCCAGTCCCGGAAGATCTCCACAGCTTCTTTCTTTCCATAAGTAAAGGGAATCACATAATCCGGGTGAAACTCCCCGCTCAGCCGTCCGGATAAAATAACCGGATTATGGCAGTAATAACAAAATGATGCCGCAGTGGTATCATCTGTTACAATTTCAGCTCCGCAGCTGGGACAGGTATATAGCAACGTCTCTGCCTTCCCAGATGATTCTTTCTTTTCTTCCTGCGTTTTTTCTTTCTCATCCATTAATGCTTCCTGGGCAAATTCAGATAAACAATATTCGCAGGCATATTTCTGCTTTTGAGGATTAAACTTTAACGGTCCCCCGCAGTTGGGACACTTATATGAAATAATCTCACTCATGGCCTTGGCTTTCCGCATTCAGAACAGAATTTACCGGTGTTAATTGCTCCGCACCCACAGGTCCATGGACCCTCCGGCTTTTTGCTTCCGCATTCCGGGCAGAATTTTCCTGTGTTAACACTGCCGCAGCTGCAGGTCCACGTCTCCTGTGTACCTGCACTCTTCGCTGCCTGATTCATCTGCATCTGGTTTGCATTGGCTGCTGACGCAGCACCCATGAATCCGCCCGCTGTATTCATTCCCATACCCATGCCCATAAAACCTGCCAGAGACCCGTTTGCATTGCTTCCGGCCGCTTCTATTCCTCTGGCTGCCGCCCCCTGGACATAGCCTTCCCGCACACCGGGATCGCTGAGCATTGCTCCCTGGTTTCTCATCTGGATTAAAGCTTTGGATTCTTCATCGTAGGAGATGCTTGCAATTCCCACGGACTGGATTTCCATTCCTCTTCCGGCTCTCCACTGATCATCTAATACATCTGCCATATACTGCCCCAGTTCTCTTCCCTTTGAAGCCACATAGGAAATCCGGATTCCATCCGCAGACATCTGATTGATGGAAGACTGGAGTGCTTCTAAAAATTCCGATAAATACTGCCCGTTAATGTCCTCAACCTCAACATGCTCCGCATTCTTCGGCACAGCCTCTGCATAAAAAAGGAATGGGTCTGTCACTTTAATGGAATACGTACCATGTGCTCTTAAAAACAGCTCCGCATTATAAAACTGGTCGAAATAATTGATGGGATTGGGTGTACCAAACTTGATTCCCTTGATTTCCTGCAGATTAATGAAATAAACTTTCTGGGAGGTAGGTGTCTGACCTCCAAAGCGGACACGGTCAAAGGATTCGCTGACTGCTTCCTTTAGCTGCCCGTTAAACAGAGAAGGCATGGAGGAATTCTTTACGGTAAAATATCCCGGTTCTCCTGTATAATCAATCACCTTTCCTCCGTCAACCAAAAGCATAAACTGGTTGGGATAAACATGAATGACCGACCCGTCTGATACCGTATTATCCGTTCCCTTTGTATTGGATCCCTTCCGGACCTTTACCCCGCTGGTAAATATGGTCTGGTCTCCCATGCTGCCTGCCTCTATCACTTCCAGCCACTGGTCTGCCAGTGAGCCTCCGATTGCTGAAGTCAATGCTTTCACAATGCCCATTCCGATTCCTCCTTTAGAATTTTATTTCATATTATACTGCACATATGATACTCTGCCTATCCCTTACTGCGCATCATAGCGATTTCTTTTGCATATCCAGGTAAATCATTGGGAGTTTCCAGATAGAAAGGCAGATTTTTAAGACCTGGATGTTCCACAATCCGTTTTAACGCATCAAATCCAATCATTCCCTGGCCAATTGCCGCATGCCGGTCTTTGTGAGAACCAAGGGGATTTAAACTGTCATTTAAATGAATGGCTTTCAGCTTAGACAGTCCGATAATCCGGTCAAATTCATGAAGAACTCCGTCTAAATCTCCGGCAATATCGTAGCCTGCATCCCAAACATGACAGGTATCCAGACACACTCCCATACATTCTTTCTCCTGGACCCGGTCGAGAATTTCCCGCAGTTCTTCAAATGTTTTTCCAACCTCACTGCCCTTACCTGACATGGTTTCCAACAAAACCGTGGTATTCTGATGCGGTTCTAAAATCTGGTTCAGCATAAGAGAAATATAATGGATTCCCGCTTCCGTCCCCTGACCGGTATGGCTTCCGGGATGAAAATTATAACAGTTTCCCGGAATATACTCCATCCGCTCTAAATCATCCTTCATGGTATCTCTGGCCAGTGTTCTTAACCCTTCGTCTGCAGAGCAGGCATTCAGTGTGTATGGAGCATGGGCCAGAATTCTGCTAATACCATGCTCCTCTGCAAAAGAGAGAAAACGCCCGATATCCTCCGGGTCAATCTTTTTGGCTTTAGTGCCTCTGGGATTTCTTGTAAAAAACTGAAATGTATCCGCACCAATCTTCACAGCCTCTTTGCCCATGGCAAGAAACCCTTTTGAAGAAGACAGATGACAGCCGATTGTCAGCATAAAAATCTCCTTCCTATTTTCTTCTCATTTTTCTTCGCTTCGACTGACCAACCCCTTTGACTGCAATAAAAATAAATATGGCTGCCAGAAAAAGCTGGATTAAGATGCTAAGAAGCACCCAGTTCTCCATGATAAAGTTATCCGGATGAGGTCCAAACCAGGTATTTAAGCTGTTAATCACCTGATTATCACCTGCCTGGCGGTTAATCATCACATAAAAGGTTGCCACTGGATTTAAAAGAAGCAGATACAGCCATGCACCGGAGCTGGCCTGATCGGTCACTCCGTTTATGCTTGAAACGTATGAGCTGTTCACATTCATTCTTGCCAGTGACAGCATAAATATATTCACTGCATAAGTTCCTGCTCCGATAAAAACCAATACTCCATAGCTCACCACAGTCGCTACAGTAGACCGTTTGAACAGGGAGGAAAAACAAATTCCCATACTTCCGCAAAGAAGCGCCACTGTCAGATAGCACAGCAGTAAAAGAAACGCATCGTAAATCATCACTCCGCCGTATACAAAAGAAACTGCAAGCAAAGGGAAGCTGGATACGACCATTAAAAACATGGTGCTGAAAGAAGATAAAAGCTTTCCCCAGATAATTTCTGACGGCTTCATGGTGGTAGTCAGCAGGATATCAAGTGTCTGCCGCTCTCTTTCACCGCTTATGCTTCCCGCAGTAAGTGCCGGCATGATAAACATCAGCAGGACAAATTCCACGACTGCAACAAATACGTATAAATTAGTAAAAGAAGAATACTGGATCTCAGCCGTCAGTTTTACCCGTTCTACTACGGAATACATATTCAGCAGAATTACCAGAGCCAGTATGGAATTAAAAATCACCAGAATCAGTGCCAGACGGAAGCTTCTGGCGCTGACCATTGTCTCCCGTTTATAAACCGGATTCATTTTCATGTACAAGCACCGCCTTTTCTTTATCAGGATCTGTAATCTGCATAAATAAGGATTCCAGGCTTCCCTGTTCCCTGCAAAATCCATGGACCATCACTTCCGCATCAATCAGCTGCTGAAGCAAAAGTGCCTCATCCTGCTGGTCTCCAATGAAATTCACACGGATATCCCCTTCCTTCACTGCAATCGTCTGAACACAGGGCTGGCTTTTTAAAATGGTAAGTGCCTTTTCCTTACTGCCGAGAATGGAGATAATAAGGGGGTTGGTTGCATTCACCCGTTTTAAAATCTCTTCCATGCTGCCGCTTAAAACCATCTTTCCCTGATCAATGATTCCGATATCGGTACACAGTTCAGACAATTCAGATAGAACGTGGGAGCTGATTAATATGGTCTTTCCCTGTTCTCTCAGCTCTTTTAAAATCTCCTTAAATTCAAACCGTGTTCTGGGGTCCAGACCGGATGCAGGCTCGTCAAGGACCAGCAAAAGGGGATCATGGATCAGAGCTCTGGCCAGGCATAAACGCTGCTTCATCCCTCTTGATAAGCTGTCTACATAGAAATCCGATTTATCTTCCAGCCCTACCTGTTCCAAAAGAGTCATATACCGGCTTCTTGCTTTCAGACCATTAATACCATAGCAGGACGCAAAAAATTCCATGTATTCATTCACCTTCAAATTATCATACACACCGAAAAAATCGGGCACATATCCGATTTTCTCTTTCAGCTGGTTTAAACCGTCAGACACATCTGTCCCGTCAATGAATACCTGCCCGCTGTCTGCGAACAGAAGCCCTGTCATAATCTTAATGGCAGTCGTCTTTCCCGCCCCGTTTGGTCCTACAAAACCATAAAGGGAGCCTTTGGGAATCATAATATCCAGCCCATTTAAGGCATGGAATTTTCCGAATTTTTTCTTCAGATCTTTAATCTCTAATATCATTTATCCCTCCCCAGAACCATCAGCATGGGCAGTGTAACATACCAGTTGTTTTCCACCGTATCCTCACAGACATATTTGACTGTCAGCGTATTGCCTGGCGACAAATAAGGGCTCAGTTCTGCTGCTGTATATTCTGTCTTTCCTGAATCCATGGGATCGTAATTGCCAGTATCATGATTATAAAAATATATATTTCCCTTAAATATATTGGTATAGTTGGTGCTTTGATTATTTAAAAATTCTTCAGCAGGATTCTCAAATATGAGTTTTTCCACACTTAAATCATTTCCAAGAGAATATTCCAGGGAGACCGGATCTACGCCGTAAATGGCATTGGAATCCGAATAGTACTGCCCGCTTACTGACACAGGCATTTTCATCAGCGCAGACCGGTATGTCTCATCATTCTTTCTTGATTTCACATCAATGGTAGAGGTATACATCGTCACTCCATAAGTCTCATATCCACTGTTCGTAAGGAACTGGCTGTCTTTCTGATCCTCGCTAAATGCCACGATCCGTGCTTCCTGATTGTAAAAGGATGAATATCTGTCCAGATAAAAGCTTAATATATTGGTTCTTGACAGAGCCAGCATATAATCAGGATCTTCAATATCTGCCTTTGAATACTGATAGCTTCCTGTCACTCTGGCGGATACCTGGAATGAGTTGTTTATGGGATAATTAATTACAGGAGTACCATCAAGCTTTTTGGTCTCCCCGGGCTTTAACTCATCGATGACCACCATTTTTCCATACATGAGAATGCCAACCTTTTCTACAGAAAAAGGATATTCATTGGTGACTGTTCCGTAGACATTCCCCTTAAACAGAGTGATATCACCCCAAAGGCCCTTCCGGTTCTCATTTAAGGTTCTCTTCTTCAGTGCATAGTATTTGGGAGCAAATGCAGCCGCATTCTGTACAGAAACTCTTGTACCGTCTTCCTCATAGCTGATCCGGACATTATAATCTTCACTTCCGGTAAATTTCGGTACAGGCTCCCTTTCATAAGACTTGCTCCTGGTTATGGGGAGGAGACTGTAGGAAGGATCCAGAAGTATGGAATAGGCCCTGTTATAAGGAGTCCTCATATTGATATATGTATATTCATCTTCAAATTTTTCCGAGTTATCAAAAATCGTAGCATAGGTAAAAAAGGTATCACGAAAACGTGTCCTTACTCCCATAAAATAAACCAGCACAGTAAATAAAAGGGATACTGCCACAATCGCAGTCCGGTAATAACGCCTGCCATCCTTCCGCTTTAAGTACAGATAGGTGCCCGGCCCTACTAGTGCTATATAGGACAAAATGACAATGGAATAAAATACAAGCCCCGGCAGCTTATCTACATCCCCGGTATTAAGCATATTCTGAACTGACCAGAACTGACCGGAATTACCGCTGTATAAAAAAGAAGATAAATTATTTAATCTGGTATCCCCTAACAATGCGGTAAACAGCTTATCAACATAGGAGCGCTGTACCTCACAGAATGGAGCGATATCTACAAAATCATAGGCCGCAACTCCCACGACTCCTTTCCCTCTGGCTGCTGCGGTAAGAACCGGAAACTGGTCATTTGCCAGGACACCGGTTCCTCCTTTTAAAGAAATATCGGCACAGACCAGGTTCATAAAGGAATCACCAGGGCCATTGGTTGCATATTCCACTCCCATATCCACAGACTTTTCTGCAGGAACTGCGTAATCCTCATTCAAAAGATCTGACTGGAAGGCATACAGCGTATCATCCGCGCGGGCACCGGTTCCTATAAGAAGAGTTCCGCCTTCCTTCACCCACTCCATAATGGCCTGGATCTGATCTTTCGACAGTTTCCTGGTATCATAATCTGTTATGACGAGAACATCAAGCAGATCCAGACCGATCACATGATCCGGCAGCTGCTCCGTCTGCAGCTGGAATGTCCTTATTCTCACCGCGCTGTAATTGACACCTACTCCCTCCATATAGGACAGCTTATCCGGCTCATCGGAAAGCACACCTACATAAAGCTCGGCTACGTCAGTGGGGACATTCATCTTTAAGCGCTTACGTATCAGTTCCGTTCCCTGGGAATCTAACAGCTTTACATATAAAATATCCGCCCTTCCTACCGGAACATCAAGGGATTCCTCTGCAGACCCCATGGCGTCTAATGAAATGGGATAATCATATTGATAAATGTCATAGTCGGATTCCATCGCCTCCACACGTACTGTGCCGTTAAAAGGGGAATCTGACTGGCTTTTCAGTGTAAAATTTACCGGAACATAACGGTCTGACTTGGCATTCCCATCGTATCCATAGGAAACCTCCATGCCAATACCAGAATAATTCTCACCGCCGTATTCTTCGGAATAGGAACTTTCCCCATTCCCTCCATTCTCCGGACCATTTGCGGTCATGCCGAAAGCAGGCAGCAAAGTGCTGCCTGCCAACGTGAGCGCCATGGCACAAATCAGGGATATCTGTCTGACTTTCATTTTGTCACCCTATCTTTCCAAAGTTCTCTTTATTCACATCAAAATTCGTTTTCAGCTTCACCGTAAATACAGTTCCGGATAAATCACTGGTCACATCGATGGTTCCTCCATGCATATCCACGATGCTTTTGGAAATGGCTAGCCCCAGTCCGGTTCCTCCTGTATTGGTGGAACGGGACTGCTCCACACGGTAAAACTTATTGAAGATCAGAGGAAGTTCTTCTTCCGGTATGACATAACCGTAGTTTACCACCTGGATGGACACAAGGCCTTCGCCGCCATGTACTTTTACCAGGATCCGCTTTCCATCTGCTCCGTATTTGATTGCATTATTAATGAGATTATCAAACAGACGGGCCAGAAGATTGGCATCTGCAGAAACGATCTGGATGGGGACATTGCTTTGCAGCTCATAGGAAAGATTCTTATCCATAAAACTGGGATAAAACTCTTCCAAAAGCTGGCTTAAAAGCTTTATGACATCCACTTTTGTTACATTCATGGAAATCTTTCCGTAATTAAGTTTTGTAAAACCAAATAAGTCTTCGATCAGCTTTTCCAGCCGCTTTGTCTTTACGTATGCAATCCCTATGTACTTTTTCTGCACTTCCTGGTCAATGGCTCCCTCCTTGGATAAGAGCTCCAGATAACCGATGATGGAAGTAAGGGGAGTCCGCAGGTCATGAGCGATGTTGGTGATCAGTTCATTCTTTGTCCGTTCTGCCTCCCGCTCCTTATCCATTAAATCCCTTAAATCCCCTACCATCTTGTTTAAACTGGCAGCCATGACGGAGAATTCGTCATCTCCTTCAAGGTCCACCGTTATATTTAAGTCTCCTTCCGAAATCCTCTGCATGGCATCGGAAATCCTCCCGATATAACGCATGGATTTTTCCTGAAGAAGGAGAAACGTAACTGCGAATATGCCGATTCCAAATACAACATAGATGAGTATCACCACCACATCAAAAGAGGTGAGCATTTCAAGGAAAACATTGTCCTTTTGAGTGCTCCTCATATATGATGCAATCAGAGATACGTTGGTTACCAAAAATATCTCGATCAGAACCGTAACAATTGCACTGTAAAATATATTGGCAATGACCCGGGTATGGAAACGGCGGTTGATATCATTTTTCAATTTTGTATCCTACCCCCCAAACAGTTGTGATGATCTTGTTCTGTCTGGTGTCTTCCTTCATCTTACCTCTCAGACGCCTGATATGTACCATTACTGTGTTATTGGCTTCATATACCTTTTCATTCCACACTTTTTCAAATATCTCATCTGTACTGAACACTCTTCCCGGATTGGAAGCCAGCAGATACAGGATATCAAATTCGATTGGAGTAAGCTTTATCTCCTCTCCATATACAGTCACCTTATGATTATCCTTATTGATGGTCAGTCCCCGGATTCCTATTTCATTCTTTGCCGATTCGTTTACCGCACTGTTGGGATTAAGCTGGGTATAACGGCGCAGCTGAGATTTGACTCTGGCAGTCAGTTCCAGCGGATTAAAGGGTTTTGTTACATAATCATCAGCTCCGGTTCCAAGTCCTAAAATCTTATCTAAATCTGTTGACTTGGCACTGAGCATAATAATTGGAATGTTGTTGGTCTCCCGTACCTTCTTGCACATGGAAAGGCCATCCATTCCAGGCATCATAATGTCTAAGAGTACCAGATGAATCTGATTTTTATTAAGAACCTCCAGCCCCTCTTCCGCATTGTTTGCCTTGTATACTTTATATCCGTCACTGACCAGATAAATCTCCACCAGATCCGCAATCTCTTTCTCGTCATCCACAACCAGAATGCTTATTGTCTCGGACATTGAAAAATACCTCCCTTGTCGTTATGTAAGCGGCGTTCTCACGTTGAAAAAGAAAAAGCCTGCATCCATTTTACCACAAGAAAGGTATATTTGCCTTACTATTTTCTTACAAAAAAGCTATAAAACGGTAAATCAGGAACTCCCTCTCAGCCCTGACTTTCCGTGGGAATAAACACCCTGTTGCCAGCGGGATCCAGTCTGCCAAGTTCTGCCCTGACATAAAGGGCGGCCTCCTCACAGAACTGCTCCTGGCAGTTGATCAGTGTCTTTCCTCTCTTATCCGGTTTTTCCCATGTTCCGTCCAGCTGCAGAATATGAGTCTTTACATTGTCCTCTAATTGTACTTTCAGGACATGCATAATCCGTTCCAACAGTCTCTCATCCTCTACAGGGAACATTATTTCCACCCGTTTATCAAGATTTCTCGGCATCCAGTCAGCACTTCCAAGATAAAGCTCCGGGCTTCCGTCATTTTCAAAATAGAAGATTCTGGCATGTTCCAGGAAATTTCCAACGATGGAACGCACTGTGATATTTTCACTTAAGCCGGGGACTCCTGCTTTCAGACTGCAGATTCCTCTGACAATGAGCTGTATGGCCACTCCCGCACAGGAAGCCTCATACAGTGCAGCAATTACTTCTTTGTCACACAAAGAGTTCATCTTGGCTATAATATGAGCCGGCTTACCGGCAGCCGCATTCTTCGCTTCCCGCCGGATCATCTTTAGAAATCTGGCTCTCAGCCAGATAGGTGCCACCACCAGCTTATTCCAGTGAAGGGGTTCCGAATACCCGGAAAGCATGTTAAATACTGCCGTCGCATCTTCTCCGATCTGTGGATTGCAGGTCATAAGGCCTAAATCCGTATAGAGCTTCGCTGTAGAATCGTTGTAATTTCCGGTACCGAGATGAACGTAGCGGCGTATTCCGTCCTCTTCCCTGCGCACTACCAGGGTTATTTTGCTGTGAGTCTTTAATCCCACCAATCCATAGATTACGTGGCAGCCCGCTTTTTCCAGTTTTTTTGCCCAGTTGATGTTATTTTCCTCGTCAAAACGGGCTTTTAATTCTACGAGAACGGAAACCTGCTTTCTATTATCAGCAGCTTCCAGAAGTGCTGCAATGATAGGCGAATTGCCACTGACCCGGTAAAGCGTCTGTTTAATTGCCAGGACTTCCGGATCCCTGGCAGCCGTTTTTACAAACTGAACCACAGGGTCAAAGGTCTGGTAAGGATGGTGAAGGAGAATATCCCCCTTGCGGATATTGGTAAAGATATCATCCTCATTCATCAGCTCAGGTACCTGCTGGGGAACGTATGGAACTTCCTTTAAATGGTCAAAACCTTTAATCCCGTACATCTTCATAAGAAAAGTCAGATCTAAAGGTCCTGCAATCTCAAATATGTCACTGGAGCTTATATTTAACTCTCTCTTTAAGATCTTTAAAAGGCGTTTATCCATTTTCTCTTCCACTTCAAGTCGAATGGCCTCTCCCCACTGGCGTTTCTTTAGCTGCTTCTGAATTTCTTCCAGAAGATCCACCGCTTCCTCCTCATCAATGGTAAGATCGGCATTTCTCATGACACGGAAGGGGTGAGTGGTGACAACATTGTAATTTAAAAACAGACTTTCCATGTTCCGCTCAATGATCTGCTCCAGAAGAATGAAGGATCTCTCCCCTGATTCACCAGCTGGAAGCTCCACGATTCTCGGCAGAACACTGGGAACCTGAACCATGGCAAATTCAAGCTCCTCTTCACCGCTTTTCTTTTTCAGAAGAGCAGCGATATTTAAGGATTTATTCCGGATTAACGGAAATGGTCTGGAGGAATCCACCGCCATGGGAGTCAGAACTGGATAGACATCTCTTTCAAAATACGTATCTGCAAACTTTCCCTCTGATTCACTTAAATCCTCATGGCTGGAGATGACACGCAGCCCGTTTAACTTAAGGGCAGGAAGAATGGATCGGTTGTAGGTGGAATATTGCACAGAAACAAGCTCATGAGTCTGCTCACTGATCCTCTCCAGCTGTTCATCTGCTTTCATACCGGCAATATCAGGCTTGGTATATTTTGCATGAACCATATCTTTCAAGGAAGCCACACGTACCATATAAAACTCATCAAGGTTAGAAGCTGTGATACTCAAAAACTTCAGCCGTTCAAAAAGCGGCAGACTTTTATCTCTTGCCTCACTAAGTACCCGGTAATCAAACTCGATCCAGCTCAGCTCCCGATTTACATAATTATCCGGATTGTAATATATTTCATTGATGTCTGCCATCAGGATAACCTCCTCTTCTGCCTGAGTACAGGCCTGATACCAAATATCTCCTCAAAAAAATCCGCCTTCTGATTAAATGATAATGCTTCCAGTGTCATATCCCCTTCATAAGAAGTGGTTACCACAAGCTTACCATCCTTAGCAATCATCCGGTTATCTGATAATTTTTGTTTATGACTGCGGTCCATAGAATTGGCAAGCCTCAATATTGCAGTCAGCTTGGCGATTAAAATGGTGATATCTTCATGAGACAGCTCTCCTTTTGTATTGCGGAACAATTCTTCATTGAGCTGTACCCGGTTATAATCAAAATCCACGCCGTTGTATCTTACCACATTGGCAATAATTTCCCGTTCCATATGGGATAAACCAATAATTTCAGTTGACATAATAATATTATAAGCGGATTCGCTGGGCTTTCTCATACTGATAAATTTACCGCAGGCATGCAGGATGGCAGCAATCTGTAAAAGAAGGCGCTCCCGTTTTCCCATACCGTGGAACTTTTTCATACTGTCGAAAATAGTGAGTACATATTTTTCCATATGGACGGTATGAGGACCGTGGCACTTGTATCGTTTTGCCATGTTCCTGGAAGCAGCAAGAATATCCTCTGAAAAATCATGATGAAATTTGACTGACTTAGCCTCTTCCGCATATTCTGCAGCGATGCTGTCACATAAGCGGATTCCGGGGATCCAGAACATCTCAGCTCCGGTCAGCTCCAGAACACGTTTAAATATAATTGCGGCAGGGACCAGGAGAGCGGCATATTCAGCATTGACTCCAAACCGGTCCTGAATCTGATCCAGTGACATCAGCTTAATCTTTTCATGGAATACCATGAATTCCTCTGCAGTGATCCACTCTACCGGCTTTCCTCCATGACTTTCTCTGGACAGATAGAGAATACTTTCTCCGATACCGATGAGATTTTTAATCTCACGGTCTCTTAAATAAACCTTCCGGAAAGTGTTTAACTCATTATCCACCATCTCTTCTATGAGGGTATTCTGCATCTGGGTACTCACCTGCATATCACCCATCATCTCACGGATTCTCAATACTCCAAGCATCAGATTCTGAGTGGATATGAGGGCATCCTTATCAAATAAGGAAACCTGCATACTGCCGAACCCCACATCTACGATGGCAGTCCCCTTCTGTATAATCTTGTTAAACTCCGCATCCTTGGAAGCGATTGCTTTATAACTGATGAAGCGCTGCTCCGAGTTGCTGATAATCTGAACCTCAATACCGGTTCTTACCCGGATCTGATCCAGCACAATCTGACTGTTTTTTGCTTCCCGAAGTGCGCTGGTTGCATAGGCACGATATCCTGTCACTTTATAGGACTGCATAATATCTGCGAAGTCCTCGATCACTTTACACATTTCATCTACTAATTCATAACGGATTTTTCCATTTTTATAGGTGTCCCTTCCAAGGGCGATGACATGGCGGACATGATCAATCTTGCGGATTCCCGTTTTGGGGGAAATCTCATAGATGCCAAGTTCAAGTTCAAAAGATCCCACATCAATAGCGGCAAATAGTCTGATTGCCATACTTGTCCTCCTCACTGCCCTCTTCAGGACAGTTTTTTACTATTCTACCTTATTTTTTTACCTTTTGTGTCAAATATCGGTAAAATCTGCAAAAATATTAACACTTTTCCTGCTTTGCCAGAAGATAGGTGATAAACTGATTTGCTGTTCTGCCTGATAAACCGCCATGACTAAGCTCCCATATATTTGCCTTTTCATACAGTTCCTCCAAAGGCATTGAAATCTGGCTGCGGGCTGCCAGCTGTTTTACAATCTCTTTAAATTCAGCCGGTTCCGGCGCTCCATAATAGATGGTTACTCCAAAACGGGCAACCAGGGAAAGCTTCTCCTGGACGGTATCATTATTATGTAATTCATCATCCAGTTGCCTCTTGTCGCTGAATTTCTCACGGATTAAATGACGGCGGTTTGAGGTAGCATAGATTAAAACATTGCCTGGTTTCTTTGCAAGTCCTCCCTCTATGATAGCCTTTAAATACTTATATTCCAGTTCTGTATCCTCAAAAGACAAATCATCCATATAAATGATAAATTTATAATTTCTGTCTTTTATCTGCTCCTGTATCTTTGAAAGAGTATGAAACTGATGCTTATAAACTTCAATAATCCGCAGCCCTTTGTCATAATATTCATTTAAAATCGCTTTGATGCTTGATGATTTTCCAGTTCCGCTGTCTCCGAACAAAAGAACGTTGTTGGCCGGTTTACCGTTTATAAACGCTTCTGTGTTCTCAATTAATTTTTCTTTCTGCCGTTCATACCCCACAAGATCATTTAAATAAATGTGATCCATGCTTGTAATAGGTATAATCTTTGGATCCGTACCTGTCTCTTCCACACGAAAGGCTTTATTTAAGCCGAATTTACCCACGCCGAAATTCTTATAAAATGAAGTAATTTTCTCTCCGAACGCCTGCACATCCGGTGCCTTTTTTAACTCCACTGCAAGCGTCACAATCTGATCCCGGATTCGTTTGTTATAGATTTTACTGTTTCCGTCATTAGCCCGGTAATCAGAAAGAGCCGCCCATATACCGCTTTCTTCCCCGCAGTCCAGTTTGCAGATGTCCTGGTCAAACAGCTCCTTCATAATTTTAAAATCATGGGCAGCCAGATCATTCAGTGTGCCCTTAACAGGACCCGTAATTTCACAGGAAGTGCTGTAAGCATTCTCGTGATCTGCAAGGCATAATGCTAAAAAACAATGCCAGAGATTCCCCTCAAAGCCATAGGACGACGCCAGCTCGATTAGCTGACCGGCACAGGCACAGGATTCCGGCATTGTTTCTTTCATTTGCTCCGCTTGCGGAGTCAGCTGTCTTAAGATCTGGTCAAAAAGCTTCTGATATTTTAAATCCCGGTATAAAATCAGTTCCTTCAATTTAATTCCTCCCTGTGTAAATGGAAGTCCGGCCTGGATCCAGGCCGAACTTCTTAGTAAGCATTAATAATTTCCCAAAACCCTCATATTGCGTCCTTCTTCTAAAATGCCCTTTAAAGCATTCTGAATCGAGGGTTCACTTAAATTTCCTTCCATATCTACGAAGAAACGGTATTCCCAGTTTCTTCCGGGAATCGGTCTGGATTCAATCATAATCATGCTGATTCCGTTATAGATCATATTACTCAGAATGTTATAGAGAGTACCGCTTTTATGGGGCAGTTCAAAACTGATACTGACTTTTTGTGCATCCTCCCTGTATATCCTTTTGTTGGACAGGATAATGAACCGTGTGGTGTTGCACTTGTTATGATTGACAGAAGCTTTAAGGACTTTCAGTCCATAGAGTCTGGCAGCAATCTCACTTGCTACAGCTGCCTGAGACGGATCTCCTTCTTCTAAGATCTTTTTCGCAGCAGCAGCAGTATTCTCCACGCTGATCTGCTTCCAGTTCCTGTTATCATTTAGAAATTCTGAACACTGCATCAACGCCTGGGGGTGGGAAAATACAGTGCGGATGTCTTCCGGACTGGCATCGGGAAGCCCCAGCAGTGCATGGTTTACGGGTAAAAATGTTTCCGCCACTATATAATTGCTATACTTCATCAGCAGGTCATAGTTATCAATCACTGCTCCTGCAGAGGAATTTTCAATGGGGAGTACGGCATAATCTGCACGTCCTGACTCCACTTCCTTCATGGCATCCTCAAAAGTCGCCACATGATAAAAGCTTTTATCAGTGCCGAAATACTGAAGCGCTGCAGCATGGCTGTACGCACCCTCTACGCCCTGATAGACCACACGGGCATCCGTTATAGGAATGGTTTTCACCGGACGAAAGGTCTCTTCCCCTTTCATTCCGTGTTCCGCCATCAGCTTATACTGATAATGGCGGCTGATGGTCATCATCTGGGTAAACAGTTCGCTGACTGCCTGCTTCATGAATCCGTCATCCACCATTCCGGTTACGGAATCAATCTTTTGCATCTCTCTTTCCTTATCATAAACCGGTTTTCCGGTTTCAATCTTAAATTCAGCCACCTCACCGCTCAGTCTCATCCTCTTTTCAAACAGCGCTACGATTTCACGGTCAATGCCGTCAAGCTGTTCTCTGATCTCCAGCAAGTCTAATTTTTTCATATGTCCATTCCTCTGCCTTATCTGTTGGTCTTCTTTACCGCCCTGCCAGCTTTCCCTGATGTGAAAGTTCTGCTTCCAGCATATCTTCAATCTGTTTTTTTACATAAGCACCCGGAAATTTTTTAAATTCCGGTTCCAGCTCCTTCACACGAAAGGGCTCTCCGAATTCAATGGTCACTTTAGAAGAACGAATGAATGGGAGGTGCTTTTCAAAAACTTCCGCAGTCCCGGTTATGGCAACAGGAACTACCGGGCATCCGCTTTTTTCTGCTATTTTTAAGCTGCCTTCCTTAAAAGGAAGAAGCTTCCTAATATCTTCATTTGAATTCCGGGTTCCTTCCGGGAATATCCAGACAGAAATTCCACTTTTCACCTGCTCGATGCCCAGAAGAATGGTTTTTAACCCTTCCTTTAGATTCTGTCTGTCTAAAAACAGGCAGTTGACATATTTCATCCAGGTGGAGAGAAGGGGGATCTTTTCCATCTCCTTTTTTGCTACAAAACCAATCAGGCCGGGAACAGTGGTATAACCAACAAGAATATCGAAATAGCTTCTATGGTTTCCCACATATAAGACTGCCTCGTTCTTTGGTATCTTTTCTTTCCCTTTCACTGTAATTTTAACACCTGCAAAAAACAGGATGATCTTAAATATCCACCGCACTTTGGAAATACTCTGCTCATCACGATGACGGCGGTTATTTTTTCCGATCAGGCTTTCAGCAATCAGGACCGGAATGCTTAAAATCAGGTAAATAATAACGGTTGCTGCTACAAGAATAAATCGAATCATTGGTCTAGTCCTCCATTCCATCTATTATATAGAATGGTTTCTTTAATTACAATACTACCTGCCTTTCTTTTTTGTAATTTGTTCGAACAATAATCCCGTAGCAAACCACAGCGGTGCGAAATCAAGGCGGATCAGTCCGTCAATGTTGGTGCTCCTGCCGGTATAGTCCCATGGGCACATTCCCCTGCCCCGCAAAAGCGATCCGGAAAAGTACTCCGCCACAAAGATCAGCACCATATAGAGAAATCCGTGACGGATGGCAATATCCGTCCGCGCTGCCGCCAGACCGGTTCTGGGATTAACCCAGCTGTCAATCAGCATTCCGATGGGCGCCAGCAATGCTCCGCAGCCATAAATAGGAAACATAAGAAGAGATGTCTGCCCCATCAGCCGCCAGTCATGGCGGAGAATGGAGTCTGTTGAAGTAAATAGTACCTCCAGGCACCAGCCTGTAACCCCGCATTTACAAAAATTTAAGGGTAATTCTTTTAGGTTTAATTGTGATAGTATCTTCATAAGCTTCATTATGTGCCGGTCATGGAGATATTATGTTGCACTGTAAAAGAATTCTATAAAAGAGGTGAAAGAAGTCTGCTGCCCTGTTCCTTAATCCTGATAAAGATACCTCTGGCTTCATATCTCTCCGGCGTGATCTCTTCACATACCTTTAAATCTTCCAGAAATAACGCTTCTAATTTTCTGGTCGTCTCTTCATCATAGATCACCGCATTGACTTCAAAGTTCAGTTCAAAGCTTCGGATATCCATATTGGCAGTTCCATAGGAGCTGACCCTTCCGTCTGTCATGACACCTTTTGAATGAAGAAAACCATTTTTATATGTGTAGCATCTGGCACCTTCGGAAAGCAGGTCCCCCACATAGGAATAAGTAGCCCAGTAAACAAAGGGATGATCCGGCTTGCATGGGATCATGAGCCTGACATCCACTCCCGATCTGGCTGCAACCCTGAGGGCAGAAAGCACCGCATCATCAGGAACAAAATAAGGAGTCTGAATGTAGATATGATGCTTTGCTTTGGAAAACAGCCGGATATAATTATCCCGGATCTGTCTGCTTCTGGCATCAGGTCCGCTGGCAATAATCTGAATACCAAGTTTTTTTTCTGTCTGGTTCATATCCACCACTCCCATATTATACAGACAAGCTCCGTCTTCGTCCTCACAGAAGTACGTCATATTTTTAAATAAATTCTCTCCTACCGCATAGTTCCAGTCCAGTGCAAAACGAATCTGAAGGCTTAACACAGAGCCGCCCTGAAGCTTTAGATGAGTATCTCTCCAGTAGCCGAATTTAGGATCCTGGGAAATATATTCTCTTCCAATATTAAATCCGCCCACGTAGCCGACCCGGTTATCAATAACAACAATCTTCCGGTGGTTTCTATAGTTAATACGCAGATGCAGCCTTCCTAATACCGGGGGGAAGAAGATCCCAACCTTAACGCCGCTTTCCTTTAATCTCTCCCATTTTGATTTACGCATGAACCGTCCGCCCATACCGTCGCAGAGAATCCGGACCTCCACACCTGCTTTTGCCCGCTCCATTAATATGGGCATGATGGAATCAAACAGCTCGTCGTCCTTGATAATATAATACTGAAAATGAATAAACCGTACTGCTTTGGAGAGTTCTTCCCTGAGATCCTTAAACTTTTTCTCTCCGTCTGTGAAGATCTCTACAGAATTATCAATGGTCAGAACAGAGCCTGAGGTTTCTAAATTGTATACCACAAGATCTGCATAATCTCTTGCAAGCGATGTGTCCAGCCCGATATCATGGCTTTTTAGAAACTCCTCCTGATTTCTGGCAGAGTAACGCATCCGGTCCTCTACTTCCTTAACCCGGAACATCTTTCCTTTCCTCATATCCTGCCCCAGGATGAGATAAAAGAGGAATCCGAATACAGGTATAAAATACAGCGCTAAAAGCCAGGTCCAGACTGCCTTTGGGTCCCTCCGCTGAAAAAAAACAATGATAACAGAAAGAATCAGGTTTATATAGATTAAATGCTCCATTAACCAGCTCCATACAGCTATAATCTGATGCCAGACAGATTCCATGTCAAATCCCTCCCTTCTCTTTCTATCCTGTTCCATAAACAGCCGATACCCTTATACATGAAACAGTTTTCCTTTTTTCTGCTCTTTCATTCTAATAATATTATGGTCCCACACCTGTAAATAGTCACAAATCATTTTTCCAAAAAAGGCCCCCGCAGCTGCGACGACCCTTTTGTATCCACTTCACTCACATAAACTGATTTTTTTCATTGTCATACCGATAGTCAATGGAAGCCAGAGACTTCATGATCTCTTCTTCCTGTATCCCCAGACTCAGACAGCACTCATTTAAAGACGGATAAAAATCTCTCAGCTGAGTATTGATATAGCTGAGCAGCATAACCGGATCCTTTGGTATATTCGCCATCATTTTATCTCCTATCTCTGTTTGTCCCTCATTTTAACATATATTTCTTTGATTTTCAAGAAATGCCCTGTACGAATGGAAAAAGAAATGCTACAATCAGGTTCATAATCCTTCAGGAGGTATATTCAAATGAAAAAAATAATGATGCTGGGAACCGGCGGTACCATCGCATGCAAAAGAGGAGATTCTGGTTTAAAGCCCCTTCTGACTTCTGAGGAACTCCTCTCCTATGTCCCGGATGCGGCAGATTTCTGTCATGTAGACAGTCTTCAGATATTCAATATAGACAGCACCAATATGCAGCCAAAGCACTGGCTTGTAATTGCAAAAGCGATTGAAGACCATTACGCGGATTATGACGGCTTTGTTGTCTGCCATGGTACCGATACGATGGCTTACACAGCTGCAGCACTTTCTTATCTGGTGCAGAATTCACCTAAGCCGATCGTCATAACCGGTGCTCAAAAACCCATTGACATGGAAAATACGGATGCAAGAACCAATTTATCCGACAGCCTCCGTTTCGCCAGTGATGACCGGTCCCACGATGTGAATATTGTTTTTGACGGCAAAGTCATTTCCGGCACAAGGGGAAAGAAAGAACGGACTAAAAGCTACAACGCCTTTTCAAGCATTAATTTCCCCTATATTGCCACAATTCAGGATGGGCATATAATTTTCTATCTGGATGATAAAAGGAACTGCTCCGGTACCCCCCTGTTTTCTCATAAGCTGAACTGCAACGTGGCTCTTTTAAAACTGATCCCATCCATGGGCGCGGATGTTCTGGATTATATGGCAGGACATTATGATGCTGTTATCATCGAATCCTTCGGTGTAGGCGGTCTTCCTTCCTATGATACGGGGGATTTCTATAAAGCGATTGAAAAATGGATTTCTCTGGGAAAGACAGTAGTTATGACAACCCAGGTAACCAATGAAGGCAGCAATATGTCTGTTTACGAAGTGGGACATTCCATTAAGAAAGAATTCGGTCTGCTGGAAGCATATGATATGACTCTGGAAGCCACAGTAACGAAGCTCATGTGGATTCTTGGAAAGACAACCGATCCCAAGGAAATACGGGATACTTTTTATCATACGGTAAACAGAGATATCCTCTGGACAGTATCTTAATTTAAAAGTCTGATTATTCTGACATAAAAGGGAGCCAAAACTCTGGCTCCCTTATTATGCGTATTATCCGGTTTTTAATCTCTGGCTTTTTTATTCCAGATATGCAATCAGCTTTTCCCCATCTTGTGAGACATCTATTACGATAGTACTGCCTGCATGTATCTCATCTCCAAGGATCACCCTTGCCGCAAGTGTCTCCACATGCTTTTGCAGATAACGTTTTAACGGTCTGGCACCATACACCGGATCATACCCCTGCTCTACTACAAATTCACCGGCCTGGTCAGTCAGTTCGATTCTGATCTCACGATCCTCCAGCCTCCGGTTTAGATCCTTCATCAGCAGACTCACAATGCCGAAAATATTACTCTTATCCAGAGGCTTAAACAGAATAATTTCATCCAGACGGTTTAAAAACTCGGGTCTGAAATGGGCTCTTAGGTCTCCCATCACCATCTCCTCTGCCTCTTTTCTGATATTTCCTTCGCTGTCTATTCCCGTAAGAAGATACTGGGAACCGATGTTGGATGTCATAATTATAATGGTATTTTTAAAGTCAACAGTTTTTCCGGTGGAATCGGTGATCCGTCCATCATCAAGAACCTGCAAAAGCACATTAAATACATCCGGATGTGCTTTTTCAACTTCATCAAACAGCACCACGGAATATGGTTTTCTGCGGACTGCTTCTGTCAGCTGGCCTCCCTCGTCATAGCCTACATATCCGGGAGGTGCTCCGATGAGTCTGGATACGGAATGCTTTTCCATGTATTCGCTCATATCGATTCGGACAATGTTGTTTTCTTCATCAAACAGGCTTTCTGCAAGTGCCTTGGCAAGCTCTGTTTTTCCCACGCCGGTAGGTCCTAAAAAGAGAAAGGAACCGATCGGCTTGGTTGGATCCTTAATTCCAGCCTTGGACCTGATAATTGCTTCAGTCACCTTTAATACGGCTTCCTCCTGTCCAATGACTCTTTTGTGAAGTTCCTGATCCAGATGAAGAGTCTTATTTCTCTCGCTCTCAGTCAGCCGGGCAACGGGAATTCCCGTCCATTTGGATACAATCCTTGCTATTTCATCCTCGGTAACGCTTTCCCGAACCAGGCTTAAATCCTGATTTTTTACCCGTTCCTCTTCCTGTGCAAGCTCCTTCTGAAGTTGTGGCAGTCTGCCATATTGCAGCTCTGCCGCACGGTTTAAGTCATATTTCTGCTGTGCTGTCTGAATTTCTCTGTTTAAATTTTCAATCTCTTCCCTTAAAGAAGAAAGACGTTCTACCGATGCCTTTTCATTCTCCCACTGAGCCTTCTGTGATGCAAATTCGTCGTGCAGCTCTGCCAGTTCTTTCTGCAGTTCTGCCAGACGGTCCTGACTTAACCGGTCAGTTTCTTTCTTTAATGCAGCTTCTTCTATCTCCATCTGCATAATCCGTCTTGAAAGCTCATCGAGTTCAGAAGGCATGGAATCCAGCTCTGTCTTTATCATGGCACAGGCTTCATCCACCAGGTCGATGGCCTTATCCGGAAGAAAACGCTCACTGATATAGCGGTCAGAAAGGGTGGCGGCAGATACCAGGGCAGAATCTGTGATCTTCACACCGTGATAAACCTCATACCGCTCCTTTAATCCCCTTAAGATGGAAATCGTATCTTCCACTGTGGGTTCATCCACCATAACCGGCTGAAATCTCCGTTCCAGGGCCTGATCTTTTTCTATATACTGACGGTATTCGTCCAGGGTGGTCGCACCGATGCAGTGAAGTTCTCCTCTGGCGAGCATGGGTTTGAGCATATTACCTGCATCCATGGAACCCTCTGTCTTTCCTGCTCCAACAATGGTGTGAAGTTCATCAATGAAAAGGATGATCTGGCCGTCGCTTTTTTTCACCTCATCAAGAACTGCCTTTAAACGTTCTTCAAATTCTCCCCGGTACTTTGCACCTGCAAGCAAGGCACCCATATCAAGGGCAAACAGCTTTTTATCCTTTAATCCCTCGGGCACATCCCCCCTGACAATTCTCTGAGCCAGCCCTTCTACAACCGCTGTCTTACCTACGCCTGGCTGTCCGATTAAAACCGGGTTGTTTTTGGTCTTTCTGGAAAGAATCCTGACTACATTGCGGATTTCGCTGTCTCTGCCTATTACCGGGTCCAGTTTCTGGTCTCTGGCCCTCTCAACCATGTCGTACCCATACTTTGTCAGAGTATCGTAGGTTGCCTCCGGATTGTCGCTTACAACCCGCTGATTGCCTCTTACCGTTGACAAAGCCGCCAAAAAATTTTCTCTGGTGATGCCATAGCTGCGAAACAGTTCTTTTAACGTTCTTGACTGTTGCTTTAACATAGCCAGGAATAAATGCTCAACGGAAACATACTGGTCTCCCATTCCCTTCGCTTCATCCTCGGCACTGATTAAAACTTTATTTAAATCATTGCTGATAAAAAGCTGTCCTCCGCTCACTTTAGGAAGCTTTTGTATTGCCCCTGCGGCCTCATCAAGAAACTGCTCCTTTTGTATATTCATCTTTGTAACCAGTTTTAAAATCAGGCTGTCTTCAATGGTAAGCAGGCTGTAAAGCATGTGCTCCTGCTCAATCTGCTGGTTCCCATATTCATATGCAAGCTTTTCGCAATTCTTTACAGCCTCCATGGACTTCTGTGTAAATTTATTAATGTTCACGGCAATTTCCTCCTTTATCCGGTTATGTACAAACATTGCCTCATTTGTTCTATATGTAATATAACAAACGCAGACAGCTGTGTCAAGATCCTTTTAACTAAAATCACAGATTTATAAATAATATCTTACGGTTTCCTTTCCCTCATTGTTTTTTCCCAGGGGTTCGCTTATAATCGATTCATACAATCTCTGAATAAACCGGAAGGAGGAGAATATGAACGACAGACGCCGCTTGTTTCCGGCCCCTGCCATTCGCCTGGCAGCCGCCGTGCTTTTATCCGTCTGGTTTGCTGCATACGGCACAGACTATTTAATCAGCTATGCCCATACAAAAGATGAATCCATCTATATTTCCGGAAACTGGGTGAAGGATGATGGCGGCTGGCGGTATTTCAACCAGTGGAATTCCAAATATCCAGCCGGACAGTGGATCGAATATCAGGGTAATTCCTATTATTTTATGGATAATGGATATATGGCTACTGGCTGGCGTTATTTAAATGGTCATTGGTATTACTTCAATCCTGAGGAGGGAAGAACAGAAGGTGCCATGGTGACCGGGTGGATTCGTGATTCTCATTATAATGCCTCATTTTATACAAACCAGATAGGCATTATGGTAACCGGATGGCATAAGATCGACGGCAGCTGGTATTATTTTAACCCCGGCCCTGCCGGTGTTTTGGGACAGATGGCAGTCAGCCGGGTCGTGGATGGTTCTTATGTCAATGCTGAGGGAAAGATGAACGAAGAACGTTAAAAGGACAGTGCCGTTTAAGAAACGGACACTGCCCTTTTTTCAATCCCCCGAAACCGCAGTCCAAATACAACAGCGCGGAAAAACCAGTCAATAAACATTCCATACCAGATCCCCATTACTCCCAGATTCATAATCTGTACAAAAAAATAGGCAGATGCAATCCGAAAGAGCCACATAGAGAAAACCGAGACAGCCATGGTGAATTTGGCATCCATGGAAGCTCTTAAAGAATATGGAATCGTAAATGCTATTGGCCACACAATCATGGCATAGCTGTGTGCCTCGATCATCTGTACAGAAATCCTGGCCGCTTCTTTGGAAAGGTGGTAAATGGAAACAAGCTGACCGGAAAATAAGATCATGGCAACACACAGTACCAGAAGAATTGCGTAATTAACCATGACTAAACGTCTGGTATAATGCTTTGCCTGCTTTCTTTCACCTGCTCCCACGCACTGGCCCACTATTGTGATCAGCCCTAAGCCAATGGCGGTGCCGGGAAGGTAAAGCAGCGTCACGAGATTGGAAGCTACCGCATAGCTGGCAATCGCCGCAGTTCCCAGAGAGGATACCAGACTCTGCAGTGCAATTTTTCCAAACTGGAACATGCCGTTTTCCAGTCCGTTGGGAATCCCGACCGACAGAATGTTTCTTATCATATGAAAATCGGGTCTTAATTCGTCAAGCCGTTTGATTCTGACTGTATTATCAGGGCTTTGAATCAGATAAAACATCATAACTGCTGCTACAATACGGCTGGCAAGGGTGGGAAATGCCACACCGGCCACCCCCATGTGCAGTCCGAAAACGCAGACAGCATTGCCTGCGATGTTTATGGTATTCATCACCAGTGATACCACCATGGATACCTTTGAGTTACCCATGGAACGAAACAGCGCTGCACAGGAATTGTAAATCGCCATAAAGGGATAGGATAACGCTGTGATTCTAAAGTATATCACTGCATCATTCATCACCTGAGTTTCCACATTTCCGAATATTGATGCCAGCAAAAGCCTGTTACCTGCCAATGCAATTATGGATACTGCCAGTGACAATACCGTAGTCACACCTATGAGCTGACCTGCTGCCTTACAAGCATTTTCCGACTGCTTTTTACCCAGATACTGGGCTGAAATAACAGCTCCCCCGGTAGCCAGGGCAGACAGGATCTGGAGTATCAGTATGCTGATGGAATCAACAAGGGAAACTCCGGATACCGCAGCTTCTCCGACTGCCGCCACCATGACCACATCTGCCATCCCTACCAAAACTGCCAGGATCTGCTCCACAATTAAAGGGGCCAGCAGCCGGATCAAATCTTTTCTATTAAACATACCGGTATCCTCATTCGTCCTTTTCAAAGGGATAACGTATCCCCCATTGTCTTCTAAGCTCGTCCATGACTTTCATAACATGAAGAGTCGTCTGGTGAGGCATCTGCGGGCACTCGGTCAGTCCCTGCTCAATGGCCGCTTTGCTGGCCAGAACCTGATATTCATATCCTGTTATCTGCTGCGGTCTTTCATAGGTTCCCACCAGCTTCCGATCCCGATCGTATACACAAATAGATTCAAAATTATTGATGTTTTCCACAACCAGAAATCCTTTTGTTCCGTAAATAATACCCTGACGGTCAGAAAGTACCTGAACTGAGCTGTTAAGTACAGCCATTTTTCCGCCGGGATAAAGAAGCGTGATGCTGTTTTGAGCATCCACTCCCGATTCTGTCTTTATCACGCTGGAGGATATATCTGTAATTTCATCGCCGAAGACAAGAGAGGCAAAATTAAGTGTATAAACTCCTACATCCAAGAGCGCTCCTCCTGCAAGCTCCGGCTTAACAATCCGGGGCTTATCCGATACCAGATAGGCCAGATTGGCAGTGAGTGTCATTGGTTCTCCGATAATGCCGGAATGAAGAATTTCTTTTAATGTCTCAGCCATAGGCATATAACGTACCCACATGGCTTCCGTGATCATCAGGTTTTTCTCTTCTGCCAGATCAATCATCTCTTTCGCCTGGGAATAATTTGCTGCAAAGGATTTTTCACAGAGAACATGCTTTCCATGCTCCAGACAGAGCCTGGCATTGCTGTAATGCTCCGAATGAGGAGTCGCAATGTAAATCAGCTGAATCCCGCTGTCAGCCGCCAGTTCTTCATAAGAGCCATAAGCTTTTTTTATAGAAAAACGTGCTGCAAATTCTTCCGCCTTTTCAAGGCTTCGTGAAGCAGCTCCATACAAACAGACTTCAGGCATCTGAACCATGGTCTCTGCCAGCAGTGATGCAATTCTGCCTGTTCCCATGATCCCAATTTTCAATACTTCCATAGTTTATCCTCCAGCTGATTATTCTAGTTCTCTTAGTATATCACATGGTTACAGCCCGTACAATATCAATGCTCCTCCATCTCCAAAACCAGTTCCATAAACGCCTTCATCTCCCTGCTGAGCCACTTATCCTTATGATAAACGATCTGTCTCCACGTCCTCAAATGAAATTCTTTCATGGAAAGCGCGGTCAGACTTCCCAGCTCCATATCTTTTCTTATAGTAAACTCGGGAAGAAAGGAGATTCCCTCATTCTGCTTAAGAAGTTTTATGATAAACTCCGTATTTCCAATTTCCAGGAAGGGATGGAGCTTCTTGTCGTCTGATGCCAGATACTGCTCCAGTATAAACCGGTAGCTTGCATCTTTTTCTGTCAGTATCAGTGGCTGGGTAATCACCTGTTCGATGGTAAGTCCGGTTTCCTTTGCAAATATATGATCCATTGATGCAGCAAATATGATTTCTTCCGGTTTTTCCAATATTTTAACCCATTTGGCATCATACATTCTGCGATCCAGAAAATACACCATATCTACCTGATTGCTGTTCATCATGTTCAGCAGAGTACCTGGAGAATCAACAATAATATTGATATTGACTCTGGGATACCGGTGGTGATACTCCCTGATCAGCGGAGGAAACAGTGTAGAACAGATGGATTCGATTGTACCGATCACCAGCCTGCCCGTCAGTTCCGATGACTGCCCCAGCGCATTACGGGCATAGGCCACATTGCGCATAATTTCAGATGCATACTGATAAAACATCTCCCCCTCATGGGTCAGAGTGGTTTGTTTTCCAATCCGGTCAAATAAGTGGATATTTAATTCTCTTTCCAGTTGTTTAATCTGAACAGTGACTGCCGCCTGGGAATATTTAAGCTTTTCTGCAGCCCTGCAGAAGCTTTTTAAATCAGCCACTTCTAAAAACGTTCGTATCTCACGGAGTTCCATAGTTTTCCTCTCATCATTTAAAAATATTAAACATAATCATAAAAACATTAAATTTTACATCCACATGTTTTTATGGTACATTAAAGTCACTCAGAAATCAACTCAAAAGATGAGTATTTTAAGCACACGATCAGAAAGGACTTTAAAAGTATGGAAAAGGCAAATTGTAAATACCGCGCCTACGTGCAGATACTGAAGGAGGAACTGGTTCCCGCCATGGGCTGTACGGAACCAATCGCCCTGGCTTACGCTGCCGCAGTAGCAAGAAAAACTCTTGGGGCTATGCCTGATAAGGTGGTAATAGGTGCCAGCGGGAGTATCATTAAAAATGTAAAATCCGTAATTGTTCCCAATACCGGTCATTTAAAGGGAATCCCCGCTGCCGCTGCTGCAGGTATCGTGGCGGGAGATCCGGAAAAGGAACTGGAAGTGATCTCCTGCGTTACACCAGAGCAGATCGCCGGGATGAAAAAATTCATGGAGGAGACTGAAATAGAGGTTATACATATCGATAACGGAATCACCTTCGATATCCTTATCACTTTATATAAAGGGTCTTCCACCTGCAAAGTGCGGATTGCCAATTACCATACCAATATAGTACTGATCGAGAAAGACGGGGTAATCTTAAAACAGCTGGATGCCGGCAAAGAAGAAGAGGCCCTGACTGACCGGAGCTTACTCAATATGGAGGATATCTGGGATTTTATTAATACAGTAGACATAGCTGATATCAAAGAAACGCTGGACCGTCAGATTAAGTACAACTGGGCCATTGCCGAGGAGGGGCTTAAGAATGACTACGGCGCCAATATCGGTAAGGTACTTTTAAAGAGCGCAGGCAGCGACATTTCCCTTAAAGCAAAGGCCATGGCTGCGGCCGGTTCTGACGCCCGTATGAATGGCTGCGAGCTGCCAGTCATTATTAACTCGGGAAGCGGCAATCAGGGGATCACAGTATCCGTTCCTGTAATCGTCTATGCAAAGGAATTAGGAGTCAGTGAGGAAACCATGTACCGTGCACTTGCCTTATCCAACTTAACTTCTATTCATCAGAAGACTCCCATTGGAAGATTATCCGCTTACTGCGGAGCGGTCAATGCGGGGGCAGGGGCAGGAGCCGGAATAGCCTATCTATGCGGAGGAGGCTACGAAGAGATCATACACACGGTCGTCAATGCACTGGCCATTGTTTCCGGTATTGTATGTGATGGCGCAAAGGCTTCCTGTGCGGCAAAGATTGCATCCTCCATTGAGGCCGGAATCTTTGGATACAGCATGTACAGTCAGGGACAGCAGTTTCTGGATGGGGACGGCATTGTCACAAAAGGCGTAGAGGCTACGCTGAGAAACGTTGGAAGATTGGGGAAAAGAGGCATGAAAGAAACCAACGAGGAAATCATTAAAATCATGATAGGAGAATAGGTATGAAAAAATTAGTAAGTAGTTTACCATTTAAATTACTTCTGGGGGTTATTGGGGGAATTTTAATCGGGCAGGTGGCTGGAGAACAACTGATGAATGTTGTTGTGACAGTTAAATACATACTGAATCAGATCATTGTATTCTGTGTTCCGCTCATTATCATCGGCTTTATAGCTCCGTCAATTACACGTTTAGGCAACAATGCATCAAAAATGCTGGGAATCGCTGTTTCCGCCGCCTATATTTCATCCTTAGGAGCAGCTTTGTTTTCAATGACAGCAGGATATATTATGATCCCCCATCTGTCCATTTCCGCAAATACAGATGGCTTAAAGGAACTTCCGGGTATTGTGTTTCAGCTGGATATTCCCCAGATCATGCCGGTCATGAGTGCACTGGTGTTTTCACTTTTGCTGGGCCTTGCTGCCACCTGGACAAAATCCAAGGTTATTACCCAGGTTTTGGAGGAATTTCAGGAAATTGTTCTTTCCATTGTAACTAAGGTAGTCATACCCATTCTTCCTGTTTTTATCGCATTTACTTTCTGCGCTCTGTCCTACGAAGGAACCATCACAAAACAGCTTCCTGTTTTCCTCCAGGTCGTGCTGATTGTAATGGTAGGGCATTATATCTGGCTGGCGCTTTTGTATCTGATCGGCGGTGTTTATTCAAGAAAGAATCCCTTTGATGTTCTGCGCAATTACGGTCCTGCCTACATCACAGCCGTTGGAACCATGTCATCGGCAGCAACTCTGGCCGTTGCCTTAAAATGTGCGAAAAAATCACAGCCAGCTTTGAGAGAAGATATGGTGGACTTTGGTATTCCGCTTTTTGCCAACATCCACTTATGCGGATCTGTACTGACCGAGGTTTTCTTTGTTATGACTGTATCGAAAATCCTTTACGGTTCCATGCCTTCCCTTAGTTCCATGATTTTATTCTGTACTCTTTTGGGTGTATTTGCAATCGGGGCGCCAGGTGTTCCCGGAGGAACTGTCATGGCATCACTTGGTCTGATCACCGGAGTCTTAGGTTTTGACGAGATGGGAACCGCTCTCATGCTGACAATCTTTGCACTGCAGGACAGTTTTGGTACTGCATGCAATGTAACCGGAGACGGAGCCCTGACTATGATTCTAACCGGCTTTGCTGAAAAACACGGAATTAAGAATCAGAAAATAGAATCAGGAATATCATAATATACAAAGTGCGTCCTGGGCAGGACTTCCCCCCCCCTGCCAGGACGCACTTTTCTTTCTTCATCAGTGATTTAATTCACGCTTCAGTGTTTCTCTCACTGCTCCGGCTCCCGTAATCTGAGCGCAGAACATTTCTTCAATCGTTTCTCCAATACCTGCCTTGTATAGATCAATTCCAAAAATATGCTCATTAGACAGGATTTCTTTCAGCTGGCCATGATAAGTCTCCGGTTTTCCAAGTTCAATTCCTTTTAACTTCTCTGTCAGTTCCGGAATCATAGGATCAGAAGAGAGTTCAAATGCCTTACCCTCATCATCCACTGCCAGAAGATAACGGCACCAGCCAGCAATTGCCAGAGGAATTGCTTTTAATTTTTTCGCATCTCCGTATTTTTCCACATATGCCTTAATGGTCTCGCCATAACGAATTCCAACCTTCTGAGATGTATCAGTAGCAATTCGCTGAGGTGTATCAGGCATAAAAGGATTGGGGATTCTGACACGAATTACTTCATCTACAAATTCCATAGGAGAAAGAATACCAGGGTCAGTAACAACCGGCATACCTTCTACCGGACCAATCTCATGAACCAGCTGGTTCAGCTGCGCATCCTTCATCTCATCTGCAATCAGTGTATATCCGAGAACACAGCCGTAAACAGCCAGTGCCGTATGCAGCGGATTTAAGCAGGTGGTAACTTTCATTCGCTCTACTTTATTTACAGTATCCCGGTCTGTCATATACACACCGGCTTTCTCAAGTGCCGGCCTTCCGTTGGGGAATTTATCTTCGATTACCAGATACTGAGGTCCCTCTGCATTAACAAACGGCGCGATGTAGGTCTTCTTGGATGTAATTACCGGAGCCATATCCTCGACTCCTGCTTTTTCCAGCTCGCTGCATACAGAATCTGCAGGACGTGGTGTGATCTTATCAATCATGGACCAGGGGAAAGAAACACGGGATTCGTCTTCCAGGTAGTCAACAAAGGCTTTCTCCACAAACCCTCTGCTCTCCCATTCTCTTGCAACTGTCACGATGGACTGTTTCAGCTTTTCTCCATTATGAGAGCAGTTATCCATGGAAACCACCGCCAGAGGTGCCTTTCCAGCCTTAAACCGTTCAAACAGCAGCGCACATACCACTGCCATGGCGGAAACTGCTTTATCAGGACCATTTTCCAGATCTGCCAAGATAAATGGGAAATAGTTTCCCTCTGTTCCCTTCAGTGCATAGCCTTTTTCTGTAATAGTAAAAGACGCCATCTGCAAGCCAGGATTTACAAAGATCTCCTTCAGGCGGTTCCACTCAGATGCAGCAGAGGACTGGGCCCTGATTGCTTCTGTCAGGGATCCGATCACCTTTTTTCCAGTGGAGCCATCTGCATTCAGGGTTACTCCAAGAACCAGATTGTCATATGGATCGTAGATCTTATCAATTACATCAAAATCAAAAGTCTCTACACAGGTAATTCCTTTGGTACTTTCTCCCTGGGCAATCAGAGTGTCTGCAATTCCTCCGATAAAGATACGGAAAATATTACCTGCTCCAAAATGCACCCACACCGGTGATTCTTTTGTCTCTCTGACCACTGTCTCAATGTCATAAAGCGGAAGACTGATTCCAGCTGCCTCCCAGGCTTCTTTATTTTTTAAACCTTCTAATGTCAGCTTCATACCGGCACTGCCTCCTTAGTTTTTCCCTGATTCCTTATCAATGGCTTCCCATAATCCCTGGAGATATACTGCTCCCAGTGCTCTGTCATAAAGACCGTATCCAGGCATGGCAACCTCTCCCCAGATCATTCTTCCATGATCCGGACGGATCACACCATCAAATCCTGTTTCATACAGTGCTTTCATAATGGCATGCATGTCCATGGAGCCGTCAGAAGAAAGATGTGCTGCTTCTTCGAAATCTCTCTCACTGTTGTATTTTAAGTTTCTCACATGTGCAAATGGAATTCTTCCCTTTGCAGCTTTAATTATATCACAGATATCGTTGGCCGGATTGGATCCAAGAGATCCTGTGCATAAGGTAATACCATTGTATGGCTTGTCAACAGCCTTTAACAGTTTTACTATCCATTCCTTGTTACGTACGATTCTTGGCAGACCGAAGATTGGCCATGCGGGATCATCGGGGTGAATACCCATCCTGATATCATATTTTTCACACACCTCACCGATTGACTCAAGGAAATAAACAAGGTTATTAAACAGCTTCTCTTCGTCGATGTCTTTGTATGCCTCAAATAAAGCTTCCAGACGTGACAGACGCTCCGGCTCCCAGCCTGGCATTACAAAGCCGTTGGACATCTTTTCAACAGATTCTTTCATATGTGCGGGATCGATTTTATCCACTACATCCTGGTTATAAGCAAGTACGGTTGATCCGTCAGAACGTACTCTTGCCAGATCGGAACGTGTCCAGTCAAATACCGGCATAAAATTATAGCAGACCATATGAATTCCGGCTTTACCCAGATTTTCAAGAGTCTGGATATAATTTGCAATATGCTGTTCCCGCTTTTCGGTACCGATCTTAATATCGTCAGAAATGTTAACTGATTCGATTCCGGCAATGGTGAGGCCTGCATCCTCCACTGCTTTTTTAAGTTCCAAAATCTCTGCCTCGGTCCAAACCTCTCCTGCCTGTTTTCCCATCAGGGTTGTAACAACACCTTTTACTCCGGGTATCTGTTTGATTTGTTCAAGAGACACACTGTCATATCCTGGTCCATACCAGCGTAAAGTCATTTCCATTGTTTCGTTCCTCCTGTTTTTTAATCATTCATGGTTTTTACGTATAGATGCGGCCGGCACAAAATAAGTGCTGTTCCTATTATGTGCTAGTATTGCCCAGCCAACCAAACATGTATGAATTTTTCTATTACATGCCCTTCTATCTTGTATGGTAGTATATTACAAGGAAATATTCAATATGTAATTTTGTACATTTTATAACTACTTTTTTGTGCATATTCACATATTTTTATTTTCTATTCTTATGTCATTGACATTTTAATGTTTACAAAGCATGATACTTGTATACAAGTTATCTCCCGATCCAAACGGGTTTTTAAATAAAACGATAGATAAACTTGCTGTTCAGTAGTATACTAACCGTATGATCCTGTCAGCAGGATTTATATTTTGATAAGAGAGGTTTTTTATGAAATTGTTCGATCGGTCTCCCGGAGAGAATGCAAGAAACTATGCCATACGCGTTCTTCTCTATAATATCATTAACCTGGAGCTTGCTCCGGGCAGTGCAGTAAGTGAAAATGAGCTTTCTTCTACCTTAAAGCTTTCAAGAACGCCAGTCAGAGAGGCACTGATTGAACTGAGCAAATCAAGCCTTGTTGAAATACTTCCCCAAAGGGGCAGCTATATATCAAAAATCGATTATGAACGCATTGAAGAAGCACGCTTTATGAGACTTGTTCTGGAAAATGCGGTTTTAAAGCTTGCATGCGAAAGTCCGGAACCAGTGGATTTAAAGAAGCTGAAAGACAATATAAGTGAGCAGAAGTTCTGCCTGGAACAGGAAGATACAGCAAAGTTCTTCCCTCTGGATAATGAGTTTCATATGCTCTTGTTTCAATCTGTGAATAAAGCCAGAACGTTTGAGATCATTCAATCCCAGATGGTCCATTTTGACCGGATCAGAACCCTTTCCTTAAAATCAAGCAAGCCTACCAGGATTGTGGAAGATCATGAGAATATTATATATGCCATTGAGCGCAGGGATTCAGAGCTTGCTGAAATCCTGATGACCAGGCATATAAACAGACACCAGCTGGAAAAGTCAGAGCTTGTGGCTTCATTTCCTGACTATTTCATCTAACAGCAAAAAATCCCTCTCAGACAACGACTATGTCCAAGAGGGATTTTTCAGATATTTTCATTTTTTATTGGTATATTTATGAGTTGGTACATATAATTATACTGGCAGGTACAAACTGCTGGCAATCGTGTATAGGGTGGTAGGCCTCGATTCTACATAGAATGGAGGTGTTGCTTATGAAGAATTATGATTTCAAGGACTTAATGTCTTTTGGTACGTTCCTTCTGGCACTGCTGACATTCGTCTTTATGACGTGTCACTGACCGCAAAAAGCCTTCCCTGTACTTTGGCCGGTCGGGAAGGTTTTTGCTTTTCTGATTAGCCAACCACCCTGTGGCGATTGCCCTTCTTTATTATATTATACCTGCTGTTTAAAATATTACAAGTACAGGCATTTATTTTAGAATCTTTGCAGAAATTTCTGGTAATCCCCTTAATTTTCATTCAGTCTGGCAAGTTTTTCTGCCTGGTCTGCCGCAATGAGAGAGTCCAGAAGTTCATAAATATCTCCATTCATGATGGAATCAATCTTATAAAGAGTCAGCTTAATCCGGTGATCTGTCACACGTCCCTGAGGGAAGTTATACGTTCTGATCTTCTCAGACCGGTCACCTGTACCGATCTGGCTTCTGCGCGCCTCCGACTCAGAATTCTGTCTCTTCTCCAGCTCAATATCATAAAGCTTGGAACGAAGCAGACGGAATGCCTTCTCTTTGTTCTGAAGCTGGGATTTTTCAGTCTGGCTGTAAATTACAATACCAGTAGGCATATGAGTCAGACGAACAGCGGAATCCGTTGTGTTGACACACTGTCCGCCGTTACCGGAAGCACGCATTACATCGATTCTGACATCCTTATCCTCAATCACTACATCCACATCTTCTGCTTCCGGCATAACTGCCACAGTAGCCGTTGAAGTATGGATTCTGCCGCCACTCTCCGTCTCCGGTACTCTCTGAACCCGGTGAACGCCGCTTTCGTATTTCATCTTGGAATAAGCGCCTTTTCCTGTAATCATGGCAACCACTTCCTTAAAACCGCCGATTCCGTTTTCATTAACGCTGATTAACTCTACTTTCCATCTCTGGGCTTCTGCATAATTCACATACATGCGGTACAGCTCAGAAGCAAAAAGTGCAGCCTCATCACCACCTGCTCCTGCACGGATTTCCAGCATGATATTCTTATCATCATTGGGATCCTTGGGCAAAAGAAGTACTTTAAGTCGCTGTTCCAGCTGTTCAATCTGCTTCTTGGCATCCGATAATTCTTCTTTTGCCATCTCCCGCATCTCTTCATCGCTCTCTTCCTCAAGAAGAGCCAGACTTTCTTCCACTGTCTGCTTCGCCTTCTTATACTGGGTATAAGCTTCCACAAGATCTGCTAAATCCGCCTGTTCTTTCATCAGCTTCCGAAACCGGTTCTGATCCTCTGCTACGGACGGGTTGTTAAGCTCCTGCATCAGCTCTTCATAATGAATTAATATATCATCTAATCGATCAAACATTGGTATCCTCCAAAATGTCACCAAAAGGGCTTCTGCCCATTATTTTTCTAAAACTCCGCTCAATACGCGGTCCAGGCCCGCCGCATCGCACCAGGAACGGATCTTTATAAAACCGGCTTGCTCAAGCAGTGTGCTGACTGCGTCTTTCTGGTCATAACCAATCTCCAGATAAACCGCACCGTCAGGATTCAGATAATTACGGCTTTCTGCTGCCAGTCTTCTGTAAAAGTAAAGACCATCTTCTTTTCCATCCAGTGCCAGTACAGGCTCATGATCCCTTACCTCAGGCTGCAGATCTTTTATTACCTCAGTGGGAATATAGGGCGGATTGGACACAATCACATCGAACGTTTCACCTTTCTTAAAAGCATTAAATAAATCGCTTAACAGAAATGTAATTTTCTCTTTTCCCAAAATTGCTTCCCCATTCCTTTTCGCAACTTTTAAAGCTTCTTCGGAAATGTCCCCAGCTATAACCGATTCAAACCCGCCAAGCTTTGCGAGACTTACGGCGATACACCCGCTGCCGGTGCATAAATCCAGAACCCTGGGATTCCTGTCCTTATAATCCTTTAAAATCTGCTCCACCAGTGTCTCTGTATCCTGCCTTGGAATCAGAACATGTTCATTGACAAAAAAATTCAGACCCATGAATTCCCTGCTCCCGGTTATCTGCTGAAGGGGTATTCTCTCCGACCGCAGCCCAAGCATCCGGTAAAAATTACGTACAGATTCTCCCAGCTCCTCTTTTGCATTCAGAACTCTGTTGCGCTCAATAAGGAAATGAGTCAGATCTGTATGGAATGCTTCAAACAGCAGATATCTTGTATCAAGCGCAGCTTCCTGTATCCCTGCCTTCATCAGTCTGTCTGTTCCTTCTTCCAATAACTGATTTAATGTTAAACTCATGATTTGTTCTCCGGAAAATTCTTACCAAGAAATTCTCTCCAGTTAAATACGGCTTCCACAGAGGCAATCCCTACTTCAATCATAGAGTCATCGGGTTCACTGGTAGTCAGCCCCTGCATCCACATGCCCGGTCTGCTTATAATATCCACCAGCTTTGAATCGCTCCGTCCTGCTAAACGCAGAAACTCATAGGATACCCCTGCAATCACCGGAATCAGAATAATACGGCTCAAAATTCTCAAGGGAAGAGTCTTTACCTGAATCACCATAAAAAACAGAATGCTGATAATCATTACGATTAAAAGGAAACTGGTTCCGCATCGTTTATGTTCCTTGGAACTTTTTCTTACATTCTCCACATTCAGTTCCAGCCCGTGTTCCAGGCAGTTAATACATTTATGTTCGGCTCCATGGTACATGAAGGTACGTCTGATGTCCTCCATGCGGGAAACCAGTTTAATATAAGTGATAAAAATACCGATACGGATTACACCTTCCAATACAGCCATCACAGTCTGTGACTGAATGAAACGGTGAAATATATTAGCCAGAAACAAAGGAAGCACCATAAATATGCAGATCGCCATGATTACGGAAAATACCATCACCATGCTCATCAGAGCTTTTTCCATCTTTTCACCAAAGATCCGTTCCAGCAGTTTCTCAAATCCGGAGGGTTCTGAATCCTCCTCATCATCCTCGAAAAAGCTGGCAGAAAAGGTGAGCGCCCTCATACCCAGTATCATGGAATCAGCAAAACTGAAAATACCTCTGAAAAATGGAAGAGAAAACAGCTTTACTTTTTCTCCCATGCTGACATACGCATCTTTTTTCACTTCAATGGTTCCGTCCGGCTTACGGACTGCTATGGCATACTCATCCCTGTTTTTCATCATAACGCCTTCAATCACGGCCTGACCGCCGATTCCTGAATACTTCATACGCCAACCACCTCTCTGTTAGAAAATAGATGTAACAATATTCTAATCTCAAAAAAGGTTGAGCTAAAGTGTTTCCACTAAACTCAACCTTTTCTTTGCTCCAAACTTATTCAGCCTTAACGCCATATTTACGATTGAATTTATCAATACGTCCACGAGCGGAAGCAGCTTTCTGCTGACCGGTGTAGAATGAATGGCATTTAGAACAAACTTCTACGTGGATGTCTTCCTTTGTAGAACCAGTTACGAATTCATTACCGCAGTTGCAAACAACCTTTGCCTGGTAGTAATTTGGATGGATTCCCTCTTTCATGATTTTCACCTCGCATACTCTGATTTCTATTAAATCGCGGTTTGTAAACCGACTTTGTCTAATAAACAGCTTGTATAGTATAACATAGAAAAAAACTTAATGCAAGCATTTATTATATAAAAGATTACAGCCTTAGAAAAAGCGCATCTTCTTTGACATCTCCACAAATTCCCGGTTATTCCTGGTTTTTGAAAACAGGTCCAGAATTTTTTCTACTGCGTCTTCTGGTTTTAATGTATTGGTCGCCTTACGCACAATGTCAACAGCCTCTGCTTCTTCTCTGGTAAGGAGCAGATCGTCTCTTCTGGTTCCTGACTTTAAAATATCAATAGCCGGGAAGATTCTCTTCTCTGAAAGCTTCCGGTCAAGCACCAGCTCCATATTGCCCGTACCTTTAAATTCCTCATAAATAACATCGTCCATACGGCTTCCTGTATCAACAAGTGCTGTGGCAAGTACGGTAAGACTGCCGCCTTCTCTCATGTTTCTTGCTGCACCGAAAAAGCGCTTGGGCATATGGAGAGCTGCAGGATCAAGACCGCCGGAAAGAGTTCTTCCGCTTGGTGCAACCGTTAAGTTGTAGGCTCTTGCAAGGCGGGTTATGCTGTCTAAAAGGATTACCACATCTCTTCCATGCTCTACAAGACGTTTGGCCCTCTCAATTACCATCTCCGAAACCCGTTTGTGGCGGTCCGGAAGTTCGTCAAACGTGGAATAAAGAACCTCCACATTATTACCTACGATCGATTCCTTGATATCTGTAACCTCTTCCGGACGCTCATCAATGAGAAGTATCATCAGATGAATCTCAGGATGATTGAGTGTGATTGCTTTGGCCACCTGCTTTAATAAAGTAGTTTTACCTGCCTTTGGCGGTGATACAATCATACCTCTCTGCCCTTTTCCAATGGGAGCTAACAAATCCACAACTCTCATGGCAGTTGTATTCTTTCCTCCGTCTGTCTCCATATGAAGACGCTTGTCAGGGAAAATAGGAGTCATATTTTCAAAGTTCGGGCGGCGCTCTGCCATGTTGGTGGGATATCCGTTAATCTTCTTCACATATAAGAGTGCTGCAAACTTTTCTGCTGCAGTCTTTACTCTGCGGCTGCCATGAATAATGTCTCCGGTCTTCATGTTAAAGCGACGGATCTGGGATGGAGCCACATAGACGTCATTCTCACCGGGGAGATAATTTTCACAACGGATGAAGCCAAATCCATCAGGCATGACTTCCAGTATCCCATGGGCATCAATTCCGCTGTCAAGCTCCTGAAGTTCAGGGCTTGGCTGAAAATCCACCCTTGGTTCTTCCGCACCATATTCCTGCCTTGATTCCGCCCTGGCAGGGCTCTCCTGCTTTACCGGTGTTTCATTCCTGGTCATTCCTTCACTTCTTCCGGAATTATCATATCTGTTATTTCCCTCAGAAACTGCTCCCCCTGTCGGGCGGTATGTTCTCTGCTGTGTATCCTGACGGTAAGAACGGACCACCGTTTTCTTAATATTGTTCTGAACCGGTGTGTTCTGCTGCTCTACGGCGGACTGCACCTGGGGCTGGGGAGCTGGTACAGGCGGTCTGCCGGTTTCCTTCTCTGTCTGTTCGGTTACCGGCTCTCTGACCGGTTCCCTTTTTTCTGCCGAAACACTCCCGCCCTCAACTGCGATATCAGAAGTCTCTCCTTCCTTTTCACAGAGTATATTTATAATATCGGGCTTTCTCATGGAACTGAAGCCCTTTATCCCCTGGGCCTTGGCAAGCTCCTTTAACTCCGCTAACGGCAATGTCTGTAATTTTTCACGCATATTAATCTCCTTCATGATTCCTTATACCAGTTGTTTCGTAATCTTGGGAATGATTTACGATAGAATATCGCAAACAGACGACCGGAATGCACTTCCGGTCCTAATCATGTTGAATCAGGTCGTACGATATGCCTATTATATACCTTAATATATAAAAAGAAAAGTTATTTTTTCAGAAAGCTCAAGTGTTCCCTGATTTTTTTCTCATATCCGTTTTCCGTAGGCCGGTAAAATTCCGTGCCTTCCAGGCCATCCGGCAGATATTGCTGTTTCACATAATGATTTTCATAATCGTGGGCATAGAGATACCCCTGCCCATGTCCAAGCTTTGAGGAACCTTTATAATGGGAATCCTGTAAATGAACCGGTATGGGCATGGTCTTTTTATTTTTTACCGCATCCTGTGCTTCAAATACTGCGATACACGCCGCATTGCTTTTGGGGGCACATGCCACATAAGTAACTGCCTGGGATAAAATGATCTGGGCCTCCGGAAGTCCGATCCGCTCCACTGCCTGTGCCGCCGCTACTGCCACCACAAGCGCCTGCGGATCTGCATTCCCCACATCTTCTGACGCACAGATCATAATTCTTCTGGCTATGAATTTAATGTCCTCCCCTGCATAAAGCATCCTTGCCAGATAATAAACTGCTGCATCGGGGTCCGAACCTCTCATACTTTTAATAAATGCAGATATGGTATCGTAGTGGTTATCACCGTTTTTATCGTACCGGACTGCACGTTTCTGAATGCATTCCTGCGCCACTTCCATATCAATATGAATTTTCCCGTCATGAGGATCCCGTTCCGTTGTCATGACGCCAAGCTCCACCGCATTTAACGCTGCTCTCGCATCGCCGTTTGCCACATCTGCCAGAAAATCTTCTGCCTCCGGATCAATGACTGCGTCATAGGCGCCCATTCCCTTCTCTTTATCGTAAACTGCCCGTCTGATCAGTTCCTTAATGTCTTCTTTCTCCAGTGTCTTCAGTTCAAATACCCGGGAACGGGAAAGAAGGGCACCATTTACCTCAAAATATGGGTTTTCCGTGGTAGCGCCGATTAATATTAATGTTCCGTCTTCTACAAAAGGCAGAAGATAATCCTGCTGCCCCTTATTGAACCTGTGAATCTCATCTACAAAAAGAATGGTCTTCTTCCCGTACATCCCAAGAGAATCCTTAGCTTCTTTTACAATTTCTTCCATATCTTTTTTTCCGGCCACAGTTGCATTGAGCTGTTTGAAATCCGCACTGGTGGTATTGGCAATTACCCTGGCCAGAGTGGTTTTCCCCGTTCCCGGAGGTCCGTAGAATATCACAGATCCCAGTTTATCCGCTTTGATCGCGCGGTAAAGGAGCTTATCCTTTCCGATAATATGCTGCTGGCCCACCACTTCTTCCAGGGTGGACGGACGAAGCCTGGAAGCAAGAGGGGATTCTTTTTCCATCGTGTTTTCCCTCATATAATCAAATAAATCCATTTTCTTCTCCTCCATACGTTATCCCGTATCCAGATAAACAGGGCTTATTCTGATCTCTTTTTCTTTATTATGGGCAGTGTCCGGTCATTTGTCAAGAACATTTGTTCTCTATGCATCCATATGTATTATCACTCGCTTTTTCTCTAAAATCTGCTGCCTAATCTATAGTTGTTGCTATTTATCTTATTTCACAGATTTTATTGCATTAAATTTCATTTTAAACTGATACAAGACGTGTTATTCTCTGATTGTAGTAAAAAAATATTTTTATAGGAGGGTATATGAGTACAAAAAACATGAAAACTACGAGTATTATGTCAGAACAGGCAGGGCTTATGAATGAGACCGCCGCACAAAAAGCAGGCAGGCCTGCAGCCATCCGGAATATCTCTTCCACAGAACTGGTCAGGGAAATCCATATCGGATGGAATTTAGGAAATACCCTGGATGCAACAGGAGGTTTTGGCCTTTCTTCCGAAACATCCTGGGGGAATCCAAAAACGAATAAAGCCATGATTGATAAAATCAAAGCAGGTGGCTTTAATACCTTAAGAGTTCCAACTACCTGGGAAAAACACCTAGGACCTGCACCGGATTACACCATTGATCCTGCGTGGCTTAACAGGGTTGTGGAGGTTGTAGATTATGGCATCAATAACAAGATGTTCGTTATTTTGAACCTTCATCATGAGGAATGGCATTTTCCTTCCTTCGCAAATGAAGCTGCTGCTACCAGGATACTTACAAAAGTATGGACCCAGATCGCGGAAAGATTTAAAAATTATGATGAGCATCTGATCTTTGAAGGTCTGAATGAGCCACGGCAAAAGGGTACGGCTGATGAGTGGAACGGCGGCAATAAAGAAGGCCAGGAGGTCGTGAACCGCTTCAATGCAGCTTTTGTAAAGACCATTCGCAGCTTAAGCGGCAACAACTCTTTAAGACATTTAATGATACCGCCTTATGCTGCTACTTCAGCCACAAATGCCTGGGATAACTTTGTTATACCAAAGGATAATAAGATCATTGTCTCTATACACGCTTACACTCCTTATGACTTTGCCCTGAATACTTCCGGAACTTCGGAATGGCGTCTTGATAACGGAGCAGATACCGGGGCCATAACCTATCTGATGGACAGTATTGACCGATATTTCATTTCCAAAGGTTATCCGGTCATACTTGGTGAATTCGGTGCAATGAATAAGAACAATCTGAAACAGCGTACTGACTGGGCTAATTTCTATGTAAAATCAGCCAAAGCGAAAGGGATTCCCTGCATCTGGTGGGATAATGGTGCCATAAGTGGTGATGGCGAGCTCTTTGGTCTGCTCGACAGAATAAATTATACCTTTTATTACCCCGATATTGTAAATGCAATGATGAACGGGATTCGATAAATCCGTCTGATCAAAGAGGCTGCTGCTCCACAAGTTGATATATCACTTATGGAGCAGCAGCCCCTCTGCGCCGAAAGCATTAAGGTTAAAGGAACCGGCCTGGAAAATAACCAGCCTTTTTTACAATATCTCTCATCTCTCCATCTGCTAATTTTTCTTTCATATGAATCACAATCTGCTTTTTTTCTAAATCTGCGGCCGCATAAATCCCATTAAGACTGTTGAATGCATTCTCCACTTTTTTTCTGCAGTTGGCACAGGTCATTCCATCTACTTGAAGAGTCACGGTAAACGGATAATGGGATTCATTGGTGTCTGCAGCTTTTACTTTCTTAACTTCTTCACTGCCGCTTCCACAGCAGCCCTGCTTTGTCCTTTTAATTGAACTTTTTAATCCAAAATAGCAGATCACAATTAAAATCGTACAAATTACGGCTGTTGACATATTAACTCCTCCTTTGTTATATAATGGACATTTCTGTTCTAAGAATATTATATAACGAAAATGCCAATGTGGAAGAGCTTTTAATGATACTTTTTTTCAATTCCGGCAGCAAATCCTGAAACATTCATTAATCAATTAATAATTCATCCGCTGTAACAAACGTATAACCCTGTTTGGTTAATACATCAATCGCCTCCAGCGCAGCTTCTACAGATGTAGGGAATACATCGTGAAGAAGTATGATATCACCAGGCTCCACATGTTTTACTATGTGGCGGACGATTTTTTTTGTATTCTGGGTCTTCCAGTCCAATGTATCCACATTGCATAAAGCTGGAAAATACTTCTTCCTTTCCGTCACTCTTTAACTGTAAAACAGTAGAATTTGTTAAACTTTTGTCGACATAATATGTCGTATTTTGTCGATAAAAGTTTTTTCATTTATCAATAATTTTGTTTACTTTTTTGTATAATTATAATAAAATTTATCCATAATCGGTTTTTTTATTGTTATATTTTACCCCACAATACGAAAAGGAGAAAAATATGAATAACAACAAATTACAAAAAGTGACAACAATTAAAAGAAAGATACGGTTTATGATCATGGTAATGGTTTCTGCATCACTTATCTTTGTAGGTTTTTTAACATGTTTGCTCAACTTTTCGTCAACAATCTATATCTTGAAAAATAATTTAAAAACAACTGCCGCAGCGGCAGCAGGTCAGGTAGAATATCGTCTGAAATCCACATTAAATATTGTAGAAACATTAGGCACCGTAAAAGAGTTATCAGTAGATACAATGCCAATTACTGAGAAGTTGGAAATATTAGAACATTACAAAAAATCATATAACTGGAGCCAGGTCTATTTATTTGATAAAGAGGGAGTTAGTCTTGCAAATTCAGAGTTAAACGTTTGTGACAGACAATACTTCATATCCGCACTTGCTGGTAAATCAAATATCAGCGATCCAATTTACAGCAGAGACTCCGGAGAATATGTGTGTGCTGTTGCGGCTCCAATCTGGAAGGACGGTATCCAGAATACAGAAGTCATCGGTGCAGTTATGGCATGTATGGATGTAAGCTCTCTCAATACTCTGGTTTCTTCCATAAATGTCAGTAAGAATGGATATGCCTACATCACTGACAGCAAGGGAACGATGATCGCACATCCAAACTATGAATTAATCAAAAACCAGACTAATTACATAGAAGAATCTAAAAAAGACCCCCAGTATGCATCTTTGGCAGCAATACTGAAAGAAATGATTTCCGGAAAAAATGGTTTTGGATCTTACAAATATCAAGGGCAGAATAAATATCTTGCTTATGCCCCAATAGGAGAAACCAACGGCTGGAGTATTGCAATCAGTGCCCCTGTCAATGATTTTTTAAGTGGAACGGTCCAGAGTATCGCCATGACCATTGCAGTGATTGTACTGGCTCTTATCATAAGCTTTCTATCCGCTGCTAAATTGGCAAATGCCATTGGGAAACCGATTCAGATATGTACAACCCGGCTACAGAAGCTTGCAGAAGGGGATTTCCACAGTATCGTTGCAGACATTAAGACCAATGATGAGACAATGTTGTTGACTCAGTCAGCAAAAATGTTAACAAGTTCTCTTCAATCTATCATTGAAGATATAAAATATCTTCTTGGAGAAATGGCAAGAGGAAACTTCTCAGCAAAGCCTCAGATACCAGAAAGCGCCTATGTGGGTGATATGCATGAAATTTATACATCCATCACCTATATGAGCAATAATATAACAAATACGTTGCATCAGATTGATATTGCCTCCAGTCAGGTAACCTCTGGAGTAGAACAACTGGCGGCAAGCGCAACCGGACTGGCTCAGGGGGCTACCGAACAAGCCTCTTCCGTAGAGGAACTTGCAGCATCTTTTGATGAAATTTCTTCACGGACAAAACTAAATACCTCCAATGCAGCAGCTTCAGAAAAGTACATGTCAGAGCTGGGGGAAAAAATTAAATTCAGCAACGATCAGATGAATAGTCTGATTTCTGCAATGAGGGAAATAAATACCACTTCTGCTGAGATAGGAAAAATAATTAAAGTGATAGAAGAAATTGCTTTCCAGACAAATATTCTGGCCCTGAATGCTGCGGTAGAAGCTGCACGCGCAGGAAGCGTCGGCAAGGGCTTTGCTGTTGTTGCAGATGAGGTAAGAAGTCTGGCCGCCAAATCCAGTCAGGCCGCCAGCAGTACAACTGCACTGATAGAGCGATCCATTCTCGCGGTAGAAGAAGGGTCACGTATGGTTGATGAAACAGGTTTATCATTAAAGGAAGTTGTGGAAAAAACCGAAATCGCAGTAAGAAGTATGAGAGAAATAATTTCAGCTACAGAACAGGAAAATGATGCAATCAACCAAATGCTCATAGGTGTCGATCAAATTTCCAATGTTGTGCAGTCTAATTCTGCTGCAGCAGAAGAAAGTGCTGCTACAGCAGAAGAATTATCTGCACAGGCTGTGTCATTAAAATCACTGGTCGGATCATTTAAATTTTAAATATCAAAGCCAGACAGCCCAGTCTCCGAAATCAAAGGTACCGCTACCATGATGAAGGACGCCATCCGCTTCCAGCTGGCGGAAAGCGTCCCTCATACGGCTTAAAATCTCCGGGTGAATGTCCAGGCTGTGATGAGCCGGAAATACTTTTTTAACAGGCAGCGCTGCAATTTTTTCCAGAGACTCAAGATATGCCTTGGGATCGGTGGAAGGATAGTAAGCAAACAGCGTATCTTTATAAACAAGATCACCGGTAAATAAGTATCCCCGCTTCGCTTCCCAAAAACACAGATGTCCGGGAGAATGCCCAGGTGTATGTAATGCAGTAATCTCCCGCCCTCCCAGATCAATGGTATCACCGTCTTTCAGTACCCGTGCAGGAACTCCCTGAAAGAACTTGTAAGTAGTGATATCATACCCCTCCGGCAGATCACACCGGTCAGTAACCATATCACGGATTGTATCCACAGATAACGGAAAACCTCCGTTCAGCCATTCCAGTTCCGCTTCATGCGCATAAAAATCCGGATAATATTGGTGCCCGCCGATATGGTCCCAGTGGATATGTGTCGCAGCTGCAGTTACCCTTTTATCTGTGAGACGCATTACTTCTTCTGAAATATTGCAGATGCCAAGACCGGTGTCTATAAGCAGACATCGTTCTTCTCCTTCCAGCAGATAACAGTGAGTCTCCTCCCAATGGCGGTATTCGCTGATGATGTGAGTATCCGAATCAATTTGATCAAGTGTAAACCACCTGTCCATTTAAATCATCCCTTTTTCATTTATTGTATTTCTTTTTGCTTAACCAATTCAATTGATTCTTTCCCGCTCATATGTTCAATTTCAAGTTCTATCATGCAGACAGCTTTTAACCCTTTGTCAATTGCCTGTGAACGCCTGGCCGCTTCTATATCAGGTGAGTATCTTGCTGTTAAAATTTCAAGCGCTCTTCTTTTCTCCTCTTCATCCATGATACGGGCTCTGCCAAATACAATGACACTGCGAAAATATGTGGTATATTCATCCTGTACAACCTGATCCTGATCAATTACACAAAATGAAACTTTTTCATTTCTTGTAATTCCATCTAATTTATGACCTGTTTTTGCACCATGAAAGTAAATCTTATTATCATGGTATACATAACTTAAGGGGACAGCATATGGATAATCATCATCACCAGATACAGCAAGCACTCCGGACGTTGCCCGTTCCAGAATCTGAATGCTTTCTTCTGCTGACAGTACCTGATTTTTACGCCGCATTTCTCTAAACATATAAAACTCCTTTCACGAAGACAGTGAACTATCTGTTTGTAAGCTATATAAGTGCTGCTGTAATAATAGACATTTTATAAACCTCGTCTGCATTACAGCCTCTGGAAAGATCATTAATCGGTGCATTTAATCCCTGCAGGATGGGTCCGAAAGCTTCAAATCCGCCTAAGCGCTGTGCAATTTTATAACCGATATTACCGGCATTGATATCCGGGAAAATGAAAACATTGGCCTTTCCTGCAACCGCTGATTCCGGAGCTTTCGTTTTTGCCACAACAGGAGAAAATGCCGCATCAAACTGCAATTCTCCGTCTGCCGGAAAATCCAGATTCATGGCTTTTAATTTCTCAGCTGCCATTCTCACCTTATCAACCGACTCTCCCTTTCCTGACCCCAGTGTGCTATAGGAAAGTAAGGCAACCTTTGGATCGATGGAAAATCGTTTGGCTGTCCGGGCTGTTTCACATGCGATTTCCGCCAGCTCCCCGTCATTGGGATCAAGGTTTATGGCACAGTCACCCATGGCATACATCTCATTCCCACCTTCTGTTTTCCTGGAAAGAATAAAACAGCTGGAAACAATTTTGCTGCCAGGTCTGGTTTTAATCAGCTGAAGGGCAGGCCTCACTGTGTCTGCAGTGGAATAAGTTGCTCCTCCCAAAAGGCAGTCTGCCTTACCCATTTGAACCAGCATGGTTCCAAAATAGTTGGACTTTTTGAGAGCTTCGCGGCAGGCTGCTTCGTCCATTTTACCTTTTCTTAATTCTGTCATTTTTAATACCATTTCATCCAGACCATCATAATTCAGAGGATCGATCATCTCAATTTCATCAATCGGCTTGTTACACTCTCTGGCTGCAGCGTTGATCTTATCCGGATTCCCCAGCAAAATGGGAGTTAGAATTTCTTCGCGATACAGGCGGCTGGCTGCTTCTAATATTCTTGGATCAGTCCCCTCAGTAAAAACAATTCGCCTTTTTTGCAATTTCAATGCAGCAATCATTGGTTCAAACATATTCAATTCCTCCGTATCTTGTTTTCTATTCATTTTTTCCATTTTAAGATTTTTATATTACTTAACCAATTACAAATATTATAGCCTAAGTAATGAAATATAACAATCAAACCAGTGTCTTTAAATTAATACAACCCGGACTGTAATATAACAGTCCGGGCTATTCCCAAAACATACTTATTCAAATAATAATTGATAATGAAAAGGGGTCATACATCTGCAAGCTTAAACTTACCCACTTCGCTATATAACAGGGCTGCCTGACCTGACAGTTCTTCACTGGAAGCGGCACTTTCCTCCGCAGTCGCAGCATTTGTCTGTACAACAGAAGAGATCTGCTCAATTCCCTGATTAATCTGGGAAATAGAGACAGCCTGTTCAGAGGAAGCCTCTTTAATCTTAAGAATAATCTCATTAATCTGAGATGCCTTTGAGGAAACACGTTCCAGCGCATCTGCCGTATCTTCTGCCAGCTTTGAGCCGTCTGAAACTGCTTTAATGGAATCTTCAATGAGGGAAGAGGTCTGCTGCGCTGCGCTGGCAGATTTTGTTGCCAGATTCCGGACCTCATCTGCAACTACCGCAAAGCCCTTTCCTGCTGCGCCTGCTCTTGCTGCCTCTACAGCCGCATTCAATGCAAGAATATTGGTCTGGAATGCGATATCATTAATTACTGCAATGATCTTATTGATCTGACCGGAGGAACTGCCAATTTCTTCCATGGAAGCCAGCATCTGCTTCATGGAAGCATTGCTCTCATTAATATCCATGACTGTCTCTCCGATATAATCAGCGGCTTCTGTCACACTGGCTGCATTCTTATGTACCAGCTGAGACACATCTGCAATGGAAGCAGACAGTTCTTCCACAGAACTCGCCTGCTCTGTTGTGCTCTGGGCCAGGGACTGTGCGGTATCGGAAATCTGCCTGGAACTCGAATCTATATGTCTGGAAGAATCCGCAATTGTGGACAGTGTCTTATTCAGAGAGGAGGAAATACGAAGCAGGGAACTTTTAATAGAAGAAAACTTGCCGGAGTATTCCTGACTTAATGTAATTCTCATATCTCCCCCAGCCATAATGTCAAGTACCTCAGTGATCTCATTGATATATGAATTATATTCATTCAACTGCCGGAGCGTCTGTCCGGTTGCCTCACAAAGCTGTCCCAGTTCATCTCTGGTGATTTTTTTCTCATCTATTTCAAGAGATAATTCTCCCTGGGCAATCCGTTTGCTGATACCGGTAATATACTGGATATTCGTTTTTAAATAGCGGAGAGTCTGAATCGAGAACAGAGCAATTAAAAAAATCACAACAGCTATAGTGGCAACTGATGTCCGGATACTTTGGGTTACACTGTTTTCAATTTCAGCAGATCGGGTATTGGCATAATCCTCAAGCAGTTCTGTCATCAAATTAATGTCTTCTCTTGCTTTGTCAAAGCTGGACTGTGACAACTCCATATCCCCTGTATCATTTTTAATGTCATATGCATTCAGCCATGTTTGAAAGTCTGCCTGAAAAGCTGTATATAACTGCTCCAGAGTTAATTGGGCTGTGGAATGCTGATAGTTCCGGTAAAGAGCTTCGTTTGATTTTACATTGTCAAGTGCGGAGGAAACCCGGTCCTGAACCTGTTTGACATTTTCATCAAAGTCTGCTATCAGTTTATTTTTGTCTTCATCTTTCAATTTACCCTTTTCCAGATACAGCTCCTTCAGCGCAATAGCTGCCTGATAAAAATCCCGGTCTGCATTCAGGATTTTATCCGTACTGACAAAAACCTCATCGTATAAAGATGTCTTTGAATCTTCCATAATCTTGTTTGATCGATAAATAAAAAACACCAGCAAAAATATGAGTGTGAAAATTGCAGGAAAAATAATCAGCCATAATTTGTTTGCCACTTTTAAGTTTTTTATGATGTTCATAGCCTTTACCTCCGCTCGTTTAGTCAGCTGGTATTTCTTCAGCTCTTATGGATAATATCGACAAAAACGCGAGATAATTAAGTATATTTTCAATAATATTCGCCATATTATTTGACTATTAATTAACAATTACGTTATATTCTATTAATAATATAATTATCAATTATTGTAACATACATATATTTTCAGCGGCAATGCGGTTATAAAAGTTCCTGTCAATGCAGATTCCACTGTTTTTAGTAACATCAGTACATTCGATTTTCTTCCGGGCACTCACCTTTTCGAGCAACAGAAATGGCGGTCAAATAATCTTTTATACTGTCTTTATTTAAATTCATTTGTTCCAGGTATAGCCGTGACAGTGTTTTCTTGAGATTTCTGATCTTCTCTGGATTATCTGCACCGGATGGTACTGGTGTATATTCGATTAAGTATACTGTTCTCGCAATATCATACAGCCTGCTCCCCCGGCATACATTCATAAAATCGATGACAGATATACGATCCTGGAATAGCATTACATTGCCTGGGTGAAAATCACCGTGACACAAAGTCGTTCCATTCTTCAGCTGATCAGCCAGATAAAGTGCATTCTGCCGTTCTTCTTTTGTTATGGAGGCTTTCTTTATCTGGTATATCAAAAAATCTTTGTAATCAGGTACATTTGTGATATCATGTTTCAAAATAGCCTTGTGTGCTTTCGCCATAAGAATTGAACATTTCTCCAGATTACCGGTTCTTAAAGTCCAGTCAAGTAAAGATTCTCCCATCACCTTATCGTACACAATTCCATGTTTTCCTTCATATGTAATAAACTCATATGCTTTCGGTTTTGGAAAATCCATATCATTTACAGCCCTTGCATTTTCAAATTCTCTGATCGCATCCTGACAGGAATAGCCCTCACGAAAAAGCTTCACTACTTTTCCGATTTCCCACTCATATACGGTTGCAGTATTACCGACACCAACTATTTCCCCGAGATTCATTTATACCTCTCCTGTTTACACTTATTTTCTCTGTTATAATTCCAGCTTCATCTCATACTGATTAACTGTATTGTGAAAACCAGCGGCTGAAATAAATTGAAGCATTGCCTCCGAACGGGTATCGATATTCAAAATTTTTATTTGATCCGAATCCGTCTGCTCAATTAAATCTGCCAGTATGCTGCTGCCAATACCTTTGTTTCTCCAGCTCTTATCCACAGCTATCTGTGGAATTTCCCCGGTTGACTTATCGATTATCCCGTAACCAGCAATACAATTGTTTTTGCGCACAGCCGAGATAATAAAGCTCTCCGGTACTGCTTCTATGGATTGTATGGAATTTTGCCAGGATGGGGGAAAATCCCAAAAACTACCAAGCACTTCCCAATCCGGATTTAAAATATGCTCTGCCTGGTGAATGGGATCCGATCTGTCCTTCCCCCGTGTCATCTGACAGCACAGGAATTCTCTCTCCACAGTGAAGCCATTTTTTCTGTAAATATTTGCGGCGGCGGTATTAGAGGTCAGTACTTCCAAAATATATTGTTCTACTCCTGTATCACTAAAATGTTGTTTTGCTGACTGAAGCATATGATTGGTGATCCCCTGTTTTCTAAACTGCGGTATCACCCCGGTTCCTACATCGTATGCCGTAGCTTTTCCATTCCACTTTCTGCAGCCATTTAAAATGAATCCGACCAGACCGTCCTCATCAAAGGCTCCAACGGATACCTTGGGATCAAAGCCTCTCCGTTTCAGCATCTTTTCAAATTGGGCAAATGACATATCCAGGCGGACCTGATAATCGGAAAAGGCTTTTAAAAAAGCCTGATATATTACTTCTCTTTCTACATGTATTAATGACTCATAATGCAGCATTTACAGTCCCCCCTGTGGATTTATCATTTTAACTTATCTATACGGTTTAATGCTTCAGTTATATCTTTATTAACCAATGGCTGCATACTGTCCTTGTACATTTGGGTATTGGCATTACGCAAAGCCATGATGATATCATATGCCAGATCAGGTTTATATTGAGCTACCAGCGGCAACACTTTTATGCACTGTCTTGCCGTAATTGGCTTCTCATCTCCCACGTGTTTAAGAAGCTGATCAATGATTTCATCAATTTTATTTTCCCTGTCCCATTTTGCATTTGCTGCAATTAATATAATTCCTCTGGTTCTGAAATATGAATTAGGATGATCTATTAGTTCAGCAAAAAGATCAAAATATGGGTAAACTGCATCTGAGATTAAACTTTCAGACTCCAGTTTTTTCAAACACTGATATGCATATTTATCGTTTTTGTCTTTTAATCCACACACAAGTTCCAGAATCTGGTCCATATTGTTCACACTCCTCCCTACTGCAAAAAGCCAGAAATACTTAGTTCTTTTTCTGCCTCCAGCTTTGTAACTCAATAATATTGCCTTCCGGGTCCCTGGCATAGACAAAGACAGCTTCTGTATCATTGGGATATTCGGCCGTGACCAATTCACCAACCTGGCTTCCTCCGGCATGTATCATTAATTCCAGGGTTGTCTCTACATCGTCAACTTCAAATGCAATATGGGCAATACCAGGGCGGTTTACTTCTCCTATTACGGTCTCTCTGACTGCATCATAGGAAAATATTTCCAGTGTGGGATGATCGTCACCGTAACCGGGCAGTAATAAGTGTTCTCCCATAATATGGGCATTATTTAAACCTGTCAGCCTGTCCAGCCACTGTCCTTTTAAATCCCGTTCCTCTCCGATACTTTTGCAGTGAAATACTTCTTTGTAAAAGGCAATCAGTTTATCAGGGTCTTTCGCAATAATATTAGTATGTACGTATCGAAACATTTTTTTATTTCCTTCCATATGTGATATCGGACAAATACTCATCAACCAGTTCAAAGATCCAGTCTTTAATATTGGTAAAAGTAAAACCGCATTGTTTCGCCCGGTCTGTGTTAATGCTGTATTCAGGTTCGTTATTGTATGGACCGTTTTCTCCAGCTGCTGTAAGAATTGCTTTGTTCCCCGTCCGCTGCTCCAAATAATCAAGAATTTCCCGTATTGATATTGTTCCATCAGAAGCGCCGTTAATTGGTCCGGTATAATTACTGTCTGCCAGAAATGCCATTAATTTTCCGGCTTCGTCAGACCTTATAAAACTCATCTGGGAATCTGTGTTATCAATATTCATAGGCAGACCATTTTTTACATGTTCAGCATAAAACAACAGTCTTTTTGTGTAATCATCTTTTCCCAATACAAATGGATATCGGACTGAAACGATTTTTCTGTCCGGGTATCTCTGCCATAGTGCGCGTTCTGCCTGTCTTTTTATTTCATCATATGGAAAATCCATTCTTGAACACCAGACCAGTTCTTTATCCTTAGGATTAAAGTCCTCTTCCACGGTATTCCAGTGCTTGGGATCATAAACAGCGGTGCTGGACATCTGAATATATTTATCACAATCAATAACATCAAATATCTGTTTCACATCGTTAGAGCAATATGCCAGTTTATCAATCACCACATCATAATGTGTTCCGGCAAGTCTTTGTTTCAGACTCTCCTGATTGTTCCGGTCCAGAATGATTCTATTAACACTTCTTCCAAACTTATCAGACGTGATACCTCTTGTTGCGATGGAGACATCGTGTCCATTTTGTATTAATTCATTTACTGTATGGATACCAAAAAATCTTGTACCGCCAAACATCAAAATTCTCATATTATTCCTTCTTTTGAAGTTACTTATTTATTAATGTCAGAACCTGGACTTTTCATAGTTATAGTGCAGTATACCAAATGTACCATTGGATCTTCCCCCTTTTATTATGGATAAACAAGCCTGCAGTTTTCCAGCTCATCCGTATCTTTTTCAGAGATATATAGTTCCGCTGACAAAGAAAGGTCATTTCCCATAAAGGATTCTTCCCTAAACAGCTTCACAATAGCTGGATAAGCACCGATCGCATCCTCTGTCTGGAGCCAAAGTGCCAGAGCATTTTCCTCCAGATAATCATACCCATTGTCCTGAACCATTCCGTCAGTTATTTCCTCTATACGTTCTGGAATATAGTAACGCAAATCCAAATCAGCATTTTCAAGTTTCTCCGGAGATAACCGGATAATAATTGTTTGCATGCCATACCTTCCTTTTCTATTTTTACTTCCAGCTATGCTCCTGTATCCTGGTGTACGGGTAATATAATCTCCATTCCAGCCCCTCTGTTATCATTTGGCCGGATATGAAATCCCTGTTTCTGATAAAAACCTTCTTTCCCTATGGCTGCAAAGAGTCCCAATGTAATATTTGTATCTGGAATTCCCTGCTCCCTTACATAAGAAATAAGCCTTTCTATTATATATTTTCCAATACCTTTACCCTGGTATTCCGGTAATACAACCAGATCCTGGATATAGCAGATATAACACCCATCTCCCACAAGTCTGCCCATAGCCACAACCTGTTCCTGATATTTGACTGCTATTATAAATAATGAGTTCTTTAATGCAGTCTCTATCTGCTGCTCTGGTAACTCGCTCCAGCCCGCAGATGTTCTAAGTTTTTGATAATCATTTACAGTCAAAACATTTTCCTGCATCTCAAATTCCATAAATCGCTCCTTACCTGAAATCTTTCGTCATTTTATCACATAATAATATCATGCCATTCTCTTCCACTTCGAAAGTTTCTGACTTTGTAAAACCATGGCTTATGTAAAATTTAATTGCCCGTTCATTAGAAGACAATACTTCCAGTATACAGCACTCACATTTCTGCCGTACCATTTCTTCCTCAATTTTCTGATAGAACAAATGTCCGACTCCAATGCCAATATATTGGGGCAAAAGATAGAATGCGTGCCACTGAGCCTGGGTTTTATCGCTGACTGGAACCGTTCCGAAAACGGTACTTCCTATAATGTTTCCATCGCATTCTGCAATAAGACAGGTATCCCCGTTCTGGATACTTTCCTGCAAAATCGGTTCCCAGTGATCTGCTTTCAACGTTGATAAATACTCTTGATCCATAAGTCTTTCGTATGCAGCCACGTAGCTGCGCCTAATTTGTTCACTGACTTTCTTCATATCATCCGGTGTTGGGATTCGATACGTAATTACCATTTCAGCCTCCATTAATTATCTTACATCGTTATCCATAAATACCTTTGACCCGGTCGCCCCTTTCTGGCCCTGATATTTTCCCCGGTATGGATTCAAAGCATTCTCATCCATCTTGGCAAAAACAAGCTGTCCAACTCTGCGGCCAGACTGCAGCTCAATCGCGCAGCGGTTCGCATTAAACAACTCAAGGGTTATTTCTCCCTCAAACCCCGGATCAACCCAACCAGCATTCTGGATAAAAAGCCCCATCCTGCCCAGAGAACTTCTTCCTTCAACAAATGCGGTAAGATCATCTGGCATTGCAAAATACTCCAGCGTGGTTGCAAGTACAAACTGACCCGGAAGGAGAAGATATTTATCCGTCACAATTGTCTTGTATTTAATCTCGTTTTGCATTGTGATAATTCCGTCTGAAGTATCTTCCACTACACTAAATGTGTTTCCAAGGCGAATATCCACACTTGCGGGCTGAATCTGTCCCTTTTCCAGGGGTTCTATAAACAGAGTTTTTTCTTTTAGCATTTTAATAATTGTTTTATCAGATAGAATCATATCGGCAGCCATCCTTTTTGTCGTTTAATTATTTTGTGGTTTCATACTAAACTTTTAAAGATTTAAATCGCTTTCTGATAACAACGGGGCATTCCTGTCATGAGGTGCGAGTATTGGATCATTCATGGGATATTTAATTCCAATCTCAGGATCATCATATGCGATTTGACGTGACAACCGGCTGTCAAATGGTTCATCGAAACGCATAACATTCATAGTTCCGTCTTCAAGAGATATAAATGCATGACCAAATCCTTTCGGAATGTAAATCTGTCTCCTGTTTTCCGCACTTAATTCTACACCAACCCACTGTAAATACGTGGGCGAACTTCTTCGTAAATCAGCCGCATAATCAATGCCCCTGCCTTTGATACAATACAGAAGCTTTGTCTGTGGTTTGGGATTATTCTGAAAATGAATGCCGTAGAGCGTGCCTGCTTTTTCTGAGAAGTACACCCGCTCCTCAATGTATTCAAAATTGATTTCTGCCTGCTCTGATTCGCTTTTATTATAGATACAGTATGAAAAGCCTCTGTTATCAAACCTGGGATCATATTCAATAATTTTAACATCTTTAAGTTTTGTGCTTTCAATTTTCATAAAATAATCATTCCTCTTCAATTATAGGGAAAATAAATTATAGCCATTCTGACCATGCAGTTTTTAATCGCCTTACACAATCCGGTATATCTTTCAAGTCAATTTTACTGAAACCCATAAAAATAGTATTGGGGGGACAATCCGCCTTCTCCTGCCAGAACTGCATTGTCGGGTATACTCTGACCCCATACTCCATCGCTTTGTTTATCAGCTTCTCCTGATCTGCCATTGATGAAAATTCAAGAAGAAAATACTGGCCGCTGCCGTTTCCGGATATTTTCACTCTATCTTTAACATCCGAAAACTCATCATTAAATCGCTCCAGCCGTTTCCGAAATACATGGTTTAGCCGCCTGATATGCCGGTCATATTCTCCGGTTTCTATTAAGCGGGCTATCGTATACTGATTCAGTACAGGGACCGTACTGTTATAATCCCCGAATTTTTCCAGGTATAATTTCAGCAACTGAGGAGGTAAAATCATATACCCCATCCTGATCGAAGGTGATAAGGCTTTTGAAAACGTACCCAGATAAATCACCCGATCCTCTTCATCAATTGATTGAAGGGATGGAATTGGTCTTGCATAATACCGCAGTTCGCTATCAAAATCATCTTCTAAAATATAAGCATTATGATCCTTTACCCACTGTAATAATTCCAGACGTCTCTTTATGGGCATAGTTACTCCTGTTGGAAATTGGTGTGAAGGTGTTGAATATATTATATAATTCTTAGTCTGCACTGGCAGCCTGGAAACCACCAGCCCATTTTCATCCGTCGGTACTGTCCTAATATCGAGACCATTATTTTTAAAAACCGCCGCTGCTTTGTGGTATCCAGGCTCTTCCATTATTACGCATACTTTTTTATCGTTGAATAAGCTGCATAAATATTCCAGTGATTGCTGAATCCCGCAAGTAATTATTATCTGATTTTCATTGCACCGTACACCTCTGATGCGCATAAGATAGGAGAGCAGATTTTGTCTTAAATACAACTCTCCCTGCTGATCCATATGAGAGGCTAACTTATTTTCGCGGTCCAGCAAATCCAGACATTCTAACATATATTTCCGCCAAAGTGCTTTAGGAAAAAGATCATTGGTATGACTTCCATTTGTCAGATCATATACAACATCTTTTTTCCTCGAGATTTCATGATCTGAGACTATCTGTCCTGTATCCGCACAAAATGACCCTTTGTGGGTTAGCTTCAATACAGGCAATGAAGTAACTGCATATCCCACTCCCTTCTTCGGCGTAATATATCCTTCCGCTAATAGCTGGCTATATGCGCTGTCAACTGTATTTCTGCTTACACTTAATGTTTTTGCCAGTCCTCTGCTTCCAGCCAGAATATCTCCTTCTTTCATTATGCCGTTTACTATTTCCTTTTTTAACTGCTGATAGATTTGCATATACAAAGGTTCTCTGCTTTCTTTCACAACGAAAATCATAAACCCTCCTCATTAGTGGCCCCATTATTTTATGTTTTAGTGGCACTTTTAATAGTACCATCATTGATATATCATAAGTTAAAAATGAACAAAGGAGAACTATCATGGACATAAGTATCAGACACAATAAATCAAAGGATATTCTATTGGAGCTTGTTGCAGTAGCATTCCTGGCTACTGGCGGAATATTTGTAAAATACAGTGCATTGTCTCCAATCAATACAGGATTTTACCGTGTACTGTTTTCCCTGCCGATTCTATATCCACTCGCTTATAAAAACCTGAATCGGCTAAAACGAAAAGATATCATCATCTTATTTTTAGCGGGCGTCTTTCTTGCAGGAGATATATCACTTTGGAATTTATCATTCAGCTTTACTTCGGTAGCTAATGCTAATTTACTGACAAACTTAACTCCGCTCACAGTCATTCCGGTATCCTTTTTCCTTTTCAAAGAAAAGATACCCAAATTTTTCTTCGCGGGGGCTGTAATAACACTTTTGGGAGTATTCATCTTAATTGGCGGAAAAAACAATCCCAATACTTCCAATTATTTTGGTGATTTTTTAGCATTTTGTGCCTCATTTTTCTACGCAAGCTTTCTTTTGATATCTTACAGGCTGCGGGACAGAATTGAGAGCAGTGTTATAATGTTTGTAAGCGGGTTTGGAAGTGTCACAGCTTTATTTATTTCTTCTGCGTTGATTGAGGGTTTTCAGGTTCCAAATGGTATAAACGAGCTCTGGCCATTGCTAGGTTTAACTCTTTGCTTACAGGTAATAGGACATAACCTTCTTGCACATTGCCAGGGAAAAATCAATGTGAATTTGTCATCTATTATTTGTCTTTCACAACCGGCGATTGCATCCGTCTATTCCTTCCTATTATTTTCAGAAATAATATCATCAAAAGAAATTGCTGGAATTATTATAGTAGTGGCAGGTGTTTATCTTGTAAAAGCACAATACCATACAAGTTAAGCGGCTGTAACAGCTAATGAGACAATTATTTCCGATGGCAAATCCTTCAACTTCTTGCCAGTTTGTTTATAAACTAGGCAAGATGAAGATTAGCCAAGAATAGCATTTATTATAGACGCGATGTGTATTTGCATTGTATCCAGGCACGGGACAGAACTCACTTCATCACTTAAAATCAAAGGTAGTTCTGTACAACCCAAAATTACAGCCTGAATATTATCTTCATCTTTCATCTGCATAATTATTTTTTGAAAGCTCTTTCGTGTTTCTTCTTTCACTATGCCAAGTTCCAACTCCTTTGTAATTTTTTCGTTAATAAATTCCATTGATAAACTTGATGGAACCACAATCTCTATATTCTTCTCATAAAAAGGTTTTTTATAAAAATCTCCCGTCATTGTAAAAATGGTTCCAAGCAGACCTATTTTATTTAAACCTCTATGTTCAGCCTCTTGACAGGTCGCCTCAATAATACTGATTAGAGGTATGGATGTTTGTTCTTTAAGCCTGTCGAATACGATATGCGGTGTATTTGCTGATAAAGCAGCTATTTCTGCTCCGCTACGTTCCAAATTATTGATTGCTTCCAGAAGATAATTGGTCAATTCTTCGTGCCTATTTTCTCTGCATAATTTTAAAACTTTAAAAACATTAACACTTTCAATTGTTAATTGAGGATAATAGTCCTTCCCCACTCTTTGTTTAATACCATAAACAATATCGCGGTAATAGGGAATGGTAGACTCCGGTCCCATGCCACCTATCAAGCCTAATTTTTTCACAATATTCCTCCTGCCAGCTGAATTAATCCATATTATTTATTTAAAAATTTAACCCTAACTTATATGCAGTATTAAGATGCACTGCCACCCGTTCCTTTCGTTGCTCCTCATCCCAATGGGTAGTACCATCAAATATAATCATTTCTTTCTCAAGTGCTCTGTTTCTGATCCTATCTCCCATCATCACAGTTCTCATAGCATTAGATTCCCCTGTTTCCTCAAGAGATTCCATTGTTTTTCCAGCACTTAAGATAAATAATGCCTTCTTAAGTACTTTCATTTGGGGATTCGGATTATATGCGAAACCGGTCGTCCAAATCCGGTCAAACCACCCTACTAATTTTGCAGGAGCCTCGGTCCAAAAAACAGGATATATGAATACGATTGCATCAGATTCCTGTATTTTCCGCTGTTCTTCAATAACATCATCAGCCACTGGGATATCCGTTCTGTAATAAGCTTCTCTTTCATATTCGTCTTCTGACATCTCCTCATTAAAATTCATCTCATATAAATCAGAGACAACAAATTCATGATTTGCATCATTTAATCCCTTTAAAAATACCTGTTTGATATCATGCGTAAAGCTTTTTTTACTTGGATGGCAGTACACGACAAACACTCTCATAGTTTTGTCCTCCGCTCTATTTAAGAGAATTTCACTGTTCTTCCCATTATTTCTTTTTATGGGCTGTAATTATTGTAAAACTATGTGCGTTAATAGTTAAAATACAGCCGCCAACATCCACATACCAATTCTTTCCTTTTCTGATTATGATGTCTGCATTTTCAACACAATTTTTACTCCATGCAATTAAATCCGGCGTGTCCAGACTCAGATTCATCCTGATCCTCTGAACACCTAATTCTGTTGTGTGTATTTTATCAAGATTTTTTATTAAATCATTTTCCACAGAATCAATTTTCATCTCATAACTCCCACGTATTAAAATTTATATTATTTTGTTCCAAATGAAATTACTATCCCGATAATAGCTTTTCATAATGGCTTATTTTTATAGTAAAGTTGCTTTGATTATAAAGGAAAGGGGTATTACCTTTGCACGGCTGGGAGATGGTTTCATAAATGCAAATCCATTAGAATTTCATCGTAATATTTCCCATCAATCTTAAAGAAGTTTTTATGCCTGCCTATTTCATTGAATCCCATTTTTTTATATAGATTTACTGCAGTTAAATTATCTTCTTTCACGCCTAAATGCAGTATTTCTGTCTGACCATTTCTTTTAGCAAAAGAAATCATTGTCTGCATCAGGTGTGTTCCTATACCTAATCCCCAATATTTCTTTTTCACTGAAACGGCGAGATCCGCCTGATGAGATATTCTTTCTCTTGGTGAGGTCATTATGCTGCCTGTACATACTATTTCATTTTCAATTTTCCCTGTAAACAGAGCCGAAACATTAGAATGCAGGAGGTTTTCTATGAAATTTTCTTCTGCTTCTACCGACGTATGAAAACCATTTGCTCCAAACAATAAATTATCACTCTCTCCACCCACAATATTAAGAAATTCAATTATTTCAGCCGCATCCGCTTTGACAGCCTTATCAATTATTAATAACATATTATTTTTCAGCCGCATTACTTTTCCCCCTTTAAAAACTGCCGAATCTGTTCTTTATCAACACCCACATTTTCAACTGCATCTAGTTTCAAATCACCCATTCTATATGCAGGGACCGCCCAGACACCAGAATGTTCAAACGCAAGTTCATTGGATCCCGCAAGTTTTTCCAGGTAAATACCCTGTTGAATCGACTGTTTAAAGTTATTCGTATCAACCATATCGCTGACATAATCGCTGAGAGCATCAATATCCTCAATATTAACATGATCTTTAAAGGTTGCCTGGTACATACGGTCATGGTAATCCAAAATATTAACTCCATGATCAAGAGCATAAAAATATCCCTGAATGCACAAATCACTATGAGGACCATACCGGTCTGGTCTGGGGTGGGATTCGCAGGGATGCCATACTATAGGCAGATCCGGATATTCCGGCATAAGTTCCTTTAAATAGTTATGTGCTCTCAGGCAAAACGGACAGATATAATCAAAAAAGACATGTAATTCATTTTTCATCGTTAGTCACCTCACTAATTTTTAATAATCTTGTAAATGAAACCGATAGATACATTTTTCTGTTTCTCCAGCTTTTCTCATATCATTATCATCTGGTATCTGTACAATTTTTTCTAATGTTCCGCCTGCATATTCACAGGTCCTCCTTGAAGCATGGTTGTCGGGATTGCAGGTGATAATAAGGTAATCCATCTTATGTTTTTTAGCCAGCTGAAACAGTAACAGGCAGGCTTTTCCGGCATAATGAGATCCACGATATTGTTCATCGATGTGGTATCCAATATTGCCGCCATAGTACACATTATTGTTATGTCCGATTCTTAAATCACATCCACCAGCTTCTTTACCCTGCTTATCATATATTGTGAAATGGTAGGCAGGAAGCCATTGCTTATGGATGTTGCCAACAGTTGTTTTAACTAACTTAAGAGATATTTCGTCATTTTTTAAAAAGTCTGTATTCATAAACATAATTTACTTCTCCGAATCTCTATTTTTTCAATTCCCATAAGTTTTTCATCATCAAATGTAAACTTTACAATCCATGGCATTAAATACCGAATCTGCTGAAATTGTGCAAAATCAAAGGTTGGATCGTAATAATGGATAACCGTACTTAATGCGGTTCCATGAGATCCGATTACAACTGATTTATCTTTATATTTCTTCAAAATATCTATCAAAACCTCAAGATTTCTTGTTTGAACTTCCCTTAAGCTTTCACCATCAGTAAGCTTATAATCAAAATTCTCCCACTGCATTTTACAGAATTTTGTATAATCCTCTATCCAACAGCTGTCAATTTTTCTTTCACGAAATTCATCAACCAGTACAATTGGGTAATGATAGGAATCTGCAAAATGTCGTACAGTATCCACAGCTCTTTTATATGGACTGGAAAAGACCACATCTATATCCCTATCTCTTAAATAACTGGTTACTAATTCACTATCTTCTATTCCTTTTTGTGTCAGCTGCCGCTCCGCATCAGAATGATTTGTATAATCTGGTTCGGCATGCCGAATAAAATATATTGTTGTCATGGTTCCCTACCCATTCATTTCGGTGTCTCAAAACAATGAGCAACCGGATATTTTGCAAAGCTCTAAATATTTTCGGGCTTTGGGATTTTTTACAGAAAGTACAACCTTATTCTCATTCCTTCTAAAATCCTCCATACAGCAATTACTGTCAATTGCTGATTGCTGCATCGCCAGCTCAATGATTTCTTTATTATTCATAATACCCCCTTCATTCCTTCCTTACAAGCCATTCTTTGGCCTTTTCCAAATCATCCATGCAGATCATTAAGTAATTAGTATCTGCGCTTCTCTTTTTCATATATCGTTTCATTTTTGAATTTAATCCCACAAAGACAACTTTACGCAGCTGCTTATTTAATCTGAAAAACTCATGAAGAATCTGATCCAATATTTCACTGTCAACATTGGAATCATCCAGAATAACCGCTACAAATGAACTGGAAGACGGCTTTTGAATTTGTAATAAATCCTGCATAAATTTCTGTTTAAGCAGCTCCATCTGATCATAAAGAGAATCCAGATGCTCACACCAGATCTCTCCTCCATGAAAGAACAGGGAGAATGATTTTTTCTTTAACCCAAGTTCATATTTTTCTATGTTTTCTACCCCCATCATATTTTACGTTCCATACAAATGGAATCCTCCATCCCAACATACTGACCATAATTAGGAATAATCTGATAACCTGCCTTTTTGTACATCATATGAGCTGCATCTAACAGCCTCCCGGTTTCCAGAATACACCAGATATAACCATTCATCTTTGCCTTTGCCTCTAATCTCCGGATTAATTCCCCGCCTAACCCCATATGGCGATGTGACGGTTCCACATAAACCCGTTTCAGCTCCGCATGAGTTTCGTCAAACATTTTAAATGATCCGCACGCCACCGGTTCTCCATTGTGATATGCAACAATCACGTCATGAATACTGTCTCTCTGATTGTACTGGTCATACTTACTTCTTTGATAATGACTTCCCACAATCTCATTAAGCGCGTGGTCCAGCCTCCCGCAAAGCATTGCAAAATCCGGTTCATCTCCATCCGTATTGCGAAACTCCAGCACAGACAGACTGCCCAGCTTCTCTTTTGCTTTTTTACTGAATTTATTTATCACGCATTCATAAGCCTCATCAATCATCTGGAACAGCAGCTCCTGATCTGAAAACGCATCTAAATCAACCGTATTCCAATGCGGCTGCTGAACGGGAGGGCAATGGTAACCCCTTACTATGATTCCCGGATAAAGCTGACGATAAAGGTATGATTTTTCCGGATCACATTTTAAGGTTATTTTATAAAAATTTTCCTGCGGATTGAGCTGCACAAATATTTTCCCCATTACCTTGTAACAAATTGGATACTCCCCAAATGGTCTTGCTTCATAAGAACCAGAATGCCCGAGGCAGTATTCTTTTATGGCTTCAATTATTTTTATATGATTTTCCATAGTACCTCCCGTTTTCAATCTTTGACAATATAATAACATATTTTTCAAAAAAATATAGTTTATTTGTTTAGTAGTTTTTTAATTTAACTCCATATAAAGGAAAAGGCCTTGTTCATAATATTGTGAACAAAGCCTTCTTAAACCTTTTCGAAATAAATTTAATTTCTATTTTGTTCTGCACGCCCAGAGGCAATCATTGCATAAGCACAGGGAATAACAATCATAGTTAAAACTGTGGACAGGATCATTCCGAATATTACTGCTGTGGCCATAGGTGCCCACAGCGGTCCTCCTGAAGTCATAAGCGGAAGAAGGGAGAAAACGGTTGTTACCATTCCAATCATGATTGGGCGCATTCGCGTTTCACATGCCTTAACAATGGCTTCCTTAACGCTACCCGACTGGGGAATCAGCACCTTGATATAATCCAGAAGTACAATACCGTTATTAACAACAACTCCCATGAGGCTGATTGCACCTAACAGCGCCATGAATCCAATGGGATACCCCATCCACTTTAAGCCCCAGATAATGCCGATAAATGACAGCGGAATCGTACCCATTATGATCAGCGGCTCTACAAGATCTCCAAACTGAAATACCAGTATGATATAAATCAGGATAACTGCGATGATCGTGGGCAATGTCATGGAAGAAAATGCATCCGTGCTGTTTTCACTTTCGCCGCCGTATTCCAAAGTGTAACCGTCCGGAAGCTTGAGATCTTTCATACTTTTTTCCACATTTCCCATCACTGCTGCCGTATTGTATCCATCTTCCACATAACTGCCAATGGTAATGGTCCGCTGGCTGTTTCGGCGGATAATCTGGTTTAATGATGACTGGGTCTGTATTTCGGCGATCTGCGTCAGCGGAACATTCTTTCCTGTCACCTGCGAAGTCAGGAATATGGTATTTAGTATTTCCCTGCTGGTTTTATCTTTATCGGATATTTTTGCAATAACCGGCAGGGAATCTTTCTCCAGATCCTTCTGTTTCATCTTTAATATTTCTAATCCGTTTACCGCCATTCGCACTGTACTGGCAACATCGTAGTTGGTGATTCCTACAAGGTTCGCCTTTTCCTCATTTACATTTACGTTTAAGCGGTAGCTGTTATCTCCATAGTTGTCCTCCACATTTCGGGTACCCGGTACAGTACGGCAGCGTTCCTCTATCTCAGCGGCTGCGCTCCGAAGTTTTTCAATATCATCACCGGATACTCGTACCTGAATGGGGTACGTCAGGGGCAAACTGATTTCTAAATATTTAAGGGTAGTGCTGATCCCCGGAACCGCTTCAAGAATTCTCTTTTCTACAGCAGCGGCCTCTGCACGGGTTCCATTAATCAGAAACTGGGCTTTGTTCGTAGCCTGCTGTTCCGGTTCAAAGGTAACATAATATTTCATAAAACCATCACCAGCCGTGCTTGCAAAGGAGTGTACGGATTTTTCATTCTCCAGCACAGCGGCTAACTTCTGGCTTTGAGCCAGAGTTTTTTCTAAAGTACTTCCGTCCTGGGTTGTTACGTTAAGTACATACTGATCACGTTCTACAGGAGGAAAAAGCTGCACGGCGAGAGTCGGTACTACAAGAGAAGAAGCCGCAAGCAAACCGGCAAAAAATAACAGAACCGCACGTGGTTTCTTTAATGAAAAACTCAATAAGCGTCCATATAATTCATTCCCTTTTTCCAGAATTTGCTTTAAATGCAGTTTTTCTGCTATTTTTTGTATCCATACTGCAAATCTGGATGGCTCTGCTTTGACAGGCTTATCTTTGGCCGGCTGACGGTTAAGCAGATGTGCCAGAGCCGGAACAATTGTCAGAGAAGTCAGATAAGAACCTGCCAGCGCCACACTTACCAGAATTGGCAGCGTTTTTACAAATTTTCCCGCATCTCCGTTCATCATTGCCAAAGGAAGAAAGGAGGCAACCGTAGTCAGTGATGAAGTCAGAATGGGAATTCCAACCTCCTTTACACCATTAATACAGGCATTCGTGAGCGTTTCACCCCTGGCCAGATAAACGTGTATGTTATCATTTGCAACAATTCCGTTTGCAACCATTAAGCTTAACGATATCATCAGCGATGCAACCGCTACCTGGTGAAGAGGAATTCTTGTCAGATACATGTAACCAAATACAAGAATACAGATAACAGGAATGGGAATAGATACAACAGCAGCTGACCGCAGTCCCATGGATATAAGAACAACGATAAATACCAGCAGAACCCCTTCAATCAGGTTATCTGCAAACATATCTATGGAATCCTTTACAAAACTGGCCTGATTATTTAATTCTGTCAGTTTCATTCCCGCATACAGCTTTGACGTTTTAAACTCATCAATCTTGTACTGAAGGCGCTTTTCCACATTTAATATATTAATTCCATCCGCATATTTGACACCGATCAGCACTCCCTGGCTTCCATTGACAAACACCAGCTTTTCCGGCTTTACCGGTGTCTGAAGAACTTCAGCCACATTTTTTAAATAAACAGGAGTTCCGGAATCAGTGGAAACAGAAACAATTGTATTCTTTATTTCCTCCATAGACTGATATTCCCCGGATACCTGCACCGGTATCTTAGTGCCTGTAAGTTCCAGGTTACCGCCGGGGATGTTAATATTACGGGCTCCCAGCTGAGTGGCGACTGTAGCAGGAGAAATACCGTACTGCTGAAGCTTTGACATGTTTAAGTCAATTTCCACCTGCTGCTTTTCGTCACCCATGATATCCACAGCTTTCACATCTGTATCTTTGGAAAGCATATTTTTTATCTGCCTGGCAACATCTGCCATCTCCTGATTGGTGTTGTCTTCCCCTGAAAGGCCTAAAATGAGTCCGTAGGAACTTGAAAAGTCCGTTTTTATTACAGGTGCCTGTGCATCAGCGGGAAGCTCTGGCTTTATTTCATCAATCTTTTCCCGCAGCTTGTCCCACTTTTTATTAATTTCATTATCACTCATATCTTTCAGTGTGATCTGAATTACTCCGGCTGAATCCACGGAATAGCTTTCCAGCTTCTTGATTCCCGAAATGGTATCAATCTTATCTTCAATCGGCTTGACGATCAGCTTTTCTATATCCTCCGGACTCGCACCTGGATAAATACAGGTAACGGAAGCGACCGGGCTGGTGACCTCGGGATTTTCCTGCCTCTCCATTACGACATAAGCATAAATACCAAGTATCATAAATAGTCCGGTCAGCAGAGCAAGAATGCTTTTATGCTTAACACTCCATGCAATCATGGCTTAACCTCCTCTGCAAGCTGAACAGCATCGCCGTCATATAATAAAAACTGACCTTCTGTTACGATTTGTTCTCCAAACTCCAGTCCGGAAAGAATTTCAATGGAATTGCCCCTGATCTCCCCGGTCGTCACGACTTTTCTGGTCACAGTGCCGCTGGCAGCATCATACACAAATACAACTGATCCATTCGCACGCTGCAGTACGCTGTCCAACGGAATTAAAACAGATTTTTGTGAACCGGTATGGAGGATGACATTGGCAATCATTCCGGGTTTTAACACGCCGGCTGTATTTTTTACACGGATTTTCACAGTAAAGGTCCGTGTATTGCTGTCCGCTAACGCACCAATTCCTGAAACACTTCCCTCAAACCCAGTTTCTATACCATATACTGAGACTTCCGCCTTCTGTCCCTGCTTAATCTCATTGATCTGTTCATCGGGAATACCAACTTCTATGTAAACTTCATCAGTTCGTCCGATCACTACAACCGGATATCCGGCTGCTGCCGTTTCACCTCCATTCATAAGCTTTTTTAATATCACTCCCTTCATGGGGCTGTTCAGCGCAGTATCCGCCAGATCCCTGACTGCTTTATCCGCCGCAACCGCAGCCTGGTCTTTCTGAGCCCCTGCTGCCTCAAGCTGCGCGACAGCCATGTTTTTCCCTTCCAGTGCCTGGTGATATGTCTCAGAATCAGCCGCCAGCTTTGCTGAAATCTCATCAAGGTCACTTTGGGATACTGCCTGAGCCTCATAAAGGACTTTTACTCTGTTATAAGTTTTCTGAGTCAGCACCAGCTGTGCTTTTGCCTGTGCGATTTTGGAGGGAGCATCAGTATCCGCCTGCATCTTTGCTGTCGCATACTGAGCTTCTGCAGCCCGAAACTGCGCCTGGGCAGACCGGACCTGCAGAGAATAATCTTCCATGGAAAGCTCCGCCACCTTCTGTCCCATTTCTACCGGATCACCTTCCCGAACATATACTTCCTTCAGCTTTCCGTCCAGCTTAAACGAAAGATTCGCGGTTTCAACCGGAGTTACATTACCGCTTAAATTAAGTGTGTCCGTATAAGCCGCTTCACTTACGGTTGCAACAGAAATACTTCTCATTTCCTTTTTTTCCTGTCCTTTATCGCCACTGCATCCCACCAGCAGCAATGCGCACAAAGCAGGTACTGCCGCCCATATGGGTATTCTCTTTCTCTCTATCATTGCCTTTCTCCTTTATCATCACCGCTGTATCTTTTCGGTATTTTTTGTTTACACCTGTCGATTTGCATGATATTATTTTTTCAGAGAAAAAGCAAGAAACAGACTTTGTAAAGTGTAGCCTAAACTACATTTTATCAATAAGTGTAGATTGGAGAATGATATATGGAAGATCAGACAACTGACCTGCGTATGCTGAGAACCTACCGATTTCTTAGTGATGCCCTATTTGAGCTGGTTCTGAAACAGCCATTTGAAGAAATTACCGTGACCGATATCTGTAAAAAGGCCATGGTACACCGCACCACATTCTATAAGCATTTTGAGGATAAATACCAGCTGTTGGAGACTATGTTTTCGGATGAGCAGCGTAAATTTATAGATTTACATATTGAAGAGGGCGAATCAGAACAGGAATATTATCGCCGTATCATCCGCCAGATGTTTGAATATGCCAGAAATTATAAAGATTTTTTCGTTCAGAGTGCCTCCCATATTAAAAATGACTTTATGGCCGATCTTTTAAGAAACACTGTCAGTACCTACCTTGACCGGTGTTTCCGTATGGACGAAGCACGCTCAGGTGTTCCCAGTCCGGTTCCAATCGCTATCATGTCGGAATATTATACCGGGGCTGCGATAGCTCTGATTATGTGGTGGCTGCAAAACGGTATGCGGGTTTCCATAGATCAAATGGTGGATTATATGAGTTCAATGATTGTATGGTAAGTCAGATACTGCATATGCCCGGCAACGGGTGAAATATAAAAGAAGCATCCACAGCTTTTTTCCTGGGGATACTTCTTTGAAAGATGTGCAGGTTCCGTTATTTCTTCCATATCAAACTGATATAATCTTCGTAAACCACAACTGTTTCCAGATAAGAAAATGCAACAGCCCGTTTATCTTCTTTATTTAATTGAGAAAAAATAATTTTTTGCGGTAATTCAGATTTCCTGACCATTTTCCCTTTCTCCTCTAATAATTTTTCTTTCGTCTGCGTCAGTTCTTCCAACTCTTTATTAATATAATCGACGGTCAGTGAACTGACTGATTTTGTCTTTAGAACCTGCATTAAATTGGTAACAGCTTCATCAATCCGGATCAGTCCCAGCTCCAGTTCATTGGTTTCATTCACATTTTCAATGGGAGTTGGTTTGCAGCTGTCAAGAAGCTTTTCCAGTTCTATCTCAACAGCCCCCTCAATCTGTTCAATCCTCATCTGAGGTTTTAAATTACAATCCAGAAAATCCTTTCCGCGGCATCTTAAAGTCCGGACTATTTCTCCATCTGATTTGCGCTTGTATTTTCGAACCATTACTGCCCTCCCACAGTCACCGCATTTTATCAGTCCCGTCAGCCAGCTGTTGCGCGGACCATCATTGGAAGCCACTTTCTCGTTTGTATCCAGTTTTTTCTGACACCGGAGCCACAACTTAGAATCAATATATCCAGGCCAGTTACCAATAGCAAAGGTAGCCTCCTTTGAATCCAGTGCTCCTTTTGTCACTGCTCCCTTTTTCCCCACCAGCATACCGCCGTGCTCCCCGTTAAAATCTTTCAGTGGATTTATAATATTTACTCCAAGTTTTTTAAAGTACGAATAGACAGCATGATCACATTTTACGCTGGCAGGATTTCTAAGCACCCGCCCAATGGAACAGGGGGACCATTTTTCACTGTTGGGTCCCGGACACTGTCTTGCTGTCATCATTCGCCCGATATCTCCCAGACTGGTAGTTGGATAAGCATAAATCTTCATAATCTCTTCCAGATTCTTTATGTTATCTTCCAGTTTCAACGAAGAAACTTTTTGTTCTCCATGTGTGATTGCTGTATTGCTGTAACCATAGGGAGCGGGACCTCCCGGCCAGCGCCCCAGTTCAATCCTGTCATAATAATTGTCATAAACTCTTTTCGAAATCTGCTCCCGCTCCATCTGAGCAAACACGGCCATAATAAATATCATTGCTTTTCCTATGGGTGTTGAGGTGTCAAAATTTTCCGTAACGGAAATAAACTCTACCTTATATTTGCTCATATATTCCCAGGTGTTTGTAAAATCCAGAAGCGAGCGGGTAAAACGGTCAAGCTTATAAACAAGTATTCTGTTAATCGTACCTTTTTTTATATCATTTAATAATTTTAAAAACTCCGGTCTGTGTACCACATCTTTACCCGAAATACCCCTGTCTATGTATAATCTCGGCTCACCAACTGCAATACTCCTGGCGAAACTCAGCTGCGTCTCAATGGAGAGACTGTCTTTTTTATCAATTGACTGTCTTGCATAAATCGCATCCATATGGCTTAATTAATTTCCCTTCTTTTCATCAACCGTCTGTTCTTTTTCCATGAGAGAACAATTCTTTTCAGATTGTGATTTATGATAAAAAATTAATTGAAGCTCTTCATATATCTTCTGCACTGATATCTCCCTGTCACGATTGCTTTTGTAGATGGGATAAATATTTTCTACTCTCATGCAGTACGATTTCACCTCATTCATGCAATTACTTGTTTCAATATATGTCAGCCGATGATAATTAATCCACAGGGACAGGCTTCTTTTTCAACGGGGATTTAAGTCAGATAATGGATTAGTTTTTGATTTTTTTCTTTCTGCAGAGAATCAGTATCACTATGAACAATATAAGAAATCCAGTCAGTACAATAGTTTTTGTAAGAATGGATCTTAATATCTCTGGAAATTCCTCCCCTGTCTGACGTTCATAAACAGCTGTTACAATTTTCTTATAAATCAAATGATCTGTCTGGTTTTCCGCCCCCTCTTCCACATAAGATCCCCGATATACCTTAGCCTGTACAGCCGGAAATGTGACCTCCCCTCCATATATACCCCTAATGTTTTTTACCAGCTTCCTCCCACGCGCCTGTGCGGTACGGACCAAATCTCCATTTCGTTCCTCCGGTTCACCAGTCCATGCAATACTTGTTATTTCATAATAATCCGGAGGCAGATTCAGATACTTCAAAAATGCTTCTGCATAATCTATAAGAGGCACTACATTCGGTATTTCCGTATCTCCCAGTAAATACGATTTTTCCTGATAGCCTGATACCGTTATGGGAAAGGTAAAATCGTAATTCCAGTAATTACTTTCTTCTGCATAGGAAACTGCAGGCAATTCAACTATTTGTTCCTGATTTAAGTCTTCATCTCTCACCCGTACCTGTGCCTGCTCAGGCATTTGGTCAATATACTCCACCCCCTTATATAAAACAGACGATTCTGAATACTTCGTTTTTTCTTCCATAGAAATATCCTGAATCTCACTGGCAGTTAAACGATACCTCTTTCCCTCTTCCTCCACTATTTTCTGAGGGATATAGCCTTCCGGGCTTCCCATAAAAGGCGGGGAATCAATTGTTAAAACACTGCCAGGATAAATTAATTCCTCGTGGTCTGTCCGCAGGGACCTTAACATGTATTTTATTCCATTTTTTTCGATGATCTTCTCAAAATGGTTTCTTCCCTCATCCTCCTTATTTATTGTGCGGAATTCTTTCTTTATTTCAACCATTTTTTCTGCCCCGTATGCGATATTAAAGGAACCCCCTATAAAAACAAGAACAGTCAGAAAAATAGTGTTAAATATTTTTTTTTCAGTTATGTTTTTTATTATCTTTTTCCTTATCAGCACAATTCCAATTACCCTTCCTATTATTCCAACTTAACTAAACGGTAAATCCGGATCATCAATACCATCAGGGATATTCATAAACCCATCTCCCATGGCGCCGGAAGGTTCTTGCCTAGAAACCGCCTGATTTCCTCCAGCAGACAAGTTCTTACTGTCAGCAAACTCCTGTTCATCTACAATGACCTCAAAAGTGTACACCTTAACTCCGTCTTTATTTATGTAGCTGCCTGTTTGAACTCTTCCCGTAATCAATACTCTCATTCCCTGATGAAAGTATTTCTCCGCAAATTCTCCTGTTTTATCAAACGAAACACAGTTAATAAAATCAGCCGTTGGCTCATTGCTGTCCTGATTTTTACGTCCTCTGCGATCAACCGCCAGTGTATATCTGGCAATTGCCATTGTACGTTCTCCTTGTGAATATCTCACTTCGGGGTCTCTGGTCAGTCTTCCCATTAAAATTACCCGATTCATATTTACCTCCATTCTTTCTCTGTCCGGATTGGGCAGAGGAGCGATTATTGTTTATTATGAAGCTAGCCCGAAGGTCTTCTTCTGTTTACTTTAAGCATCCCGTTTTTTCTTTGTATTCACATAGCCACTGTCTTTCCCCTTTTTCCGTTTTGGCTTTAAAACAACGACACAGAATAGAAGTGTCACACCCAAAACTACAGCTGATGCATATATAAAACCAAGTATTAAATACGGAAGCAACATGATGATCAACATTGTTTAACCCTCCCTGATCCCTATATTTGTTTCGCAGAGATGCTTAATATCCAGCTACCTGCATCGGCTGCCCATTTTGTTAACTGTTCCTGCTCAAATCATTACGTATCCTTCATTTCGTTGACTGGCCTGACACCTCCTCTCAAAAAATACAGTAAATTATATTTGATTATTACTCGTACATACACTGCAATACTAGGGAATATTAGAAATAGAATACATAAAGAAAATGGAAACGATCCGCCATTTAAAATTAGAAAAATCACCTGATATTTATAAAGAATGATAGTGGAAAATAAGCTGAATAAATGATTATTACTACAAGACAATATAGAAAATAAAAATACGAGTAATGGGAAATAAATTTAAATAATTCAGAATGTAAAACAGATAATGCATATCATAGAAATGAATTCAGATTTAAGCAATATCATCTTAACAGATAAATTACATTTAGTAAAGACCTTTCAGCAAAAAACCGCTGCAAAGTAGATTGATGTGCCCTCAATAAGTCAGGTTTTATTGGGATCACATCAATCTACTTTGCAGCGGTTTTCTTTGTTTTAGAATCTATTTTTCTGCCACTGCCTTCATGATCAGGGCCCCCACAGCGGCTCCCGGATCCTTTAAAGAGCGGGAAGCCTCCCCTCTTGTGGCTGCTCTTCCGTGAACTGCAACCATAGCCGTGGTATTTTCAAAACCTGCCCATGCAGCACTAGCTGCCTCCTGTAAGGCCATCTCAAGAGAAATACCAGCATCTAAGCCAGCTGCAAGAGCATCTATTCCAGGCTGAAACCCATCCAGAAAAGTTTTTTCTCCTAATTTTGCCTTACCAAGGTCAGCAACGCCATCCTCATAAGCTTGAAACAGAGAGGCAACATCTTTGTCAGTAAGTTCTGTTTTTCCCTTTAAGACTTTTCCAGCACGCATAAAACCTGCTGCCATCAACGTCCCCATAGTGGAAGGAACCTTATTGCCCATGGTCTTACCTGCCTTATAAAGCATTTTCCCAAGATCCGGTTCCATACCATCCGATACCGAATCATAGGCGGACCGAAATCCATCAGACATGGTTAAGCCTAAGTCACTGTCTCCGACCACACTGTCAAGTTCTATGAGATAATCCCGGTTTTCTCCCATTATTTTGCTGATCCTGCCAAGCATGGCAATCAGTTCCTGCTGATTCATATTATTCTCCATTCTATACCTGCTTAAAAAATGGTGTGTCTGCCGGAGCATCCAGATAACCTTTCAGTTCCTCATCCAGTTTTAAAAGAGATATGGACAAACCCGCCATCTCAATGGAGGTGACATACTCTCCCACATAACAGCGATGTACCCGGATATTCTTTTCTTTTAATATCTGATGAACCTTTCTGGCAACAATATACTGCTCATCTAATGGTGTTGCTCCCAGTCCATTGATAAGAACTGCCGTTTCATCACCTGGTTCATAGGAAATATCTTTCAGGATTTTATCAACCATTTCTTCTGTAATCTGATCTGCAGATTCCATCTTTCCCCGTCGGATACCCGGCTCTCCATGAATTCCCATGCCGACTTCCATCTCATCCTCAGCAATCTCAAATCCGGGATGACCGACTCTTGGTACCGTGCAGGGTGTCAGTGCCACTCCCATGGTTCTTACATTTGAAGCCGCCTTTTCTGCAATCCGCTTTACCTGTGAAAGATCTTTTCCTGAGGCCGCCGCCGCACCTGTGCATTTATATACAAAAAAAATGCCGGCAACCCCTCTTCTGGTATTCTTCCCTCCATCTTTCGCCGGAGGAGAGGCAACATCTTCACCTGCTACCACCTGCTCCACCCGGATTCCTTCTTCCATGTCCGCCATCTCAGCAGCCATGTCAAAATTGAAAATATCCCCGTTATAATTCCCGTAAATGTAAAGAACCCCCGCTCCTGAGTCAATCTGCTTTGTCACTTCCAGCATCTGATTGGCGCTTGGTGACTGAAACACATCTCCTACACAGCAGCCATCTAACATTCCCCTGCCTACGTAGCCTAAAAACAACGGAAGATGTCCGGAGCCTCCTCCAGTGGCAATTCCGACTTTTCCTTCTGTCTTTTGGGTGGTTACAAGACATCGCAGATCATCTCCTGTAAAGGTAAGTTGATCTGGATGTGTCAGGTAGATTCCTTCCAGCATTTCATTTACATAATTTTCCGCATCATTCATTAACTTTTTCATATTTTCACCTTCTTCTATTTTGATGAAATACCATAATAAGCCTTTTGATATACCTCAATAATTTCTTCTTTTGCAGGTCTAAACGGATTGTCTTCCATACAGGCATCAACCATGGCACTCTCCGCCAGATCCCCAAAGGCACGGTAATCCACAGAAAGATCACTTAAGCATTCTGCCAGCCCGATTCTTTTTGACAGTTTTCTGATTCGGAAAACCGCCTCCCTCACCGCCTGTTCCCCTGACATGGTCTCAGCCTCCTCGATGCCCAGACATTTTGCCACTTTTTTATAACGCTCTGCAATATTTTTTTTACTTCCATTGAATTCCATTACATAGGGCAATAAAATTGCATTGCAGACACCGTGAGGAAGATTGAAACGTCCCCCAAGGGAATGCGCCATAGCATGAACCATCCCAAGACCTGCGTTAGAAAAAGCCATTCCTGCGCTGTATTCTGCATAAGCCATCATTTCTCTGGCAGTCTCATTTTCTCCGTCCTCCACAGCTTTTGGCAGGTAACTCTTAATCACCCCGATTGCCCAAAGGGCATCTTTATCGGTAAAAGGAGTGCACCGCTTTGAAACTGCTGCTTCAATAGCATGAGTCATAGCATCCATACCAGTTGATGCAGTCAGATTTTTGGGCATACTCATCATAAAATCAATATCATTGACAGCAATGCTCACCATACAATTGGTATCCACCATACACATCTTTGTATGCTTGTCCGGATTGGTCACAATATAAAATGATGTGACCTCTGAACCGGTTCCCGCAGTTGTATTTACTGCCACAACGGGTATTCCAGGTCTGTCAGACTGATTAATTCCCTCATAATCTTCAATCCGGCCTCCGTTTTCCAGTACAATGCTGACTGCCTTTGCCGTGTCAATCGCAGATCCGCCGCCAACTGCAGTCAGAAAATCAACGTTTAAAGCTTTCGCCGCTTCCAGGCATTCATTAATCACAGCCACTGCAGGATTCGGCTGTACCAGATAGTAGACAGCATATTCAATTCCCGCTTCCAGCAAAAACAAACCCACTTTATCCGCTGCTCCGCTCTTATACAGAAACTGGTCCGTAACAATGAGTCCCCGTTTCAACCCTCTCTTTTTAAGTTCCGCAGGCAGCATACCAATGGATCCCCTTCCAAAAAAACTGGCAGCCACTGCATTCACTCTTAAAAGCCCCATAGTAAATTCTCCCTAAAATTCTATATTTCTGAAATCACCCGGATCGATCCGTTTTAACACAGAAAGCTCAGTCTTTGTGGGAGACGGGGTGATTGCAATTCGTGAATATTTAACAGGAAATCCGGTGTTATCCTGAACTTCCTTAAGAGTTGATGTTTCATGTATGGTATCCAGAACCAGTTCTCCATTTTCCATTTTAAAAATGCAAAGAGGAGTTACAATCCGGTCCACATTCCCTTTTGTTGTAATGAAATCCACCTGGTTTACAAACGTCCGTTTATCATGCTTCGTTCTCCAGATAACAGCCCTCTTCGCAGTGGGTATCAAAACTGAACTTCCTGCACCGCCTGGAAGCCTTACTTTTGGTTTTTGGTAACTGCCAATTACCGATGCATTCACATTGCCCCTGTTATCAAACTGGACACCGCTTAAAAATGCCATATCAAGCCCCCCTCTCATGGATAAATCAAATACCTCCATAAGTGGGAAGCAGGATCTTGCACCTTCTAACAGCTCGCTGCCTGCACTGGTATACTTCTTAAGCTTTCTGGGGGATGGATCAACTCCACCCGGTATGTTCAAATGTACGGCATGGGGAGCATGGAGTTCCTTTGCAAGAAGCACAGAAATCATTGGCATGTGGGAAGATACTCCGTGAAACACTTTGTCTCCATCCTGAATCATACGGGCCATTGCGCACACCATAATGTCACAGATCCGGTTATCTTTTTCCATTATTTTTGCCTCCCAAGCCTCTGCGGTCCGCCTTTTCATATGCCGAAAGATAAACAGCCAGACCATCCTGGTCTTTAATCTCTTTAAATGTAAGAATTCCTTTTGAATCAACATCATAGTTTCCCGCACAGGAACAGGGCGCAGCACCTTTTGCGGCATGCACAACTCCATGAACCAGAAAATCTGGTATGTCCGCTTTTTTAGTTCTGCTGGAAAACAAAGAACCGGGGACGATATGTTCTGCTGTAAGAATCACCCTCTTTGCCGCTCTGGAAAGCAGGACATCCTCAAACAGAGGGCCTGTTATTCTGGCATTGCCGTCTTCATCTGCCTCCTGAACATGAATTACTGCCACATCCGGACGAATCGCTTTTACTACCGTAACCATTTCATTTGTAAATGGATCCGCTATTTTGGTAAAATAATCATTTTCTTCAATTAAATCACTGACTGTCAGACCTTTTACCGGCATAAATCCGATTCCATAGCTGGCCGCCCGAAGTGCGGAAATAACAGTATAACAGGCATGCTCATTTCCTTTTACCCGGCCGCTCTCCACTGCCTTTCTGTAATGCATTGCCAGAGAAAACTCACTTTCATAGCTGATAAACCCGGCATCTACACTGGTTACGCATCCTCCAAGGCACAGCATATCCACATCCATTGCGCCCGCAGTTTTAACCAGCTTCAGATTACGCTTACTCTGACGTACCAGTTCCCTTACAAAAGCGATAGGCGCGCGGTGAAGTACATTCCCGCCGATCCCAAGAACTGCTCCATCACTGACCAGGGCTGCTGCTTCCTGCATCGATATAATTTTACTCATGAACTGCCCCTTTCTCGCCTGCTGTCCCTATTTTGCTGCATTACAGGCAATCTGTATGGCATCCCAGACTCCCGCAAACGGAGGTGCATAAATAAGGTCCGTCATTCCCAGTTCTTTCGTTGTCATCCTGCAGTGAATGGCGACAGCAAATACATCCGCCCGAAGAACTGCCCCTTTTTCCCCGCAGGTCTGGGCGCCAAGAATACGTTTGGTTTCCTTTTCATAGATCAGCTTAATTGTAATCGGGGTAGGTCCTGGATAATAAGCCGGATGATCATTCACCGTGACAAGCAAAGTACTGTAATTAATAGAAAGACGTTTTGCATCCCCTTCGCTCATGCCGGTCCGCCCCAGCTCCAGCCCGCAGACTTTAACAGCTGCAGACCCCAGTGCTCCCTGATACACTTCACTGCCTCCTGCCAGATTCGTACCGGCAATCCGCCCGCATTTATTGGCTACCGTTCCAAGAGCCAGATAAGTGTTTTCATTTAATATTTCATGATAGACAAGAATACAGTCACCTGCAGCATAAATATCCGGTATGGAAGTTCTCATTTCCCTGTCCACTATGATTGCTCCGTTTTTCCCTCTCTCTATGCCGGTATTTTTCAGAAATTCCGTACAGGGTCTTACCCCTGCTGCGACAATAACTAAATCTGCATCATAACTTCCTTTGTTTGTAATTACGCGATTGACATAAAGTCCGTCGCCTTCAAACGCCTCCACTTTTTCACCAGTATGAAGCTTTACCCCCTGCTTTAACAGCTCTTCCTGAGCAAGCGCCGTCATTTCTTCATCAAAGGATGCAAGAATTCTGGGAGCCGTTTCTATCATACGAACATTTTTCCCTATATGTAAAAAAGCCTCGGCGCATTCTACGCCAATGTAGCCTCCGCCTACGATGACTACATTCCGGATCTTTTCCATTTTTGCGTATTCTTTTAAAAAGATTCCGTCTTCCATATTCTTTAAAGCATGGACTCCCATGAGCTCTCTGCCCGGAAACGGAGGAATCACTGCCTCTGCTCCCACTGCGATCATCAGCTTATCATAAGTATCCTCGAACTCTCTGCCAGATACAAGATCCCTCACGACAATCTGCTTTTTTCCAGCATCAACTGATATCACCTCATGCTTTAGAAATGTTTCTACTCCCATCTTTTCAAATGCATCACGGCTGCGGGCAATCATTTTTCTGTAATCCTCATTAAAGTCTCCTACATAATAAGGCAGCCCGCACGCACCATAGGAAAGGAATCCGCCCTTTTCGTAAACGGTAACCTGAATTTCAGAATTCAGCCTGCGTATCTTGGATGCGGCACTCATACCTGCCGCAACTCCTCCGATTATAATAATCTTCATAAATTTTCCTCCATCAGGTTTTATCAGCTATTTCACGCTCTGCAGATTCCATCGCATCCCTGGCTGATAATTCTCCTGTGAAAGCCTGATATATTTTTTGGTATAGGATTGCGTTTTTATCACCTGACCGTTTTATATGAGGAAGGGGCTTTGCAGACTGAATCATCATTTTCTGCACCGGAAACCATGGATAGTTACCGGCTCCTTTCCGATAGCTCGACTCTTTCACAGGCGCCCCGCTTACCATTCCTGTTTTACAGTCAACCTCAGAAGAACGCAGATATCTTAAAAAGCCGTTGGCAGCTTCCCGTTTCCTGCTTCCTGAGCAGACGGCAAAGGACCACGTCACATTCCATGCAGTTGAAAATGTACTGAAACCTAAATCCTCCGGCTCCAGACAGCCATTCTCCCATACAGATCCAAGCTGTCCGCTCCATGTTACTGCCATAACAGCCTTTTTCTTTCGGATAGCCTCTGCAATCTCCTCATTTGCGAAGAGTTCCGTGCCTTTCAAAGCAAATGACTTTAGTTCACAATAAGACTGAAGCCCTCTTATTGTCTCCACATTACCGCAGACTGGATTTCCCGCCAAATCATAGGCATCTCCTCCATACATACGGAGAAAAGGAAGTGCATCGGTAAATATCTCTGACGAATCAGCCTTCATTGCCACGGCCTTTCTTCCATATAATGCCGCAAGAGCCTTTGCTGTATCCAGGTATTCCTGAGGCGTGATAACAGGCCCCAGCTCCTTTCCAAGCGCCTTATAAAGCAGACTCTTACGGTATACAATCATATGACCGTCACAGAAAGAAGGAGATAAGTATGCCTTATTCTGATAGCTCATTTCCCTGGCAATGGCAGGAAGGATATCATCCTCTTCAAACTCAATTTCTGCCAGATAGCCCTTTTGTACAAAATCAGACAGCCACAGATGACCTGCTGCCATAATAATGTCATAATCATCGCTTCCGGTAAGTGATTCCATCATTCTGGCATAATACTCCGACCACGGTACAATTTGAAATTCCACACTTCCCTTATATCCGTCCAGAATCCCCAATTCTCTGTCAAGATAACCGTTTACTGCCGGATCTGCAACTGCAAGGACCTTTAATATTCCCTGCTCCATATCAATTCCCTCCCTCTGTTTATTTCCCCAATTGAGGAGGTGCATCTACAATACCCACGACAAAAGCATCAACCGGTGCCGAGCGGTCAAGGGCAAACTGGGTAGTATCATCAGTCGTTACCAGCACCAGTTCCCCAATTCCGGCTCCCATGGTATCAGCTGCCACGAATATATTCTTTTTTTCTCCGTAATACGGTTCCACCAAAAGGAGCTTAAACCCCACCAGATTTCTGCACTTTCTTGTGGAAACCACAGTCCCCATAATCGTTCCTAATATCATCTGGCATCATCCTTTCTAATGGTGATCCACTGCCCCTGTTTCAGCAAAAATGCATTGGCATCATCTGTATCTACATGAAAATCCAGACGGCTCTCCCTGGTAATCCGGATAAGAACCCGGCCAAGTACGCCTCCTTTTTCCCCTGGAACCACCACATTCACCCGTTCCCCATCTGATACACCAAACCATTCTGCCTCTTCTGGCGTCATATGAATGTGACGGTCGGCAATCATAACACCCTCTTTCAGAGAGACTTCGCCGGCAGGTCCCTTAAGCAGGATTCCCGGAGTTCCTTTTAAATCTCCGGAAGTCCTGACAGGGGGCTGAATACCCAGAATTCTGCAGTCACTAAAAGCCATCTCCACCTGACTTTGTTTCCTCTCCGGACCAAGAATCCGGACTTTCCCTATCGATCCTTTCGGACCGCAGACTTCAACCTGTTCTTTGCATGCAAACTGACCAGGCTGGCTTAATGATTTTTGGGATGTAAGCTGATATCCTGCTCCAAACAGTGTTTCCACGTGTTCTCTTGATAAATGTACATGTCTTGCCGAAATGCCAACCGGAACCTGATAGGGATCAGTACTTAGCCGGTTCCAGTGTTCCAGAACCATTCCTGTTATTTTCTGAATCAGTTCTTCCCTGTTTTCCATCAGACACTTATCCCTTATTTAATCAGCGGAATAATTCCTGCTATGGAATTATGAGGTCTTGGAATTACGTGGACAGCCACCAGTTCTCCAACTCTGGAAGCAGCCTCTTCTCCTGCCTCTACCGCTGCTTTTACAGCTCCCACATCTCCCTGTACCATGACGGTTACCAGACCTGAGCCAATCTTTTCTGTACCAACCATTTCAACGTCTGCTGCCTTTAACATGGCATCTGCCGCTTCAATCGATGCAGTCAGACCTCTTGTTTCAACCATCCCCAGTGCCAGCATGCCCTTCTTAACTGATATCTCTGCCATTTCCTTCTCCTCCTGTTTTATCTTCATTCTCATGATCCTTACCTGTCTCGGTTTTCGATTCTTCCTCATGTCTGTCTATCATATTTAACAGCTTCCACACCTCCTGATGAGGGTTATTAATCGAGACACATACTTTTATGTTGCCCTCGCCCACGATCCGACCGGAATCTCTGGCCGCTTCCATTGCCGCATAAACCGCTGATGTCTCGCCTGCCAGCACAGTATGGCACATCCTGCCGCCCAATGTCTTATGACAGCTGACAATCTCCACCTGCGCCGCTTTCAGCGCCTGATCAACCACAAAAACTGTATTGGCGTAATAATTTATTTCCAGTATTCCTATGGCGTTTCCGTTTCTTTTCATGATAACCCACCTTTTCTGCCGGAACTATCATCACTATTTTGCTTTTGGCAGAATCTTGTCTATATCCTGATGTGGTCTGGGAATCACATGGACAGCTACCAGCTCTCCGATTCTGGAAGCCGCCGCTTCTCCCGCTTCGGTAGCCGCCTTAACTGCCCCGACCTCGCCGGTTACAATGACCGTTACCAGTCCTGAACCGATCTTTTCCGTTCCCACCAGTTCCACGTCTGCCGCCTTTAACATTGCATCTGCCGCTTCTATGGAGGCAATTAATCCCCTTGTTTCTACTAAACCGATTGATGTGGATGCCATACCATTCTACCTCCTCTAATCATTTATATTATCTTCCATGAATGTTACCTTTGTTATGCGGGCCAATGCTTTTGTACCTTCGTACGGCCTTTCGATCATCCGTACCAGAACTTCCCCTGGACTGTTAAGCTCAAGCGCTGCCCGCCTTGCTGCTTCACAGGCTTCCTTTACATCATCCACCCCACCCTCAAATTTCACCTGAGCGGTAAGAGGAATAAAAGATGCAGCATCCTTTGGATTAATGGTATCAATGCCGATGATTTTCACATCTGCAGCCTTGCACGCTTTATCCATGGCATACAAAACCGCTCCAAATCCTGCACACTCCAAAAAGCCAATTGCCATATGTACCTCCCTCAGATGATCCTTAAGCCGCCTTCAGCCAGCATACATCTGCGCTTTCTGGTAAAGCTTTTCGCGCAGGTGATGCCTTCTCCCGTGGGACCTGCGATTGTCATTGTGGTATGTCCTTCTCCGCCGATTCCCACACCTCTTAAAGTGGCTCCGTTCTTTGTAAAAATAGTAGTCTCGATCTCCTTTGCAAATCTGGTCATGTTCTCCACATTCCGGGAAAACATGGATGCAGTATGGCGGTTTCCCGATTCTGCCACTTTTGCACTTTCCATACATTCCTCAAAGGTTTTCAGGCGGACAATGGGAAGAACAGGCATCAGCTGCTCCACCATGACAAAGGGATGATTTCTGTCTGTTTCACAGATCAGAAGCCGCACCTCTTTATCACTGTGTATGCCTATGGCTTCCAGGAACAAAGCTGCATCCTTTCCTACCCATTTTTTATTTACTTCATAAGTGCCGTTTTTCTCAATCATGGCAAGTTTCAAAATCTCCTGCAGCTGATCTTTCTGAAGCAAAAATGCTCCCTCCTGCTGCAGTTGGTATATAAGCTCATCGGCAGCCTGCTCCATTACAAAGACTTCTTTCTCTGCCAGGCATAAAATATTATTATCAAAGGAGGCTCCACGGTAAATCTCCCTGGCTGCCAGCTTTATATCTGCGGTATCATCTACAATAACAGGCGGATTGCCTGCACCCGCGCCAATCGTCTTCTTGCCTGACCGTAACAGCGCATTTACCATACCCATTCCTCCGGTCCCCACCATCAGACGGATTCTCGGATCAGCGGTCATAATGTTAACCGCTTCCATGTCAGGTTCTCTTTGCATGGTAATCAGATTCGCCGGACCGCCGCTTTCCACAATTGCCTGATGAAGCAACTTCAGGCAGTGGGCACAGCACCGTTTGGCGCCTGGATGAACATTAAACACAACCGAATTGCCTCCGGCAATCATACTGATCGTATTGTTAATAATGGTTTCCGTCGGGTTTGTTGATGGCGTAATAGCTCCAATGACTCCAAACGGGGCATATTCCTCTATCATAAGCCCGCCGTCGCCGGAGATCGCCTCTGTAGTCAGGCATTCCACTCCCGGAGTCCTCTCAATGACTGCCAGATGTTTCTGAAGCTTATCTTCCGCACGGCCCATACCGGTTTCTTCCCACACCATCGATGCCAGTGACTGGGCATGTTTTCCTGCAGCGGATCGGATCGCCTCAATAACCCTTCTCCTGTCTTCTACCTTATAATGATTGATCCAATCTCGCTGAGCGGTGTAAGCTGCCTCAATTGCGTCCTCCACCCGGTCAAATACTCCGTTATCGCTCCGGGAAGGAACATAAGATGGCGCGGGGTTTTTCTTTTCCAGTCCTGCAAGCACTTCCCTTACAATCAGTTCAATCTCCCTTGTCCCAATTTCCATTTTTTCCTCCTAGTTAAACTGCCCCATTACTCTTCTGACAACCTCAGCAATAATTTCCTCCTTTGCCTTGCTCAAATGCTCTGTATCTTTCTTTTCCACCGTTTCCTTTGGCAAAGCAGTAATCCCACAAGAACATCCGCCTTCCTTAGGATAGGAAGACTGCCCGGGTTTAACAAGAGGAGTTACACCTTTTAATTCATTTACCGGCGGATTAAGCGGAGCCTGAATCGGCGCAGCAGGCCAGGATGGCCGGATATCGGAAGAAGTAATTACATCTCTCATATTGGTTTCCTGTAAGGAACAGGGTGGTATTCCGCCTGCAGTAATGCCCAGCTTTTGCCGGATATCAAGCAGCTTATTTACCTGGTCGCAGGAAAGTACGTTCTGACGGCCGATTATATTCCCTGTATACATCAATATGGTTGCATAATATTCAATGGACTCCAACCGGTAGAATGCCTGGAAAATATCTTTTCCCCAGGTTAATGCTCCATGATTTGCAAGGAGTACCCCATTGTGGGTATTTACAAACGGTGCAATCGAATCAGGAACTTCTTCCGTACCAGGAGTGGCATATTTTGCAATAGGAATTGATCCCAGCCCCAGTACTGCTTCCGTCAAAACAGCCGTATCCAGACTGATGCCTGCAATGGCAAAGCTGGTTGCCACCAGAGGATGAGCATGTGTGACTGCCTGTACATCCGGATTTTCCTGATATACTCTTAAATGCATCTTTACTTCTGAAGAAGGCTTTGCTTTCCCCATGAGCACCTTGCCGTTCAAATCCATTTTTACAAGCATATCCTGTTTCATAAAACCCTTGGATACACCGGTCGGTGTTGTCCAGATCGTGTTTGGTCCCACCTTACAGCTTATGTTTCCATCATTGGAAGCCACAAAGCCTTTGTCATACATACGCTTGCCAATATCCAAAATTGCCTTTTTGGCTTCAAAATCAGACATGTATTTCACGCCTTGAACTGTCATCATAACGATCCCTCCAAAGTTCAAACGACTATATACATGGCTTGTCTGAACTTGTCAATTTTTGCTGTATTTTAGCAATTTTATATTTGATTTTATGTGTTTTATTTTGTTTTGTTTTTATTTTGATCATTTTTCCTTTACATTTCGTCCAAAAAAATATACAATATACTTATATGTCACTGTATTCTTATTGTTTCATACTGCATTTCAAAAATAATTGTTCACAGAAAGAAAGGAACATACCTATGTTAGCAGTAACAAGGAAAGCCAAAATCAAAGATATTATATTAGAAAAGAAAAGCGTCACAGTAACTGAACTATCTAAAACATTTTCCGTAACCGAGGAAACGATACGCCGTGATTTAAAGCAGCTGGAAGACGACGGTTTTCTAACCAGAACTTACGGAGGTGCATTCATACAAGACGGAGTTGAGAACAATGTGGAACTTACCATAAGGGAAACCGCATATATGGAAAGCAAGCAGGCCATTGCTAAAAAATGCCTCTCACTTATACATAACGGCGATTCCATCTTTTTAGATGCCTCTACAACCGCTCTCCAGATCGCCCGCGAGCTTCAGGGAATGCGTCTGACAGTCGTTACCAATTCCCTTCTCATTATCAATGAACTTCAGGATAAAGAAGATATACGCCTCATAACGCTGGGAGGCTCCTATGCATCAAGAGATAAAGCATTTGTCGGCAATACGGCAATACGGAATTTAGAGTCTTTCTATCTGGATAAGACCTTTATGTCCTGCCGAAGCATATCCATGGAACACGGAATCACCGATTCCAACGAATCAATTGCAGCCATACGGCAGACATTGATCACACGCAGTAATCATATCTATCTTGTGGCTGACCATTCCAAATTCAATAAAACCTCTTTTATCTGGATTTCCGGTTTTGATGCAATTACCGGATTGATCACCGACAAAAATCTGGATAGCCAGTGGACAGAATATCTGACTAAAAATAATGTCACCCTGTATGAGGCCATTGACGCATAGCCCGGTCTTTCAGGAGGATGTCTCTTAAAGTAAGGCATCCTCTTTGCCGTCACTCACATTTTAAGGCTTCCTGCTTCCTCCGGAATATCTCTTTTAACGACTCACTATATGGCTCTCTTGCGATTCCATACTCTGTCACAATTCCTGCAATTAAATCATGATCCGTCACATCAAAAGCAGGATTAAACACCTTCACGCCTTCGGGAGCCATTGGTTTTTCATACCACATCTCCACCACTTCCGCTGCAGGACGTTCTTCAATGTGGATCTCCTTACCGGTAGGTGTATTCAAATCAATTGTAGAGGTAGGTGCACAGATATACATAGGCACACCGTAGCGTTTCGCAGCCAGTGCCACCATGGAGGTTCCGATTTTGTTTGCAGTATCTCCATTGGCTGCCACTCTGTCGCACCCTACAAACACTGCATTAACCCAGCCCTTACGCATAACAGAAGCAGACATATTATCACAGATTACGGTTACATCAAGTCCGGATTCCTTTAACTCAAACGATGTCAGTCTTGCTCCCTGGAGCAAAGGTCTGGTTTCGTCTGAGAAAATGCGGAAGTGATACCCCCGTTCCTGTCCCAGATACATAGGTGCCGTTGCAGTGCCATATTTCACAGTCGCCAGCTGCCCTGCATTGCAGTGTGTCAGCAGACCATCGCCCGGTTTTACAAGGGTAAGACCATATTCTCCAATTGTCTTACATACCCAGATATCCTCTTCTCTTATTTTTACAGCCTCTTTATGCAATTGCTCCACGATCTCAGAAACAGACTTGTCTTTATTGTCCAAAACAATTCCTTCCATTCGTTTTAAAGCCCATGAAAGATTGACAGCGGTAGGACGGGCTGAATCAAGATAATCCTTTGCTTTACTGAATTTCCCGTAAAAATCTCCAAAGTCAGAAGCCTTAATCTCTCTTGCTGCCAGATAAATACCGATAGCTGCCGCCACTCCAATTGCAGGCGCCCCTCTTACCTGAAGAAGATAAATGGCATTCCATATATCCTCCTGTTTTGTTAATGAAAGAATTTCCGTGTTATACGGAAGCTGTGTCTGGTCTATGATAACAAGGGCATGGTTTTCTTCATCAAGTGCCACTGTGTCATAATCCATAATGGATTTCTTTTTGTCTTCACTCATGTTTTTGCCTTTCCCGTCTTTTATGATTCGTACTTGCCTGCTGCCTCTTTGATGGCTGTTAAATAATCTGCTCCGCAACGGAAGGTATCCCGGTTCATAATATATTTTTTTGCCAGCGTGATCACAATTCTCTCTGCCCTTGCCCGTTTCGCTTCATCCGGAATGGTTGTAATATCAATTACATTGGCCATGCCAACAATCCGGCGTATTGATTCCAGTCCGGCAACTCCTGCTGTATCAGAAAGGATCCGTTCCAGATACCACTCTTTAAATCCCGGTACTTTTGCCATAGTGTCAGTGGCGTATTCATCAAATACCCGATTATATTTTTCAACAAATAAATCCACCACATCTGATATGGTCTGAAGGCACCATCCGCAGAACTCTGCTTTCTTTTCTTCATCAGAAATGACGGCGTCTCCATTGCACCATGCAAAGAATATATTTGCTATCACATTGCCGATATCGTAACCCATAGGTCCGAAAAATGCGAACTCCGGATCAAAAATGAACGTGTGCTCCTTATTAATAAATACGGACCCTGTATGCAGATCTCCATGAATCAGCGACTGTGCATGATTCATAAATTCGAATTTCAGCTTTGCAGCTTCTAAATGCAGCGCCTGATCCTCATAAAGCTCTTCCCTTACAAAATCCTCATTGGGTGGGAACACATGATTTCTGTGGTTATAGTCAATAAAAGGTTCACTGTACACCAGATCTTCGCTGATCTCACATAAATCGGGGTTAATAAAGCTCTTAACCAGCTCCTTTTTTTCCTTATGCCCCATCACTACATCCGTTGTCCGTAATAGAGAATTTACCATAAATGTGGTCACATGATCCGCAAACAGAGGATAGATCTCATGGTTAATCAGGCCGGTCCGCATCATGGTATGACCGGTCATATCCTCCATGATCATGGCGCACATAACACCATCATAGAGATATACCTTTGGAACCAGTCCCGGCGCGTACATTTCCTGGATTCCCAGAATCTTCGCTTCAATTCTGCCTCTGTCAGTGGAAATATGCATGTCAGCAGAGATTCTAAGAGCCTCGCCTGCCTGTTTCACAATAATTGATTTCCCGCTTTTTGCATCCTTTACCCGAAACACATAGTTTAGGTTCCCGTCACCAATTTCCTTACATTCCAGCTCGGCTCCTTTGTCAAAATAGGAAAGCTTTTCCTGTACGTAACCTGGAACTTCTGGTGCCTTCATTAAAAAATAACTGTCGTATTTAGACATTTTTGTCACCTTCCCCTGATCATTTTATAATCTGCTGCTTAATTTGCATTCTTTGTTTTTCCGCTGGCATAGGTCATAGCAAGTGCAATTGCCAGGACTGCGCCCTTAATTATGTTCATTGCAAAATACGGAACGGACATCATGATAAGGCCATTTTCCAGCATACCCACTAAAACCGCTCCTGCAAATGTTCCAAATGCATTGGCCTTCCCAGCCCCTAATACAGAAAAGCCAATATAAGCTGCGCATACAGATGGCATTAAATATGCATCTCCGGCAGAGATCTGGGCTGTGCCCACACGCGCTGCCAGACAGATGCCTCCTATTGAAGCAAAGGTTGCTGACAGAAAATAGGCCAGAATCTTATACCTTGCCACAGGAATTCCTGAAAGCTCCGCCGCTTCAGGATTACCTCCTACCGCATACATATATCTGCCATGCTTTGTAAAATTCAGAAAGAAATATGCAAACAGCACCACACAAACCATGATGATGATCAGCCACGGCTCCTTTCCCAGAGCCCGGAATGCTTCCGGAACAAGACCCGGCGCCTGTGTTCCATCAGCCCTGGTCATACGCTCCGTAATGGCACCGCCCTTTGAATAGGTCATGGAAACGCCCTGATACATAAACATAACAGAAAGTGCTGCAACCATATCCGGTATCTTAAATTTTACAATCAGAATGCTGTTAATCACCGCAACGCTTAAACAGATAAAAACTGTGAGAAGCACTGAAATACCGATGTTGATGTTATGCCATACAAAACATGTCATTACAAATACATTTGCCAGCTGTGCCGTAGCTCCAATGGAAAGATCCATACCATTTACAGCCAGTGCAAATGTAAGACCAGTCGCAATAATTGTGGTAATCGACACGGCTCTTAAAATTGTGATCATATTGGATTGAGTCAGAAACATGCTTGTCCCCGTATCCTTATTCCAGTTTCCAAACGTAAACAGAATAAACAGGATTACCATTGTTGCAATCGTGCCCCATCTTGTTACAAAATCCCCTAAATTACCTTTCTTCTTTACCTTCTCTGCCCCAGACATATCATTTACCTCCTGTCGAATAATAAAGCAGTTCCTTCTCATCCGTATCCGCAGCTTTCAGCTCCCTGATAATCTCTCCGTCATACATGACATAAATCCGGTCGCAGATACTTAATATTTCCTGAAATTCGCAGGTTGCATAGATAATGCCTTTTCCTCTGGCAGCAAGGCCTTCAATCAGCTCATACATATCCTGTTTGGCACCTACATCAATTCCCTTTGTGGGCTCATCGAAAATATAAACTTCCGAATCTTTATTCAGCCACTTACCCACTACTACCTTCTGCTGGTTTCCTCCGGATAAAAGGGATACCACCTGGTTTTCAGACGGCGTCTTGATCCCAAGATTACGGATCATACTTCTCGCATCCTCTTTCTCCCGCTTTTTATTGACAACAGATAATTTGTTGGTATATTTCTCCATAGCCGCCACGGAAATGTTGGATACTACCGAATCTGAGATCAGAACGCCTTCCTTCCTGCGTTCCTCCGGAACCAGAGCCAGACCGTTTTTTACCGCCTGAGTGGGACCTTTTGCATGGATTACTTTTCCCCGGAGCTTTATGGTACCGCTTTTATGCTGATAGGCAGAAAATAACGTCTTGCACAGTTCCGTCTTACCGGCTCCTACCAAACCTGCCACACCTACTATTTCCCCTTCGCGGACGGTTAAGGTTATATTCTTCACCTTGCCGTCTTTCTCAGTAAGGTCGTCTATTTCAAGGAGCGGTTCTCCGATTTCACATGTTTTTTTAGTATAATTATCCTCATAGCAGCGTCCCAGCATATATTCCACCAGGGTATTTACCTCCAGTTCCTTTGTAAGAGGTAAATTCGTCACCAGCATACCGTCTCTCATTATGGTTATGCTTTCACAGATCTCATATAGCTCACTCAGCCGGTGAGAGATAAATACCACACCAACATTCTCTTTGGCTAATTCACGGACAACCCGGAACAATTCCAGTGTTTCGGAATTAGAAAGGGGGGCTGTGGGTTCATCCAATATGAGAAAACGGCATTTTTCCACCACACACCGTGCAATCAAAACCATCTGCTTTTGTGCAAGTGTCAGCGCAGATACCGGCTTATTAATATCGACTGCCACATTTAACTTTTCAAGAACTGCTTTTGCTGCCCGTTTGATTTCCTTCCAATGTACAACCTGTTTTTTCCCCATTTTATTGACCAGGGTGTTAAACATCACATTTTCAGCTACAGTCAGATATGGGATTAAGGCTGTGTCCACTTCCTGAAACACAATTTCTATTCCCAGGTTCTTCGCATCTTTGGGGCACCGGATTTCAACCGGTTCCCCTCCAACACTTATTTGTCCCGTATAATGTGTGTTAACACCGGCAAGCACTTTCATCAGCGTGGACTTGCCGGCACCATTGGCTCCAACGAGCGCATGAATGCTGCCACTTGTCAAACTAAAATCAACTCCATTCAGAGCCTTAACCCCTGGAAACTCTATGGATATATCCTTCATTTCAAGCTTTATCTCGTTCATGACGTCTCTTCCTTACCTATGTAATGACTGGAAAACGGATCCCTCTATTCTACATAAAGTCCTTGAATTATATCGGTGTACAGAGCTCCTTTGGGATCTTCTGCATCGCCCCAGCCATCTATAATCTTGCCAAGATCACCCATGGTGGTCTCTGCACTCAGCTGCGTTGTTACTATGTTACTGGCATTTAAGTCAAAATAACTTGGAGTTTCTTCTCCTAATAATTTTAGAGCAAGAAGACGGGTATCCACAATTCCAATGAGCTTTGGATCAACCGCCGCTGTAGATTTCCACACCTGTGGATTCTTAACCATCAGCTGGATATCATCATTGGATACGTCAATGGTATACATAGGAATATCAGTTCTGCCCGCATCATTGAGTGCCTGCAGAACGCCCTTGGCAAGCTCATCATAGCATCCCCAGATTGCATCGACGGATCCTTCCGGATACTTGGGCAGAATGGCTGCTGTCTTATTGGTCATATCCCCTCTTGCATTGGCAGAATCGGAAGGTGCAATTATCTCCAGAGTCTTAATCTTTCCTTCATCTTCCAGTTTGGTATAAATCTCGTTACGCCTGTCCAGAGGAGGAATGCCAGGGCCCATAAATGTTTTCAGCACCTTCATGGGATATTTGCCTCCCTTTGCCTCAAATTCCTTCATCATATAGCCCAGTGAAAGTTCTGCAAGTGCCTGATCATTCTGAGCGGTTGAGGTCACGCCTTCCAGAAGAAGACCATTTGCATCTCCGCCCTTAAAAGGCATGGTATCAAACGTCACAACTGCCATTCCCTTATCTCTTGCAGGCTTTAACATATCGTAAGAATAAGAAAGCTGTCCGTGAGATACAATCAGACCGTCATAGCCTTTTGCAATCACCTGTGCTACGGTCTCCTGCGCCTTTGCATCATCCCCATCCGTAACAAACGTATCTACAGTCCACCCAAATTTTTTGCCTTCTGATACACAGCCATCGAGGAATTGCTGTGTATGATCGCCGGCAGCTAAATTTCTGACAACTGCGACTTTCTTACCTTTCAGAGAACCTGCAGCCTGTGCTTCTGCTACCTTCTGTGCTGCTGTTGTGGTTTCTTCTGTTTTTGAAGCTTCTGTTTTTTTCTCTGTTTCTGCAGCCGTAGTCGCTGCTGTTGTCCCGCTGCCGCATCCCGTTGCCGAAAGAACCAATGCTGCTGCAAGAATCATTGCTAACCCCTTTTTCATAAAATAAACCTCCTTAAAATGAAAAATATAGTTTATTGCTCCGGACACACCCCGATATGTCCTTTATGTGGAAATTGTAACATATTAATTTTGATTTTTCAATATATTTTATTTATTTTTATTGATTTATTTTTGTTTTAAGTTGTTTTATTGTTGTATTTTTGTTGTTTTCGCATTTTTTCATTCCATATTTTGGCAAAATAGTGGTTTGAATAATTTCTCAGCCAAAAATCAAAATCATTCAACAAAATAAATTAACAATCAAATCAAAGCTATTATTATTTCTTTCATTATATTTTTTCCATATATGGTATAATCTGTAAGGACAAGAATTTTTTCAGGCAAGGAGAGTATTATGGAAAATCATATAGATCTTCTGGAAACTAAATTCAGTATTAATCACATTTACCGCCAGAAAGCCATAACAAGAGAGAATCTTTTTTGCATACTGGATGACGCAGTAAACACCAGACTTACCTTAATAAGTGCGCCGGCCGGATTTGGAAAAACGACTCTGTTAAGCTCCTGGATTACAATGCATAAAAAAAGATCAATATATGCAGCATGGCTCACGCTGGAGGCAGAGGACAATGAAGAGAACAGATTTTGGATTTATTTTGTTTCAGCAATAAAATCAGTAATACCAGACATCGGTGGAAAATCGTTAAATCTGTTAAATACCTCCAGAATAGGCGGCATAGAAACAATAATTACGGTACTGATCAATGAAATACTGGAGAACAGGAAAAGTTTCCTTTTTATAATTGAAGATCTGCATGTAATAAAAAATACGCAGATTCTGAATGGGTTGAAATTTTTTATTAATCACATGCCTTATAATATACACCTGATTATTACCAGCCGACTCCGCATAATATCCCAGCTATCAGGAATAAAGCACTCCAATAGTATCATTGAAATCGGAGTGGAAGAGCTGAAATTCACCAAAAACGAGACAGCAGCTTATATAAATGAAATCATGGAGCTAAAGGTTGCACAGGATCATTTAATCCGACTGTATGAACTAACAGAAGGCTGGCCGGTGGGGCTTCAGATTGCTGCATTATTCTGTAAACGTAAGGGCATAGAATCAATATATGATAAGCAGGTAATGATGCTTCAGTCAAATTTCGCTGATTATTTCATGGAAGACATCTTAAACAGCCAGTCTCCTGCCGTTTATGAGTTTCTGATAAAGACATCGCAGTTAAATGCGTTCTCCTGTGAGCTGTGCCAGGCTGTGACTGATATGGAAAATTGTAATGAACTGTTAAAGCAGGTGCTTGAGATGAATCTCTTTATCTCCTGTTTCGATCAAAAGGATCAATGGTATCGATATCATAGTCTTTTTGCTGCTTTTTTAAGAAAGAAAGCAAAAGAAGAGCAGCCTGGATTAGTGAAAGATATATATTGGAAGGCTGGACAATGGTACGAAATAAAAGGATATACACAGGAAGCCTGTACCTGCTATCTGAAGGCGCAAAACTATGAGAAGGCAATTCATTTAATCGATCAGATCAGCAGTCCTCTTATTTATCAGGGACAGTTTACAGTGATTGAAAAATGGATAGAATGTATACCGGCACAATATGTATTCAGGAATATACGGTTGATGCTGGATTACGTATGGATATATTTATCCAGACATAAAGTCAGTGATGCCAGTTATTATATAGAGCTGATTGAAAAAGAATCTGAAGATGCAACACTGCCGTCAGACGTTAAAGGGGAGTTTCTTATTGCAAAAGCATTTATCAAAATGGATCATCTGGAAGAAAGTATTCAGCTGTTAAAAAACGCCATGGAGCTGGTGGATTCGTTTAACCCCAATTATGCAGCAGCTTTAATGAGTATTGCAACCACATACATTGTTCATGGTGATGTTCCGGAGGCAGAAGAATATTACTCAAAAGCACTTACAGCCAGTATTAAAATTGAAAATCTGTATTCGGCCGCTTATTCCTGGGGAGGGCTTGGTATGATGATGACCTGCCAGGGCAGATTCAGAGAAGCAGAAATACTATATCAGGAAGCGGAAAATTATTTAAAAGAAAAAGGCGGAAATTCCATTCCATTATTAGGAATTGTTTTTTCAGGATTATCAGAAATATTTTATATGAAAAATGATATAGAACACGCTGCTGAGTATTCAGATAAAGCAATAGAAATGTTTGAAAAGGGCGGCATTTTTGATATAAAAAATAATTGCTATGTAATAAAAGCCCGGTCATTGTTAGCCAAAGGCAGTAACTGCAGGGCAATTGAAGTAATGGATAAAGCACTGGTTCTGTCAGAGAAAGATAACACTTATGGCTTCAAAAGACATATTGAATACTGCAGGGCAAGAATTTTTCTGGATATGGGTGAAATAGAGAAAGCAGAAGATTTTATTGAACAATATCATTTGTCCCATACGGATCATTTAAAAAAATATAATCTTCATGATTATGTTCTGCTGGCAGAAATACTGGTTAAAAGAAAAGAATATATAAATGCCCTTCTTTGTATTGATGAAATATTGAAACTGGACAGTATTGGCGGGCTTTATGAAATGCAGTTAGAAATACTAAAATCAGACGCATTGCAAAGTATATCAAAACCAGAAGCTGCTTTTGCGGAGTTACATAAGGCGCTGATCAAATGCTCGAATGAAAATTATTTGAGATTATTGATCAATTATGGATCCAGAATGAAATCTATGCTGAATGATTTTCTGACCTTGAAAAATACCATTTCTGACAATCGGAGCCTGATGTATGCCAAAGAAATTTTAAAATTTTTTGATGAGAGATCTCAGAAAACAGTCAAAGAAAAACCGCTTTTGACCAAAAGAGAACTGGAGGTATTAAAGCTGATCAGTGACGGTGCAAGTAATGAAGAAATCGCACAATCATTGTTTATCTCAGTCAGTACGGTAAAAAGTCATATCCTGAATCTGTTTACCAAGCTGGAAGTGAAAAGCCGTTCGAAAGCAGTGGTCGAAGCAGAAAAAAGAGGTATAATTCATACTATTTACTGATTTATTCAGCTCCAGAATGTTGTATCATGGATGCAACAATATATATTTTGGAGGAAAAATCATGAAAATCACAGCAATTATTGGAAGCCCCAGAAAAAATGGTGATTGTTTCAAAACAATAGAAATGATAGAAAAAAGTTTCAACAGGATCAGTGAATCACAGGTGGAATATGTATTTCTCAGGGATTTAGATTTAGGATTTTGTAAAAGCTGTCTCTTGTGTTATACAAAAGGAGAACAGTATTGCCCCCATATTCAGGTTACCGGTTTATTACTTGAAAAAATGATGGACTGTGATATTGTGATATTTGCCTGCCCGGTTTATGAACAGCATGTTACTGCATTAATGAAAAATTTTTATGATAATTTTTCCTTTCTGTTTCATAGACCGCGTTTTTTTGGCAAAAAGGCAATTCTGCTTTCCTCCACTGGAGGTTCCGGCTTAAAAGGAACGCTTAACTATATGAAAATGACGGCAGTCGGGTGGGGATTTGATATTGCAGGTATAGTAGGCGTTTGCGGATCTACATTATCATCAGATGAGAAATATAAAACGGACGTTCAGATTAGAATTGACAAACTGGTGGATAAAATATACAAAAAAAGAAAAGCAGACCAGCCATCCTTATATCAACTTGCAATGTTCCGTGCAATGCAGTGTAAAGCTCTAAAATCAGCACAAAAGAAAAATATCGAATATAATTACTGGCTGGAACGCGGCTGGTTAGAAAAAAACTACTATACCAGTCAAAAAATAGGGATTGCCAAAAGATTTTACTCTGATTTTCTAAAATATATAATGAGAAAAATGATGAATGGCAAAAATATAATAATTAACTAAATCGGATGTATGGTGTATTTTGAAGATTATGTGAACCTCCAGATTGGTATAAGATAAAATTATCAGTTTGGAGGTTTACATATCAGAATAATCTTATTCTAAAGCTTATTAGGTATAATACCGATAACAATACTGTAGTTCTTTGCTAATTCTCTTTTAATATCTTCAAACTCCAGTTTAAAAATATTAACCTTCCTTGCTCCAGCCGCATAGAACACATCTTGAAATGCTTTTATTTCCACCCCTGTTAATTCAAAAGGGATACATACAGCAACAGTTGGTTTAAATATTTTATATGTTATACCTGGAAGAATATTTTTAAAAATCAATTTCACTACCATAACAGTTTCCAAAAATTCGGCAACTACGTTTCTCTTAAAAGTAGAATAAACAGAAATTTCACCCATATCACTACTTTCAATTGCGTCAATATATTGGTATGCCGCTTTCCCAACTGCAATAACTTTATGCGATTCATTTATAGCGATAACTGCATAATCAGAGTATGTTTGCATTGACTTTGAAGTATATCCTCGTATTTCAACGGGAGAAAAATCTCCCTCTAATCCTTTAATTCCCATAACTATTTCACCTTCCGTTTTTAATAAAGGACTTTTTCATTTTTATTTAATATATGCTATCTCTAATACCCTAAATAATTTTACTTTTTCTAAATTTTCCATCTCTATGCAACGTATCCACATCCCACAGTACCACCGTCATATTGGTTGTGCACTCCAATTCCTCATTCCACGACCCATAGGGCGGTCGAAGGTACTGGGGCCGTACTCCCGTAATAGCCTCTATCTGGCGGTTATTTTCCTCAATCTGCTCGCAGGCATTGGACACAGCCTCCTTATTCATCTGTACGTGACTATAGCCATGGTTTCCGATGAGGTGCCCATCCTCCTGCATCTGCTTCACAATTGCTTCCTTGCCTATCACATTTTTTCCCAGAAGAAAAAAGGTAGCATGGACACCCCGTTTGCGAAGACCGTCTAAAAGCATGGGTGTATAAACGGAATGAGGTCCGTCGTCAAATGTCAGTGCAATCTGTTTATCACCGGAAAACTGTTTCCGAATCTCTTCCTTTGCCTCTCCTCCGGCATCTGCCGGAAGAAACAATGTATTTTTTGCCTCACTGTAATTATAATACAACGCCCCTGCAAAGGCAATATCCAGTACAATGACTGCCAACAGACAGGCCAATTTCCATCTTATTTTCATAAACTCACAAGCCGGCTTTCTGCTTTTATTAAACAATCTATGGTCTTTAAGGTCAAAATAAAACCAGAAAATTTCAGTTTTTTTCTATCTTTCCCTTCTAAAATACGCTATAATTAAGATATATTAACAATATATTTCTAAATATTGTGTACAATCCCTAAGGGAAGGAGCGGATTAAAATGGAGCACAGGATCATTGCAATCGGCCGCCAGTTCGGCAGCGGAGGACACGAGATCGCATTCAGACTATCTGAGGAATTGGGGGTTCCCATGTATGACCGGGATCTGGTGGAAATGGCTGCGGAAAAACTGGGTCTTTCAGAAATCACTATTGAGGCAGTAGATGAATCAGTTTTCAACACATTTCTGTCTACGTACCGTTATAACGGTCTTGCCCCAAGAAGAATTCCATTAAATGACAGCACGTTCGAGACACAAAGTAAAATCATTGAAAGCCTGGCTGATAAAGGGCCATGCATATTTGTAGGCAGATGTGCTGACTACGTTCTGCGGGAAAATCCTCTATGTCTGAATATATTTCTCTACGCAGCATTCAAGGACCGCACCGAGCGTATTATGAAGCGCTATAACATCTCGAAAAAAGAAGCGGAAGCATCCATTAAAAAAATGGACCACCGCCGAAAGCAGTATTACGAGACATATACAGACCGGAGGTGGGGAAACATTGAATCCCATCAGATTCTGTTTAACATCAGCCAATTGGGAATCACCCGGACCATTGACACAATCAAACACCTCTATGCCGACCCCATATCCGCTCTTTCAACCGAAAAATAATACATAATCCCACATGAAAACTTACTTATCACGTACTGACTTCTGAAACATCGTTTAGAATTAAAACAGGCAGACACCGGAAAATCCTGTATTTTTCTGATCTCTGCCTGTTTTCAAATTTCAGTAAACCGATATCCTACTCCTACCTCAGTTATAATAAACCTGGGATTGGGATTCCTTCCTGATCTGACTCAACAGGATAAAACATCAGCGTAAGAAGGGGAAGCAGGGTAACCGCTCCGGTAAGAAAATCGGCCTCATCCTTATATATGCAAAAAGGGCTGCCTTCCATTAAAATGGTGGCAACCCTCAAAAGGCTTATTTTTCAACTAAGGATCTAATTAAGCCAGGCAAACATTAACTGCCTGAAGACCGCGATTTCCTTCTGTTGTTTCATAAGTTACTTTCTGTCCCTCTTCAAGAGTCTTGTAACCATCAGAAACGATTCCTGAGAAGTGTACAAATACTTCCTCGCCAGTTGCATCATTTACGATGAAACCATATCCCTTAGCACCATTAAACCATTTTACTGTACCGTTGTTCATAACGCGTACCTCCTATAATAAATAAAAAATAATTTGATATATCGCCTGAAACAAAAAATCACATATTTTTGTAAACCATCATCCGAAAATAATGACTTACAAAAATATGTGAAATCATAACTCCATTCGATATTACACGTACATTCTACCCCGAAAACGTAAAAATGTCAAGACAAAACTGATATTCCCAATAGGAAAAACAGGGTCCTGTCCCTTTTAAAGAGGTATGGACCCTGTTCAGTCATAGACGATAATTTAATTACTTTAAAGTAACTTTTGCGCCTTCTGCTTCTAAAGCAGCTTTGATCTGATCTGCTTCTTCTTTGGAAGCGCCAGCCTTTAATACCTTAGGAGCTCCGTCAACTACGTCTTTTGCTTCTTTTAAGCCTAAGCCTGTAGCTTCACGAACAACTTTGATAACCTTAACCTTGTTAGGACCAACTTCTGTTAATTCTACGTCGAATTCAGTCTTCTCTTCAGCTTCTGCTGCTGGGCCTGCTGCTGCAACTACTACGCCTGCTGCTGCAGATACACCAAATTCTTCCTCACATGCCTTTACTAATTCGTTTAATTCTAATACAGATAATTCTTTGATCGCTTCGATAAATTCAGCTGTTGTTAACTTTGCCATGATAATATACCTCCGTAATTAATATGTTTTTTTAATGGAAGTTCGGTTCGCCTTTGGCTCACCGAACGGCTGATTTACTAAATTCAGGCTGCACATTCGTTTGCCTTCATTAAGTAAATCATGCCTCTGCGCCCTGTCCGTCTGCAATCTGCTTGAGAACACGTGCAAAGTTTGTGATAGGAGACTGGATGCTTCCCAGTAACTTTCCAAGAAGAATTTCTCTGGAAGGAATGCTGGAGATCTTCTCCATAGCTTTTGCATCATAGAAAATGCCTTCTACAACACCGCCCTTGATTTCAAGAGCCGGAGCTGTCTTAGCGAATTCAGCCAGGATTCTTGCTGGAGCTGTTGCATCTGTCTTGGATACAGCAATTGCTGTCGGTCCTTCCAGAACCGGATCCAGAGCTTCAAATGCTGTTCCCTTAGCAGCAAAACGGATCATGGTATTCTTATATACCTTGTAAGAAATTCCAGCCTCTCTTAACTTCTTACGAAGATCTGTATCCTGAGCAACTGTGATACCACGGTAGTCTACAACAACTGCGGTCTCAGCGCCTTCCAGTAATTCCTTAATCTCGCTTACTACTGGCTGTTTTAATTCAACTTTTGCCATTATGGTTTACCTCCTGTTTAGTCTAAGCCCTGCAGCTGCCTGCAAAAGCCTGTTCGTATAAACTGCAAAGGAAGTCCGATTAGCCTCTTGGCTAACTGAACGGCTATTTCCCCGAACTCAGCCCATGCTTACGCCTGACCTCACTCAGAAAAATATACCAAAGAAAAACCTCTCCGCCAAATGGACAGAGAGGTTTACAATTCATTTACACAAAATGATTCTTGCATATTCCTCGGCAGGCGTTATCACCTTATGCCTTGCGGCACCTGCTGTCTTCGGCAGTCAATACTTGATTAGTATAACATTATTTATAATACATGTCAACCACAAAGCAAAATTAGCTCATTAACTTTGCTACATTCAGCTTTACGCCAGGTCCCATGGTGGAAGCAAGTGTAACGCTCTTTAAATAAGCACCTTTAACTGTACTTGGTTTTGCTTTAACGATTGCATCAACAAGCGTCTGGAAGTTGTCCGCTAACTGTTCTTCTGTAAAAGAAGCCTTTCCAACTGGCACGTGGATAATATTTGTTTTATCAAGTCTGTACTCAACCTTACCAGCTTTGATATCATTGATTGCTTTTGTTACATCCATGGTAACGGTACCAGCTTTTGGGTTTGGCATTAAGCCCTTAGGTCCAAGGACACGTCCTAAACGACCAACTACACCCATCATGTCTGGAGTAGCAACAACTACATCAAAATCCAGCCAGCCTTCGTTCTGGATCTTCGGAATTAATTCCTCTGCTCCAACGAAATCCGCTCCTGCAGCCTGTGCCTCATCAGCCTTAACACCCTTAGCGAAAACTAAGATGCGAACAGTCTTACCTGTACCGTGAGGAAGTACTACGGCACCACGGATCTGCTGGTCTGCGTGACGTCCGTCACAACCGGTTCTGATATGAGCTTCAATGGTTTCATCAAATTTAGCACTTGCATTCGTCTTAACTAAAGAGATTGCTACTGGTGCATCGTAGAGAACAGCACGATCTACTGTCTTAGCTGCCTCTGCGTATCTTTTTCCTCTTTTCATTCTAAATAACCTCCTAGTGGTATTGTCGGGGATTTTCCCTCCCACGTTACAAAACTTCGCCATCCAAGATAAAGGAAGTCCGATTTGCTTCGCGGCTCACCGAACGGCATGAGTTGCGAAACTCTGCCGGCGCTATACTTGGCTTTGCTAAGAATCTTAAGCCTCTACTGTGATACCCATACTTCTTGCGGTACCAGCGATCATGCTCATAGCTGCTTCAACAGATGCAGCATTTAAATCTGGCATCTTTAATTCAGCGATCTTCTGTAACTCAGCCTTGGAAATGGTAGCTACTTTTGTCTTGTTTGGAACTGCAGATCCTGATTTAAGCTTGCATGCTTTCTTCAGTAATACAGCAGCTGGCGGAGTTTTGGTTATGAAGCTGAAGCTTCTGTCCGCATAAACAGTAATAACAACCGGAATGATTAAATCTCCCTGGTCAGCTGTTCTTGCATTGAATTCTTTTGTAAACTGTACGATGTTCACACCATGCTGTCCAAGTGCCGGACCTACAGGAGGAGCTGGTGTAGCCTTTCCTGCTGGAATCTGCAATTTGATATATCCCGTTACTTTCTTTGCCATAATTAGGCACCTCCTAAATAAATGTGGTATTGTCGGGGATTTCCCTCCCACGAGCCTATACAACGGTATAAGCCGCTTTTACTTGTTACATCTTCTTTATCTCGCTGAAATTCAGTTCCACCGGTGTCTCCCGGCCAAACATCTCAACGTTAATGGTGATGGTTTTCTTACCTTCGTTGATGGACTTGATAGCACCAACAGTATCCTTCCATGCACCGGAAGTTACCACAACGGTATCTCCCACTTCAAAGCCAACAATGACTTCTTCATTCTTGAATCCAAGCTTCTGCATCTCATCTTCTGTCAGAGGAACCGGTTTTGATCCAGGACCTACAAAGCCTGTTACACCACGGGTATTACGTACAACATACCATGTATCATCGTTCATGACCATGTGAATCAGTACGTATCCGGGGAACATCTTTTTATCGGCCTTTTTTTCCACGCCATTCTTAAGCTCAATGACGGATTCAAGAGGAACCGATACTTCCAGAATCTGATCCTGCAAGTTTCTGTTTTCGATTGTTTTTTCAATGTCAACTTTTACTTTGTTTTCATAACCTGAATAGGTATGGACTACATACCAATTTGCTTCTGACATAAACTCACCTTAACCCTTACGAATTATAAGATAAAACTGAGACCAAACTTGATGATCAGATCAAGAATCGCAATAATCAGTCCTAGAGCAATCGCAGATGACATAACAGCGATTGTTTGTTTCGTTACGGTTTCTTTGTCAGGCCAAACGATCTTGGCGAACTCAGATTTCAAACCTTTTACAAAGCTTTTTTTCTGAACTCCCTCGTTGTTCACTGTATCTCCCATAATCTGCCTCCTAAACTAATTACTTCGTTTCTTTGTGCATTGTATGGCTCTTACAGAATCTGCAATACTTCTTGGTTTCCATTCTGTCCGGATGAGTCTTCTTATCCTTGGTCATGTTGTAGTTACGCTGTTTACATTCAGTACATGCCAGTGTGATTTTTGTGCGCACGACTTCCACCTCCACTTAAATTATCGTTGTTGTGTTTTCAGTCCCTTTTTTCTGCTGCAAGAAATTTTGAGCATAAAAAAAAGACCTAAGCTCTTCCATTCGCCCAATTACTATAACATACAGGACTGGATTCGTCAATCTTTTTTTAGAAATACCTGCTAAATTGTAGGATTCAGACATTATAACACGGGAAACTTAAAAATGCAAGCCTAAAGTTTCCCGTGTGTATGCTTAATACTCGATCTCTGTCAGATACCGCCTTAACGCATCCTGCCAGGAAGGAAGCGGCTGAAAGCCATTCTCCTTCAGCTTATCTTTGCTCATTCTGCTGTTCATCGGACGTTTGGCCTTTACCGGGAACTGATCAGAAGTAACCGGTTCAACCGTAACATTCATGCCTGCCTGTCTAAAGATTTCACCGGCAAATTCATACCAGCTGCAAAGGCCCTCATTGGTGGCATGGTAACGTCCGTATTTTTCCGTTTCAATCATATCCACCAGAAGGCGGGCAAGGTCAAAGGTGTAAGTGGGAGAACCAACCTGATCTGCGACAACATTCAGTTTATCCCTGGTTTTTCCCATATTAAGCATGGTCTTGATAAAGTTCTTGCCGTTTACGCCGAACACCCAGGCAATACGTACAATAAAATACTTATCAAGGTTCTCTTCTACCTCCAGCTCCCCTTCGTACTTCGTCTGTCCGTAAATATTTAACGGTTCTCTGTTATCATCAGGCATCCAGGGGCGGGTTCCCTGACCGTTAAATACGTAATCTGTACTGATATACATCATTGGGATATCAAGATCCCTGCACACTCTGGCGATGTTACCGGTTCCCCTGGCATTGACATTCCTGCATAATTCCTCATTCTCTTCTGCAGCATCCACAGCTGTATAAGCAGCGCAATGAATGACTGCATCAGGAGCAGCTTCCCGGATTACCCGGTTTACACTTTCCTCATCCGTGATATCCATCTCTTCGATATCCACGCCCACTGCCTCATGGTTCCGTTTTTTCAGCTCATTTACTACGTCATATCCAAGCTGGCCCTTTACGCCAGTAACTAATACTCTCATCACTGCCTCACTTTACGATTGGAATTTATAAACGTTTTCCGTACATATTATCAAAATAATTCTGGTATTCTCCGTTTACAATATGCTTCCACCAGTCCTCATGATCCAGATACCACTGTATGGTCTGTCGGATTCCGGTGTCAAAATTATATTTTGGCTTCCAGCCAAGCTCTGTTTCCAGTTTCTTCGGATCAATGGCGTAACGTCTGTCGTGACCTGGGCGGTCTGTTACATATTTGATTAAGCTTTCCGGTTTATCCAGTTCTCTTAAAATAGTCTTCACCACTTCTAAATTGGTGCGTTCGTTATGTCCGCCTACATTATAGACTTCCCCTGCTCTGCCTTCGTGAATGATTAAATCAATTGCCTCACAGTGGTCAGATACATGAAGCCAGTCTCTTACATTCTCTCCTGTTCCATACACGGGCAGATCCTCATCTGCCAGAGCCCGGCTGATAATTAACGGAATCAGCTTCTCCGGGAAATGATACGGTCCATAGTTGTTGGAGCATCTGGAAATGGTAACAGGAAGTCCGAATGTTCTCTGGTATGCCAGAACGAATAAGTCAGCGCTGGCCTTTGATGAGGAATAAGGGCTTGATGTATGAAGCGGAGTTTCTTCTGTGAAAAATAAATCCGGCCGGTCAAGAGGCAGATCTCCATAAACCTCATCTGTAGAAACCTGATGGTAGCGTTTGATTCCATAGGTGCGGCATGCATCAAGCAGGGTTGTGGTACCCATAACATTGGTTCTTACAAAGCTTTCAGGATCAGTAATCGAACGGTCTACATGGCTTTCTGCTGCAAAGTTTACGATTACATCCGGTTTCTCTTTTTCAAATAAATCGAAAATAAATGTTCTGTCAGCAATGTCGCCCTTGACAAAACGATAATTAGGTTTGTCTTCCACAGGTTTTAAGGTCTCTAAATTTCCTGCATAGGTTAAAAGGTCCAGATTGATTATCTCATAATCCGGGTATTTATTTACCATATGATGTACGAAGTTTCCGCCGATGAATCCAGCTCCTCCGGTAACGATTATTTTCATTGATTTGCTCCTTTACTTATCGATATATTTTCCTGCAAGCACATCCATCAGATACTGACCATACTGGTTCTTCTTTAATGGTTCAATACTCTTTTCCAGCTGATCCTTTGTGATCCAGTGGTTTAAATAAGCAATCTCTTCCAGACAGGCGAGTTTTCTGTGCTGATGGGTTTCCATGGTCCGGACAAAATTAGTGGCATCTACCAAAGACTCATGGGTCCCTGTATCAAGCCAGGTAAATCCCTGACCCAGAAGCTCCACATCCAGCTTGCCCTCTTCCAGGTAAATGCGGTTTAAATCTGTAATCTCCAGTTCACCGCGGGCGGAAGGCTTTAGGTTCTTCGCATATTCCACAACTTTATTGTCATAAAAATAAAGACCTGTCACGCAGTAATTGCTCTTTGGTGCAGACGGCTTCTCTTCAATGGAAACAGCCTTTCCTTCCGAATCAAACTCCACAATTCCAAAGCGTTCGGGATCATCCACGTAATAACCGAATACAGTGGCTCCATCCTTTTTATTTGCTGCATGAAGAAGACGCTTTGTAAGACCGTGACCTGCAAAGATGTTGTCTCCAAGAATCATGGCAACACTGTCGTCTCCGATAAATTCCTCTCCTATAACAAAGGCCTGTGCAAGACCGTCGGGAGATGGCTGTACAGCGTAGGATAACTGAATCCCGAACTGTGATCCGTTTCCTAACAGCGCCTCAAACCTCGGTGTGTCATCGGGAGTGGATATAATCAGAATATCCCGGATCCCTGCATTCATCAAAACAGAAAGCGGATAGTAAATCATGGGTTTATCATAAATAGGCAGTAACTGTTTGGACGTTACCATGGTAAGCGGATACAGCCTGGTGCCGGACCCCCCGGCAAGAATTATTCCCTTCATTATTTATTTCCTCCATATTCATTCATACTGCTATCATAAAGGGTGACGTAACGTCACGGTCAAGTCTTTTTCTATTACTTTTTTCTTATTTTGTGCAAATAAATACACCAGCCTGCTTTGTAATATGGATAAAACCCTTTTTCACCATCTTCTTTTTCAGATATTCACGGAATTCTTCATATCTGTCGATTAAAAACTCCTGCTGATTTCCGTGACAGGATAAAATATATTCCATCAGTGCACCTGCATCAGTAACCTTAAGATGGTCATCATAAATTTCTTTTTTTACAGATTTAAAATGGCTCTTCAGGATCTCTTCTCCATTGTCCAATCCAAAAACATCATAAAGATTTACTTCTGAGAGGACAATTCTGGAATCAAATTCCAGTACCAGCTGTCTGATCTCTTTCATATGCTCTCTGCCATAAGTGCTGCAGTAAAAGATTCCGCCCTTTTTTAAAACCCTGTAAACCTGAGTTAATGCCGCATCAAGATTTGTTAAATAAAACAGTACATGATTAGCAGCGGCAGCATCAAAGCTTTCATCCGGCTTTTTAATCTGCCTGCAGTCCAGAACTTCAAAAGAGATCTGCCCCGTGACCTGTCTTAAGTTTTCCTGTGCATCACGAACCATGCCCTTGGATACATCCGTCAGGCAAAGCTTCGCATCTGAGGGAATCCGGTCTTTATTTACCCGCCACAACTCTCCGTTCCCGCAGCCCAGTTCCAGAATGTGTTTCCCGTTTAAGGGCTCCATCTGATCATAAAGCCACTGAAACCAGCCCAAAGGATTGGTGGCATATTTTTTATGAAGACCAATCCGAATGCTTACATTGGCTGCATCCTTGTACTGCTCCACCAGGGTCTTTTCCATATTTGTAATATGGATTAAGTGAAGAATTTTATTCCAGTCCACAGACTGGCGGTCAGCAACCAGTTTCGAGGTCTCTGTTAACGTCTGTTCTACCAGTTTTAAATGTTCAATTCTCTTCCGGATCAGATTCAGCTGAAGCTTGATTGATTCTCCCACATAATCATGATCCTTATCATTAATGGTAATGGAACGGATTTCATCAAGAGAAAATCCCAGATACTTAAGAGAGAGTATCTTCTGCAGTTTTGCAAAATCCGAATCTGTATAAAGCCGGTATCCGCCGGCGCTCATGCCTGCAGGCTTTAACAGTCCCTGCTTGTCATAATACCGGACAGTCCGTATGGAAACACTGGCCTTTTTCGCAAATTCTCCGGAAGTATAGTACCCTTCAATGTGGCTCATTTTCCTCTCCCTCTCTCATTTTAATCCGTGTTACAGAATTATCTGATAATTTTCTATATCCAGAATTTCCCCAAATTTTTCCCCTACCTCTCGAATCGTTCCGCAGTGAACAAATCCAAGCTGTTCATGAAGTTTCATACTGGCTTCATTGCCTCCTGTAATTACGGATACAACCGTATGTATGTCTTCCCTTTCCCTCGCCATCTTAAGAATAACTGCAGCCAGCTTTCCGGCAATTCCTCTTCTGCGGTATTCCCTGTCAATGTAAATGGATAATTCCACCGTCTCTTTATAAGCTTCTTTGGGACGATAGGCGGAAAGACTTGCATAGCCAACTGCCTTTCCATCTTCCTCCGCTACAATCAGGGGATGATTTCCAACATTATGTTCGCGGAACCATACCATGCGTTCCTCCATTGTTTTAGGAGTAAAATCAAAGGTGGCAAAACCATGCTCTGCCTCATAATTATAAATATCCAAGAGCTGCGGCATATCTTTTTCTACTGCGGTTCTGATGTTCATTCCCATTCCTCCTGAGTCAATCAGTATTATTTATGTATCATACATCAAACTACTGCCCTCGTCCAATACAAATTGTTAAAAAATACACCTTCCTGATTCCCGATTTTTTCAGCACACGGGTACAGGCTTCCACTGTACTTCCAGTCGTATAAATGTCATCAATTAAAATGATATTTTCAAGGCCTTCAACCATCTTTCCCGGCAAAAAAGCTTCCTCCAGATTTTTTAAACGCTCTGTGGGATTGAGAGCCTTCTGGGGCATGGTTTTCTTGTTTCTCACCAGAATATCAGGAAAGACAGGAATCTTAAGTCCCGCTCCGATTCTGCATGCAAGAAGCTCAGCCTGGTTAAATCCCCTCTCTTTTTTTCTCGATGGATGAACCGGCACCGGAACGAGACCACCGGCACCCATACGCCTGATAATCTTCTCATAACGCAGACTTATGGCGTCTCCGTAAAAATCTAAATATTCCCGTTTATTTTTGTATTTTATCTTAGCCATGGAGTTTTTGGCGTATTCGTCGTAATTAATCAGAGCCCTGCCATATTCAAAAGTTCTTTTGTGTTTCATACAGTCAAAGCAATATTCTATGTCGCTGCTAAAGACCTCCTTGCCGCATTTTTTACATACAGGGTCCTTAACGAAAGACAGCACTTTCACACATTCGGGACAGATCAGCCTGCCTTTCGGCATAACGATCCCGTCACAGACCGGACACCTCCGCGGAAATAAGAGGTCAATAAAAAAAGAGGATTGCATAAGGATTGATTCTCCTTTTAAGAATTGTAAGACAGGCAGACAGGACCGTCTGCCTAAAGAATTTAAGGCAGCTTATTTATTTCACAGATACGTTCCTTTAATCCGGAATATCTGCGCTGTTCCATTTCGTTATTTACCATATCCTGAAACGTGACCGGCATCCCCACCAGACAAACGCAGGTTTTTGCACGGGTAACTGCTGTATAGATTAAGTTTCTTGTCATCAGCATTCTTGGACCGGGGAAAACAGGAATTACCACTGCTGGATACTCACTTCCCTGTGATTTATGAATGGTTATGGCATAAGCCAGTTCCAGCTCTTCCAACTGTTTATAGCTGTACTCCACCAGACGTCCTTCATCAAATTCCACAGTTACCATCTCCGCAAACGAATTCATCTCCCGGATGATCCCGATGTCTCCGTTATAAATTCCAGTTCCCTTTTCTACCGGAATTCCATACTTGTTTCTGACTTCCCATTCCATATTATAATTGTTCCTGATCTGCATCACCTTATCGCCGGTCCGGTAAATCACCCCTGCAGACTCACGCTCCTGCTTTGCCTCTGAAGGCGGATTTAAATACTCCTGCAGAATAGAATTAAGCCGCTCCACTCCAATGGCGCCCTTTCTCATGGGCGTCATAATCTGAATGTCATAGGGGTCTGCGTGAACATAGGCCGGAAGTTTGCTCTGAACCAGTGTAATCATGGCATTGATGATGGTATTCGGTTCTTCCCTCTTGATAAACAAAAAATCATTGCTTTTTTTACCCAGGGGAACTGATTCCCCCCGGTTAATCATATGGGCATTAACAACAATATCACTCTGTGTGGCCTGGCGGAAGATTTTCGTCAGCATTACCACATTGAAGCACTGGGATTCAATCAAATCTCTCAGCACATTTCCAGGACCCACGCTTGGAAGCTGGTTTACATCTCCCACCAGTATGAGTCTTGTTCCGGGGTTTATGGCCTTTAGCAGAGACTGCATAAGATGAATGTCCACCATGGACGTCTCATCGATAATAACAGCATCGGCATCCAGCGGATTCTCTTCATTTCGTTCAAAATGCATGGATACGGAACGTTCGTCTCCCGGAACCCCTGTCAGCTCTAAAAGCCGGTGTATGGTCCGTGCCTCATATCCAGTCGCTTCCGTCATACGCTTTGCTGCCCTGCCCGTTGGAGCTGCCAGTAATATCTCCATCTCCTCACTTTCAAAAAAGCGGATAATGGTATTAATGGTAGTGGTCTTTCCGGTTCCAGGTCCGCCGGTGATAATGAGAAGTCCGCTGTTTACCGCCTCTACCACTGCCATTACCTGTTTTTCATCCAGCTCAATCTGCTCTTTCTCCTGAATCTTAACAAGTCTGGTCCTGATTTCCTCCTCTGGCATGGTTCCTCTGATATTTAAATCATGAAGCATCTTGGCCACATTCAGTTCCATATAATAATACTGGGATGCATAAACGGTCCGTTTCCCGTCTGTCTCCCTGATAATCAGGCGCTTGTCCAGCTGCATGTCCATCAGATGCTTTTCTATGGATGCCTGCTCCACTTTTAAAAGCTCAGAAGCGGAGGAAAGCAGCTCCTCTTCGGGCAGGTAAGTATGACCGTTTGAAGTTGCCTGCAGAAGGGTATAAAGAACTCCGCATTTGATACGGAAATCCGAGTCTGTAAAAATGCCTGCTTTCCTGGCAATCTCATCCGCCATCTTAAATCCCACACCGGATATATCATCTGCCATCTGATAGGGATTTTCCTTAACAATACTGTAAAGTCTGGGGCCGTATTCCTGATAGATCTTCACTGCAAGATTCATGGAAATACCGTATTCCTGAAGAAACATCATCGCCTGGCGCATCTCTTTTTTCTGTTCAACCTGATTGGAGATGGACATGGCAAGCTTTTCACTGACACCCTTTACCTCGGAAAGACGCTCAGGCTCTTCTTCCATAATCCGGAAGGTATCGGCTTTAAACCGGCGGACAATCCTTGCTGCCAGCGCTGCACCCACGCCCTTAATCGCTCCGGATCCCAGATAACGTTCCATGGCAGCGGTATCTTCCGGAGCTTTTATTTCATAGCTTTCGACAGACAGCTGTTCTCCGTAAACGGGGTGTTCCGTCAGAATCCCCACCGCCTCAATCCGTTCCCCTTCACTGATGTAATGAAAATTACCTACCAGCGTATATTCCTCGCCGTCTTCTGAAAGGCTCAGTACCGTATAACCGTTGTCTTCGTTCCTGTATTTAATTTTTTCTACAAATCCGCAGACTGTCGCCATGTTTCCTCCGTAAAATGCTAAGAGACTGCCGCAAAAGGAGCCCTGCCGGAATCTTTGGATACCGCCAGGGCCGTTAAGAGCAGTTTTGTTAATCATCAAAGCTGAACACAAATATCAGCCTGTACCTGATTAAAATTCTGTTTTATTGTTTCCGCCATGCATAAATTCAATAAATTTACCGGTTCCAATGGCAACTGCAGTCAGCGGATCCTCAGCAATCATAGTTGTGATGCCTGTCTTCTCTTCGATCAGGGCATCTAACCCGCTTAATAAAGAACCGCCTCCTGTTAAGACAATTCCTCTGTCAAAAATGTCGGCAGCCAGTTCCGGCGGAGTTCTCTCCAGAACATTATGAACCGCATCCACAATCTGCATCGCCGGCTCTTTTAAAGCATCAAGAGTCTCGTCCGAGGTTACAACAATGGTCTTTGGCAGTCCGGTTACTAAGTTTCTTCCTCTTACTTCCATGGTTAAAACTTCCGGTCTGCGGTATGCAGCTCCGATGTTGATCTTAATCTCTTCCGCCGTTCTTTCGCCGATCAGAAGGTTGTGCTTCTTACGCATATAACGGACAAGAGCCTCATCAAAATCATCACCAGCAACCTTAATGGAGGTGCTCACAACTGTGCCGCCTAAAGAAATCACTGCAATATCGGAAGTACCGCCGCCAATATCCACAATCATATTGCCGCAGGCCTTGGAAATATCAATCCCTGCGCCGATAGCCGCTGCAACCGGTTCCTCGATAATGGCCACTTCTCTGGCTCCTGCCTGATAGGTTGCATCTTCAACCGCTTTTTTCTCAACTTCAGTGGCGCCGCTCGGTATGCAGACACTGATTCTAGGCTTTCTTAAGGTCTTCTTTCCTACTGCTTTGTTGATAAAATACTTCAGCATCTTTTCCGTTACCGTGTAATCGGAAATTACACCCTGGCGCAAAGGTCTGACTGCTACAATATTACCCGGTGTTCTTCCGATCATCAGCCTTGCTTCTTCTCCGATTGCCTTTATTTTATTGGTATCACGGTCTATAGCCACAACTGACGGCTCTTTTAAAACAACACCCTTACCTTTGATATAAACCAGTATGCTTGCTGTACCTAAATCAATTCCAATGTCATTAGACATCATCATAATAATCTTCCTCCTGTTCGCTGTATCCTGTTCCCAGGGTTTCCTTTATCTTCAAATTTATGTTAATTGGTAAATGAAGTCACATTTTCTATCTTATTATATACAATAACCCTGGGTTTTGAAAGGGTTTTTTTAATTTTTATTTTGTTTATGTTTTTTTAATGTGTAGGACACATTTTCTTCACATTTATATCATATACTGATAATACGTTATCCGAAAGGATGACGGGCCTTTTGTTTCAAGTAACTTACTTGAAATCACAAAGCTTTTTCATACTCATACCGGACGGTGCAAACCGTCCGGCCCCCCTAAAAGATTATGCATCCGTTTCCATATGACAGGAAACGGATTTTTTCTGTTTAAAATACGGGATTCTATTCTGTTTCAAGGAATTGAATCCCGTATATTTTATAATCAGGATAGCTTTAACGCCCACTCTCTGCAGTCTATTACCTTAGTTGCAACTCCCTCATAAAATTCCGGCTCATGACAGATTAACAGAATGCTTCCCTTATATTCCATCAACGCTCTTTTCAGTTCTTCTTTTGCTTCCACATCAAGATGGTTCGTCGGCTCGTCCAATAGAAGAACATTGGTTTCCCTGTTTAGCAGCTTACACAGACGAACCTTCGCCTGCTCGCCTCCGCTGAGCACCCTTACCTGACTTTCAATATGTTTGGTTGTAAGGCCACATTTGGCAAGGGCCGAACGGACCTGATACTGGGTATAGGAAGGAAACTCTTTCCATATCTCTTCAATACAGGTGGTCGTATTTCCAGGAGCCATCTCCTGTTCAAAATATCCGATGGACAGATAATCACCCAGCTCCACATTACCGTTTAAGGAAGGGGTCAGACCCAGAATGCTTTTCAGCAAAGTAGTCTTTCCAATGCCGTTGGCTCCCGATAAAACAACCTTTTCGCCTCTTTCCATGATTAAATTAAGTGGTTTTGATAATGGCTCCTCATATCCGATTACCAGTTCCTTCGTCTCAAAGATCATCTTTCCCGCTGTACGCGCTTCCATAAAATGAAACTCAGGCTTTGGTTTATCCTTGGAAAGCTCAATTACATCCATTTTATCCAGCTTCTTCTGCCTGGACATGGCCATATTCCTGGTGGAAACCCGGGCTTTGTTGCGCGCCACAAAATCTTCCAGCTCTGCGATTTCCTGCTGCTGCCTCTTATATGCTGATTCAAGCTGTGCCCGTTTTACAGCATAGACTTCCTGGAACTTTTCATAATCTCCCACATAGCGGTCCAGTGCCTGATTTTCCATATGGTAGATAATATTTACAACACTGTTTAGGAATGGTATGTCATGGGAAATCAGAATAAACGCGTTTTCATACTCCTGAAGATAACGTTTCAGCCACTCAATATGCTGTACATCCAGGTAATTGGTGGGCTCGTCCAGAAGAAGTATATCCGGCTTTTCAAGCAGCAGCTTTCCCAAAAGAACCTTGGTTCTCTGTCCGCCGCTCAGTTCCGTCACATCCTTATCGATTCCCATATCACTTAACCCCAATGCTCTCGCAACTTCCTCCACCTTGGAATCGATAATATAAAAATCATGTGCCATTAAAAGATCCTGAATGGTTCCCAGCTCTTCCATCATGGAATTCATGGTTTCCTCGTCCGCCTCTCCCATCCGGTCACAGATATCATTCATCTGTTCTTCCATTTGAAACAGAAAGGCAAATGCGCTTTTTAAAACGTCACGGATGGTCATTCCTTTTTCCAAAACAGTATGCTGGTCTAAATAACCCACACGGACTCTCTTTGCCCACTCAACTTTTCCTTCATCCGGCTGAAGTTTCGCCGTTATGATATTCATAAATGTGGATTTTCCCTCTCCATTGGCTCCGATCAGGCCGATGTGCTCTCCCTTTAATAACCGGAATGACACGTCCTGAAAAATGGCGCGGTCTCCAAAACCATGTGTCAAATGTTCTACGTTTAATATACTCATCAAAAAAACTCCTTCATAAGTGCAATTCCACTAACCGAAACATCATAATTCTACATGAACAACGCAATTAAGGCAAGCATATTTTGCCTCAGTCTTACGTATTTCGGTTGCAAAAACGGACAAAACCGTATATGATAGATCCAACATGAATACACGAAGAAAGGGATATAAGCATGTACGTATATACTTGGTATCAGTGGCTGCTGTTTTTTTTCATTTATTGCTTTCTCGGCTGGGTAATCGAATCCACTTATGTTTCTGTGAAAAGCTTTCATTTTGTAAACCGGGGTTTTTTAAGGCTCCCCTTACTTCCGCTCTATGGCAGCGGTGCAATCCTCATGCTTTTCTTATCTCTTCCTGTAAAAGGAAATCTGCTTCTTGTGTTTCTATTTGGTATGGCCGGGGCCTCTGTTCTTGAGTACTTAACCGGTTATATCATGGAACGCTTATTTAAAATGAAATACTGGGATTACAGTAATAATCCATTTAATTTAAACGGATATGTCTGTCTGGGCACCTCCATTGCCTGGGGATTTCTCACCATTCTTCTGACAGAAGTGGTACACCGTCCCCTGGAGTGGCTGGTTTTTCGCCTCAGTGCAGTGACATGTATCTCCCTGGTAACAGGAATTGGCATCCTTTTTGTTTATGACACCGTTCAGTCCACAAAGGCAGCTCTTGATCTGGGTATGGTACTGGAATCCTTAACTAAAATCAGGTCTGAGCTGGAGGAAGTTCAGGTCCAGATGTCACTTTTAAAAGCAGAAACCGCTCAGAAAGTTTCCGAGCTGAAATCCGAGACCATGCAGAAAGCTGCTTCCGTAAAAGAAGAAACCATGGTGAAGCTCACATCTCTTAAGACAGAAACTACCAATGCAATTAAAGAATCCGCTTTGGCAGAGCGCCTTCAGGCCCTGACCGAAACCAGGGAAAAGCTGACCGGACGGCTTACCTTTTATCCCAAAGGACTTCTTAAACGCAACCCTTCCGCCTCTTCCCGTCTGTTTGGAGAAGCACTCCGGGAATTAAAGGAGAATACTAAGAAATTCAAAAAATAACAAAAAGAAGGATTTCCCGAAATGGAAATCCTTCTTTTTGTTATTTATACCATCTGATCTACCATTGCCATAAGTGCTTTTCCCAGCCTCGCAGATTTCTCTTCTGCATCAGCCATTGAGGCTCCCTTAATACCATAGTAGAACTTGATCTTGGGTTCTGTTCCGGAAGGTCTGACGCATAACCAGGCATCCTCCTCCAGTTCATAATAAAGCACATCAGAAGACGGTAATCCGGTGGACTTCACCGCTCCTGTTTCCATATTCTTTACCGTATCAGCCTTATAATCTCTTGCTGAAAGAACTTTATATCCTCCAAACTCTACAGGCGTATTGCTTCGCATGGATTCCATAATCGCCCGGATCTTAGCCTGGCCTTCAATGCCTTTTAACCCGATTGAGTTAACAGCATCTTTATAATATCCATATTTTTCATACATGGCGATCATGGCATCCCAGAGACTCATACCTTTTGTTTTATAATAGGCGGCAGCTTCACAGAGAGCAGCCGTTGCAGATATTGCATCTTTATCCCGGGCATAAGTTCCGATCAGGCATCCATAGCTTTCTTCCAGCCCAAACAGATAGGTACCATAGCCGGTGGCCTCTTCCTTTAAGATCTGCTGTCCGATATACTTAAACCCGGTCAGCACCTCAATGAGTTCGCACCCATAAGACTTTGCCACTGCATCCACCAGATTGGTCGTTACAATTGACTTTACCACCTGACCGTCAGACGGAATGCTGCCTTTTTCCTGTCTCTGGCTTAATACGTACTCGCACAGGAGGGAACCGGACATATTGCCGGTGAGCGGAATGTACTCTCCTGATTTATAATCCTTTACGTAAACTCCCAGGCGGTCCGCATCGGGATCGGTAGCTAAAACCAGATCCGCATCTTTTTCCTTTGCCAGGGAAAGGCCAAGTTTAAATGCTTCCTCTGCCTCTGGATTGGGATAGCTGACAGTAGGAAAATCTCCATCTGGCAGTTCCTGCTCCGGTACCACATATACATTGGTAAAACCAAGCTCCTTTAAGACTCTTCTTGCCGGAACATTGCCTGTACCATGGAGAGGGGTATAAACGATGGATAATTCAGCCTTCATCTGATCAATTGCAGCCTGATTCATGACCTGTGCCTTTACCTGGGCAATGTAGGCATCATCCACAGACGCGCCTATTATTTCATATTTATCTGCTGCAACAGCTTCTTGCCTTGTTATAGTCTTAACCGTAGAGATATCAGTTATCGCTAAAACCTCTGCAGTAACCCCCTGATCATGAGGAGGGGTAAACTGCGCGCCATCCTCCCAGTAAACCTTATATCCGTTATATTCCGGAGGATTGTGGCTTGCTGTAATATTCAGACCTGCAATACAGCCCAGTTTCCGCACAGCAAACGAAAGCTCCGGAGTAGGACGCAGAGATTCAAACTTATACGCTTTGATTCCATTGGCAGCAAGTGTCAGTGCAGCTTCCTCTGCAAATTCCGGAGACATATGTCTGGAGTCATATGCTATGGCTACGCCCTTGTTGGCTCCACCTTGTTTTATGATATAATTCGCAAGACCCTGGGTTGCCTTTCTGACCACATAGATGTTCATGCGGTTAATGCCTGCTCCGATCACACCTCTTAAACCAGCGGTACCGAATTCCAGGTCCTGGTAGAAACGCTCTTTGATCTCATTGTCATCATCTTTGATCCCTAGCAGTTCTTTTTTCGTTGCCTCATCAAAGTATGGATTTGACAGCCATTCTTCATAGATGCTTCTGTAATCTTTCATAAGCAAAATGCTCCCTTCTCTCCACTTCATGTTACGGTTATTATAAATCATAACAAGGCAAAAAGAAAGCAGATTCCCATTATTTTATTCTTGACAGGAAAAGATTCCGCATAGGCTGCTGAATCTCTAAGTCCCTTAGTTTTTCAATATTTCTGGCCGGTATCCAGGCCTTATTGGCATTATAATAAAAGTTAATCTGCTTCCAGTATTTTTCCGGATATAAAAACAGATAATACAGGCAGGTCCTGTCTGCACCTGATAAAGGAAGTACTTTCGTATAAGTATCAAGCATGGACATACCAAGCTTTAGATTCCAGTCATGCTTTTCCATGGCCTTCCTCATAAAATGGTATAGATCCTCCATCTGCATACCTCTGTGCATCCGGTTAAACTCTACAATCGCAACATCATGGGCACACATCAGAATATGATGCTGGTTTAGATCCCCATGACACAAATACCCCTCCCCAATCCCGCTTTCCTCACAAAAGCCTGCAAGTCCTTTACAGGCTTCCATAGCCTGATCAAAAAATACGTCATAATTCCCCATGACACATAGTTCAAACTCAGACTTCTTTCTTTTACTGCGGATAAAACTTCTTGCCCGTATCAGTTCCCTGTTGTGACGCTCCATCTCTTCAGCCGGCTGCTGCACCAGAATGGACCCTAAGTTCCATTCCTCTTTAAACTTTACCTTACGAAGCATTTTATGTAATAAAGCAATCCGTTCAATGGCGCAAAGCACCTCTTTGCTATCCTTTAAATTACATTCCCGGTCCGAATACCAGTTTTTAACGATCCACCGGGTCCCATCCTCGGCACTGGAGAGAATTTCACCTTCTTTGTTTCTGACGTAGCGATCCACACTCAAATGGCCGGTTTCTTCCAGTTGTAAAAATACCTGATCTTCAAATTCCAGGCGCTTTATAGTTCCTTTATATTCCCTCAGCAGCTTAAGCCCCTGATCTGTTTCACACAGCCAGGCGCCCCGGCCGCGTTTCACATCCAGAATATCAAGCTCATACTGCGAAAGCACCTCTGTGTATTTCTCGTTCACAACCACCCCTCCAACTCTTAGCTAATCAGCTACTTCTAGGGTATGAAGGGGCGGAAAAAAATATGCAAACTCCAGGGGAAAGTTATCCATGCCTGGGCATGTTTTCAAGGGAGATCTTTAGAATAATTCAGAAGATACTCACGGTTGTTATTTTCCGGATTTTTTATAACTTCGTCAAATAATGATTCCAGGATTTCCCCCATTTTAGGACCGGGTTTTATTCCTGCTTCCATCAAATCTCTTCCGGTGACTGCCATATCCTTTAAGTGAATGCAATCTCCGTCATTGATGATTTCCCCGGCATACTGTCTGACTGTTTTTAACTGTTCCAGATAAGGACCGTTTAAGAATACATTCTGAAAGCTTAAAAGATCCTCAAATAAGGAAATCTTAATCCTGCTCATAACCTTTCTGATTTCCGGTTTTAAAGCGGGAATTTCCGTCTTCCAAAGACCGGTTAAGATTCTGACCTGATCCGTGGTATCATTATCCAGCTTCAGTTCCTTTAGAATTTCTGCTGCCTCCTTCTGGTCTAAGAAACGTAAGAATCCTGACCAGCGTACATGCTTGCTGGAAGGCAGCCGCTTAAGCTTTTCAAGTTCAAAAAGTCCTCTTTCTGCAGTGGAAAAATGTTCCGAAACGTAAGGCGCAATTCCGCTTTCAAATACAGCCTTCATCTGTTCCGGATAGTCAGAAAGAAGGAGCTTTGTCAGTTCCACAGCAATCCTCTCCTTACTGACTTTTTCCATATTCGGTGCGATGGCAGTAATGGCTTTATTCGTTTCTTCTTCAATGTGAAATCCAAGCTGTGCAGAAAAACGGATTGCCCGCAGAATCCTTAAAGCATCTTCATGAAACCGGTCCATGGGATTTCCCACACAGCGAATGATCCCGGCGCTTAAATCCATAGCTCCGCCGAAAGCATCTACCAGCCCATCTCTGTCACTGTATGCCATTGCATTGATAGTAAAATCCCTCCGTTTTAAATCTTCCAGCAGATTTCCGGTAAATTCCACAGACTTTGGGTGCCTGCCATCCTCATATTCTCCATCAATGCGGTAGGTCGTCACTTCATAGGCTTCATGCTCCATCAGCACGGTTACTGTACCGTGCAAAATTCCAGTATCGACCGTTCTTGAAAAAATTTGCTTTACCTGTTCTGGTTTTGCCGAGGTGGTGATGTCCCAGTCCTTTGGTACCCGTCCAAGCAGGCTGTCCCTTACACATCCACCCACCGCATAGGCTTCAAATCCATGGGTATTCAGTTGTTTTATGATCTTTCCTGCTGCATCTGGTACCTGAATTGTTATCACTGCATTCCCTCCTGCATCTCTTATTTCCTGATTAATATGCTCTGCCCCAGTAAACCATCTTAACTGCCGGCTTGCCGCAGCAAATACAGGTATCGGACAGATGGTCCTGCTTAAATGGCATACATCTTGATGTTGCGCCTGTAAGCTCCTTGATCTTATCCTCGCATTCCTGGCATCCGCACCACATAGCTTTTACAAAGCCTGGCTTTTCTTCCACGGTTTTCACAAAGGTGTTCATATCCACAGCCTCATAGGTATGGGCATCCCGGTGGGCACGGGCACGGTCAAGCATGTCGCTTTGAATGGAGCTTAAAAGCTCTCCTACTTTTTCATTTAATTCATCTAAGGATACTGTTAATTTTTCATGAGTATCGCGGCGGACAAGAACAGCCTGATTTTCAGCAATATCTCTCGGTCCGATCTCAACACGCACCGGAATTCCACGCATCTCGGATTCGCTGAACTTCCAGCCTGGACTCTTATCAGAATCATCTACTTTTACCTTATAATTAGAAAGAACTTTCTTTAATTCATATGCTTTCTCCAGAACGCCTTCCTTCTGCTGCTGCACAGGAACGATCATTACCTGAACCGGAGCAATTCTTGGAGGAAGCACAAGCCCGTTATCATCTCCATGAACCATAATAATGCCGCCGATCAGTCTGGTACTTAGTCCCCAAGAGGTCTGGTGTACGTACTGAAGCTTATTCTCCTTATCAGAATACTGGATTTCAAAAGCCTTTGCAAATCCGCTTCCGAAGTTATGGCTGGTTCCGGACTGAAGTGCTTTTCCATCATGCATCAGAGCCTCGATGGTATAAGTAGCTTCTGCTCCGGCAAATTTCTCCTTATCCGTTTTCTGACCGCGAATAACTGGCATTGCAAGCACTTCTTCGCAGAAATCTGCATATAAGTTAAGCATCATTTCTGTTCTTTCAGCTGCTTCTTCAGCTGTGGCATGGGCCGTGTGGCCTTCCTGCCATAAGAACTCTCTGGAACGAAGAAATGGCCTGGTTGTCTTTTCCCAGCGTACTACGGAGCACCACTGGTTATAAACCTTGGGAAGATCCCGGTAAGACTGAATCTCTCTGGAATAAAAATCACAGAATAAAGTTTCAGATGTAGGTCTTACACAGAGCCTTTCCTGCAATGGCTCAAGTCCGCCATGGGTTACCCATGCTACTTCCGGAGCAAATCCTTCCACATGGTCTTTTTCCTTTTCTAATAAACTTTCCGGAATGAACATAGGCATATATACATTCTCCACGCCCGTCTCCTTGAATCTGGAGTCCAGCTCCTTCTGAATGTTCTCCCAGATAGCATAGCCTGCAGGTTTAATCACCATACAGCCTTTTACACTGGAGTAATCGATTAATTCTGCTTTTTTAACTACATCTGTGTACCACTGTGCGAAATCAACATCCATGGATGTGATCGCTTCTACTAATTTCTTGTCCTTAGCCATGATAAAACTCCTTTCATTATTCCTGCCCATGTTTTTTGGGCATAAAGGGATACCCGAAGGGTATTTCATTATTCCTGCCCACGTTTTTTGGGCATAAAGGGATACCCGAAGGGTATTTCATTATTCCTGCCCATGTCCTTTGGGCATAGAGGGATACAAAAAGAGCCATCCAATCCCTAGAAAAGGGACCGAACAGCTCGGCGGTGCCACCCAATTTAGCCGCTGCTTTCATGCGGCTCACTTTTAATCCGATAACGCCGGACAAGCGCCGCAGTTTACTGCGGGACTCCGAGGCAGGTTGGGTCATGAGTGGTATAAAGGCTTTTCAGCTAAGGGCCTTCTCTCTGGAATACATCATCACTTATTAATCCTCTTCAACGTCGTATTTACTATTGTTTTTATAGATCGTATGGTTGATTTTACGTTATTTATAAATGTTTGTCAAGAGGCGGACAATTCATTTTCCCAGACATTTCCTACAAAAGTGCCGCAAAAGCCCGTACAGCAGCTTCCGTAATTCCATCCGGGAATTCATAGGCAGCTGTATGAAGACCCGGACAGTCCTCTCCTGCTCCCACACCGAAAAACATACCGGGAGATTTCATTAAATACCAGCCAAAGTCTTCAGACCACCGAAACGGCACATTTTCTTCCAGATAAGGAACTTTGTTTTCCTCAAATCTTCGTTTACAGGCCTCAGCCATATCAGTTTCGTTGTATGTATCCGGGAATTCATCAAGAATCTGGTACTGAAACTTTAATCCGCCCTCAACCGCACGTTTTTCAGCCAGAGAAAGTATGGAAGACTGAAACCGGTTAAGTTCTGACAGACGTTCTGCGCGAATGGTTATTGCCAGCTTCCCGTCAGAAGGAGATACGCCGAAGTTTTCTCCCCCTGCCTTCACTTCTATAATCGTTGCAAGCACTGTACCATGAGAACCAGCCTTTTCTGTCAGTGATGGAAGACTGCTGATTAACTCAGCGATCAGCCAGGAAGGATTGATTCCCTCCTCCGGATAGGCAGCATGGCACTGCCTGCCTTCAAAGTTGAGAATAAGTCCTCTGGAAGCACATGCAAAGGTTCCCTTTATTACCACTGCCTTTCCGGCGGGATACCCGGGAAGATTATGAAATCCATAAATCTCACGGATTCCCTTTTCCTCCAGAAGTCTGCTACAGACTTTGGCCCCCTGTCCGGTTTCCTCTGCCGGCTGAAAAACAGCATATATATTACTTCCGGTCTTTTTCCCCTCCAGAAGAAGGCACAATCCCGCTAATACGGCGCTGTGTCCGTCGTGTCCGCAGCCATGAAAAAGCCGGTTATCCTCCCCCATCACTGCATCCATGTCTGCCCGGAATGCCTTGCTGGTCCATGCTCCCTCCTCCTCATGTATGGCATAGAACCACGTATCACAATCTACAATGGTAAGAGAAGTCCGGTCTTTTAAAAATTCTTTCAACCGCTTCATGGTTTCCTTCTCCGCTCCCGATTTTTCCGGACAACTGTGAAGTTCTTTTCTCAACATTTTTATCTCACTGATTATCTGTTCATATGTATTATATTTCACGTTGGCCTCTCACTTCCTTCTCCATTATCTTTAACGTATGCTCTCTTACTTTGTCACGGAGCTGCTGTGTCTTTTCAAAATGTCCGCAGACTTCATTCCCATAGGTTAAATTAAGCTCGTATTCCAGAGGCAGCCACGTTTCGGGACCTGCTTCATTATGCTGTATTAACGTTTCGGTCTTATCAAGAGCCTTTACAAGAATTGCTTCCTCCGAAGTAAGATCCGACAGTTCTTTAAACATTGCCAGATAACCCGAAGCAAGGGAACCGGGCAGTTTTTCCAAAAGCGTCTCAATGGCACCGGCTTCTGTCTTTTCATCTGCCTCCGTTTTAAGAAAAGCTGGAATATCTCCCGTCAAAGCCTCTCCCCAGTCATGAATCAGGCACATGCGTATAACCTTATTCATATCAAGCTCCGGAAAATCCTCTTCCATCAGCATAGCCAGCACAGCCAGCCGCCAGCTGTGCTCTGCCACACTTTCCTGCCTTCCGTTTGTCGACCAGTTATGGCGGGTATTACATTTTAATTTTTCCAGTATTCCTAAAAATTCTATCAGCTGATCCGGATTCATAGTGCATCTCCCCTTTCATCTTTCCTGCCTTTCTTTGGGTCATTATAGCACGTTCCTCCATAAAGCTCTACGATATCTTCGATAATCAGAAGTCCGATGGGGCCAAGGATAAATCCTAAAATACCAAAAAGCTGCAGTCCTACATACATAGACACCAGCGTTTCCAAAGGCGTCAGCCCCACTTTACCTCCCATTATTTTTGCTTCCATGATTTCCCTCACAAAATAGCAGATAATATAAATAATAATGAGGCCTATTCCTGACAGCCAGTTTTTTTCAATCAGTGAAATCAGGGCCCAGGGTATCAAAACAGTTCCGGTACCAAATATAGGCATGGCATCCAGTAATCCGATTATGATTCCCAGCAAAATAAAATAAGGGTTTTTCAAAAGAAACAACCCGACAGAGCAGATTATCATCGTAAAAAGCATAATGGCTCCCTGAGTCTTCAGCCAGGCACTTCCTACCGTCATCAGGCGGTTGCCAAGCATTGCATACTCATAGCAGAACATGGAATTATCCCGCCGGGTGCGGATATCATCCATCTCCTGAAGGGATAAAACGGTTGCAATCAATAAAATTACCAGAATGACAGTCAGCTGAACGACCCATTTTAAAACCGTCATGGAATTTGTCATCAGAAATGGCATTGCCCTGCTTTTTATAGCTGCTTCACCGCCGGTTAATATATCGCTGACCACATTCACCATGTAACCATCCGGGAGTTTTAGAAACCGTTCCACAAAGCAACAGTTTGCCATCAGCCAGGAGTTTATACCGTCTAAAATCAGAGGAAGGTTTTTTAACAGCAGCCTTGCTTCCATAAAAAGCTTTCTGCCTGCAAAATAAAGGAATACTCCAAGCACAATCATAAAAAGAAAAATTTCTACTCCTCCGATCAGTGCAAGAGGCAGAGATATCACTCTTTTTTTATAATTAAACCTTGTTTTTCTCTCAATCCAAAGCGCAGAAGGGCGGAGGGAAAGTGCAAATACATATGCAATCAAAAAGGGAATCACAAGAGGCAGCAAAAATCGAAAGCTTAAATAAACTGCCCCTGTAACTCCCAATATTAAAATTGTTTTCTTCAGTTTCCTGCTCGGTTTCTCCATGGACTCACCTGTTTCTGATTTGTACTTCTTTTGTACAAGGATTATTATTGATCAAACGGCGAAAAATATGCAGAAACTCAAATAGTAAAAAATTCCTTTTAAAATGCAGCCTGCCAGGAAAAATATTGAAACATGCCTTCATTCGGTTTTATGGAAAAAGTCATTTTCTTTCTCGATAAAGGATGTGTAAATGTAAGTCCAGAAGCAAACAGGGCAACATTTCCTTTTGCTTTGGAGTCCTGAAATTCAGGATTATATTTACGGTCTCCCCAAAGGGGTGTGCCATGGCCAGCCATCTGCACGCGGATCTGGTGGTGACGGCCGGTCTTCAACCGTATCTTAAGAAGACTCAGTTCTCTGCCTTCCAAATTAATACAATCCACAATCCAGTAATCCAGCTCTGCAGGTTTTGCACTTTTTATCCCCTTTTCCACAATTTTGGAAGAATTATTTTTTCCGTCTTTCCACAAATAATCCACGTAGGCGCCAAAGTTATCCACAGGTTTTCCACAAACAACTGCATAATAAATTTTCTCCATCTGATGCTCAGAAACCTGTCTGCTTAAAGCCTCAGCGGCTATTTGGGATTTTGCATAGACCATTATCCCCCCAACCGGCTTGTCCAGTCTGTGGATAACTCCTACATATGGCTCCCCTTTCTTTGTGGATAGTGTGTTGATATGTTTCTTTATTTCACTAACCATATCCGGTTCAAAAGTCTTTCCCGACTGAGATTCAATTCCTGCTGGTTTTTCCACCACAAGAATCTCATCATCTTCAAATAATATATTAAGCTTCATCTGTCTGCCGCTCCTCTTTTTCCCACTGATCCATCATTGCCTTTACAGAGCGGCTCATCTCTCTGCTGAAATCACAATTCCATTTGCGGCTGCAGAAGGCCCGGATCCACCGTTCAAAATCTTCGCCCCTGTCAGTGACTTTATTTAATTCAGACTCAAATCTTTCCGGCTCCATCCGGCGGTAAGAATTTTCAAAAACTACCGCTTCTGGTCTTAGTCTTTTCGGCTTTACTCTGTCTAATTGCTGCTGAACGGGATAACCAAAAACTACCATTGCCGCAGGCACTGCATACCTGGGAAGAGAAAATAATTCCCGGTGAGTTTCGTACTGTTCTAATATATCCCCAATATAACAGGAGCCGATTCCCATGGATTGTGCTGCAACCACCGCATTCTGTGCCGCTATTAACGCATCGTCCGCTGCCAGCATAAAATCTCCCATTCCAGGTGCCCTTACTGTTTCCTCATACTTGCAAAACAGGTCATACCATTTTTGATAATCCGCCACAAACACAAGTACCATGGGTGCCTGGGCAATAAATGGCTGATTGTCACAGGTCACAGACAATTTCTTTTTTAATTCCGGATCCGTCACATCTATAATGGAATATAAAGTCATATTGCCTGCAGTCGGAGCCTGCAGGGCCACTTCAATGATTGCTGCCTTTTTTTCCTGCTCAATCTGCTTCTCTTCATAAACACGGACAGACTTTCTCTCCATCAGTTCCTTCACCGTTTTATTCATTTGATTATCCCTCTCTTTGCATGACTTTTGTTTTATTGATTATATTTCATACTTCCAATAATAGCAATGAAGATTTTTACTTTGAAACTCAAAAAATACTTGCATTCTTTTTCGCAAAAGTGTATAGTATATAAAAAGATATAACGTAGTTTTCAATACTACGTCACAAGTTTTTAATTCTCATGCAAGGAGGTTTCATTATGAACATAAAAATTAAAGATCCAGTCAGTGCAGGCACTCATTTTATAGCCATGCTTCTGGCCCTGATCGCGGCAACTCCTCTGCTTATCAAAGCTTCTGCAGACGGAGAACTTCATCTGGCATCCCTCGCGGTATTCAGTATCAGCATGGTTCTTCTCTACGCCGCCAGCACCATCTATCATACCCTTGATATTTCTCCAAAGATTAATAAGCTGTTGAAAAAATTAGATCACATGATGATATTTATCCTGATTGCGGGAACCTACACTCCGGTCTGTCTAATTGTTCTGGGTGACAAAACCGGTCTGGGCCTCCTTGCTCTTGTCTGGGGAATCGCCATATTAGGGATGGTAATCAAAGCATTCTTCGTGATGTGCCCAAGATGGTTTTCCTCCGTAATTTATATTGCCATGGGCTGGATCTGCGTCCTGGCTTTCCGTAAGATTGTTTTAGCTCTGCCTCCTGCTGCCTTTATCTGGCTTTTGGCAGGCGGACTGATCTATACGATCGGAGGCGTCATCTATGCATTAAAGCTTCCTCTGTTTCAATCCAGGCATAAAAGCTTCGGCAACCATGAGCTTTTTCATCTGTTTGTAATGGGCGGGAGCTTCTGCCACTACATCCTCATGTATCAATTCGTAGCTTAGGATAAAAGAAAGAAGACTGAACGCATCCTGCTGTATGCCCGCCAGTCTTCTTTTTTGTCTATTCCTTTATATAAGAACAGCAATAATCCGTTACTTCATCAGTTGAAACTTTAAATTTACTGTTTGACGGTACTGTAAAAGACTGCCCTGCCTCGTAAATTTCCCAGTTATCACTATCCGGCAGCAATGCTTCCAGCTTACCGGCAAGAATTTCCATCAATTCCTGATCTTCTGTACCAAACTCATATTCTCCCGGCAAAATTATTCCGAGTGTTTTCCTGGAGCCGTCCTCAAACAAAACCGTACGGCTAGTTACCTTACCGCCATGATAGACATTTGCTTTCTTTATTACTGTAACACGTTCAAACTGAGCCATTCCAGATTCCTCCGTCAATATACTGTATCCTAAGATTTGATAATTTAATATACTAAAGTAAGAAAGTAAAAAAGTCAATCCTTACTTCCGGAATCTTTTATAAGAAACAGCTTATCCTTTCTGGAAAGCTTCTTTATCTGCACCTCACGGCGCATAGCCTCTTCCTTCGTTGGATAAGATTCATAATAGACCAGCTCCACCGGTCTTCTTGCCTTTGTATATTTGGCACCCTTTCCCTGGTTATGGGCTTCGATTCTTTTTTCCAGATGGTTTGTCCAACCGCAGTAAAGAGTATTATCCGCGCATTTAACCAAATAAGTATAATTCATTTTTCTTCTCCATTTGTAAATATGATGCTATGTAAACGGTAATAACGCCTTGCAATCGCGTCACTACCGCCCAGGCTAACCTGTCATCTATCTTAAGCACCAGCTGGATGCGTTATGGCGCCGTCGATGGTTGAACAAAGCTTAAGCTATAATATATTATATAACAGGACTTGCCGATATGTGAATAGCAATCTTTATAGTACCCTGTTTTAATAAAATCATGCAGTAGATAACTGACAGAAATGCCAGACAAAAGCATATCACCTTTGCCTGGCATTGATTTTATGAAACTTCTTTTACAAGAATTAACCGGTCTCCTGGCTTTACAGTACTTTCCGTAAGACCGTTGGCCGTCATGATCGTGTCAATTGTTGTATGGAATTTTTTTGCAATTTTCCACAGGGTATCATCGGACTGAACAATATAGCCTACAATCCCGGGCAGTTTTTGCAAATTATTTAAATCCATGGGAGAATCCACCGCACTGGTTATAATCTGTTCGCATACCGGCTGTAAAGCCAGAAGATCCAGGGAAATGGTGGCTTTTACCTCAATGGTTCCTCCGCCCATCATAACTGCACTTAACTGCTCCAGACCGGGATTCAGCTGACAGATGGTAGATTCATTAATTCCAGGAGCTTCAATCAGAAAATGGAACGGAATGTCTTCCACTGCACACTGAATGGGCTGTGAGTCATCAGACGTCATATAGAGGATCTTTACTTCCAGAACACCTTCCACATGAAGTCCGTCTTCCTTTACTTCCGTTTCATCAATTTTAACCATTCCCTCACTGTGGCAAATCTGGAGAATCCGGTCTGCATGTTCCAGTGTAATTTTCTCCGCAATTTTACATTTACTCATATTCTTAGTAAGTATCTTATCAAAGCAGGCTTCTCCTGTCTGAAGCGCCAGATCACGGTTGGTAGAATATAAGTCATTTAACAGCTCCATATTTTCTTCTTTATAAAGCTTCATATCCAGTTCCAGTACTGCATCCACATCTGTTTCCCGCATTTCACCGTCTGAATCAGGTTTCGCCTCAATATCCTTGTGGATCAGCCGCACCATGACAATTGGTACCATATCTTCTGTTACATCCTGAACTTCTATTTCTCCTGAAAATGGAATACTCTCTTCCAACCACTGAATGGGAGCATTTTCCCCTTCTCCCTGATAAATAATAAAAACCATCAGTTCACCATCAAGCATCATCTTACCGTCCATAGGCCTGGTGGTTACGCCTCTTAATATCATTTCGCTCCACAATATATGATCAATATTAGGCTTATTCCCAGACAGGCTGATGGTATCCTTAATCCGAAACGTGTCCTTATGGCGAAGAGCAATCGTTGCCACATCCACCTTTTTGCGAAGAGTCTCTACATTGGGAGCATCGCCTGCGACGGGTTTCGTGTCCACTTCTATAGCAGCGTCTACGTCGCAAATGGTCTCAACCTTTACCTGCAGCGTTACAATGGCCTTTACGCTTAATTTCCTGGAATTAATGATTCCTGCATTTAAATCTTCCAATTCGCAGAATACCTGCACCATATCCTTTTCTTCCAGTCCGGGTACATTAATTGGTTCTTCAAAATTAATGCTCCCGCTTAAAGTACAAAGTCCGCCTTCTGCTCCCCGATACAAAATGGTAAAATCCATCTTTCCCCGGACTACTACCCGTTCCGCCTGGTTCTTGACGGAATCAATGGTAATCTCACCGGAACTAAGAATAATCTGCTCCACATCATCCATGCTGTCAGGGACAATGAAATCATCGTCAAGCGTAATCTGGGATGTGGCGTTTCCTTTCCAACGATTCATATGTATGTTTTTCTTCACCAGCTCCAACATGAAAAAGCACCTGCCTTACCTTCTTTTATTCCTTTAAGAAAGTGTATGCAGGTGCATGTTCCAATATACTTTTTTTATTTATTCCGGGGATTTCTCCTCTTCGTTTAAATTCTCCGTTTCTTTTTCAGAAAGCAGGTTCTCCAGTTTAAGCAGCTTCTCTTCCAGCTCCTTCACACGTTCCTCCATCATACAGTAATGCTCCATGGTAACCATCTTGCTTTCTTTCTTTGGTATGGGGACTCCGTCGATCTTTACCGGACGCGCGGGAATTCCCACTGCGGTTACATTATTTTCCAGCGGCTTTAAAAGCACGGCATTGGCTGCTATGGTACAGTTATCGCCGACTTCAAAAGAACCCAGAATCTTGGCACCTGACCCTACTGTCACATTATTACCAAGCGTGGGGTGGCGCTTTCCTTTATTCAGTCCCACACCTCCAAGAGTAACTCCCTGATAAATAGTACAGTTATCCCCCACAACTGCAGTTTCTCCTATTACTACCCCACAGCCATGGTCAATCAGTATACCGTGCCCCATTACTGCGCCGGGGTGAATCTCAATCAGTGTAAAAAATCTGGCTGTCTGGGAGATCATCCTTGCAATAAAAAACATCTTGTGCTGATAAAACCAGTGGGCGAAACGATGCCAGATAAGTGCGTGAACACCCTGATACAAAAGCAGGACTTCCAGTTCATTCCTGGCGGCAGGATCCCGCTGCTTTACTGCTTTCACATCTAGCCATATATCCTTTAATATCATACGAACCTTCCTTTTCTCCTTACTTTCGACTCCTGTTTGATGTAGTATATCATATGGCGGCAAAAGAAAAAAGAGAAATTTAAAATAGCTGCTCTGCAATATTTTTACAGAACAGCTATTTTCTTACATAAATTATTGAAATACAACCGGAAGCTCCGACATCTCCGTCCGAATCACAATAAATGGATAAGATGGTTCCGTTCCTGTATTTTCACCCTTTTCCGGACCAATTAATTCCGTATCAAGGACTATGGAATTGTCAGTAAGATAAAGATCATTGACTGCTATGCTGTAACCGCCGCTTGCCTGCTTTCCATATCCAACTACTATGTAAAGATTTTTATCATCACTGTAAGTCAGTTTAAAGGGTGACTGTTGTTTTTCTGCTATTATCTGTCTGAGCTCCTGTGGTATATCCGTATCTGCTACCACAGAAAAATCCAGATCCCGTACTTTGTCTCCATTATCTCCGTTTACTGTACACCCGCTTAGGGTACGAACTACCAGCACCCACATGGCGAGGCCGAAAAAAATCATCCATTTTCTGTTAAACAGTCTCTTCATAGCGCACTCCCCAACTTATTGATTATTACTATTTATATGGGGAGTCCGCCATTTTTATGAAAATTTTTTTATTTTTAGCGCAAATAATTAAGTTACTGTATGATCTTTCCTGAAATCTTCCCGTACTGTTCCGGTCTTCTGTCCCTGAACAGTCCCCAGTTTCTGCGGTCCCTGCTGATCTCATCCAAATCAAATTCTGCCAGGATCACGCCTTCCTCTTCCCGCCCCATGGACTGAATCAAAGCACCTGTGCTGTCTGTAATAAAGGAGGAGCCATAAAACTTTAAGGAAGAGCTTTGGTTACCATTTTCCTCACAGGGTGCAACCGTTTCCTCTCCAATCCGGTTTGCAGCAATTACGGGAATAATATTGGAGGCAGAATGCCCCATCATGCATCGTCTCCAGTGCTCCATACTGTCACATTCCAGTATAGGTTCACTTCCAATTGCAGTCGGATAAAAAATCAGTTCTGCCCCCAGGAGCGCGAGACATCTGGCTGTCTCCGGAAACCACTGGTCCCAGCAGATTCCGATTCCGACTTTTCCGTATCTAGTATCAAACACTTGAAAGCCGGTGTCTCCGGGAGTAAAATAAAACTTCTCCTGATAATAGTGGTCATCCGGTATATGGGTTTTTCGGTAAACTCCCAGATTCGTCCCGTCTGCATCAAGAACTGCGACGGAATTAAACATGGTGTTTCCAGCCAGCTCATAAAAGCTGACAGGTATCACCACAGAAAGCTCTGCTGCAATCCGCGAAAAATGAATGACTGCATCATTCTCCCCGGCAGGCTTTGCATAACCGTAATATTCATACCGTCTCTCCTGGCAGAAATAGGGCCTTTCAAACAGCTCCGGAAGCAGTATGATCCCGGCTCCCTCAGCGGCTGCCTGCCTGACCAGCTTTTCCGCAGTGACAATATTTTTCTCAACGTTCTCGCAGCACTTCATCTGAACTGCTGCCGCTGTTACCTTTCTCATCAATTTCTCCTTTTGGTATCTGCTGAGTGATGCAGTGGATATTTCCTCCGCCAACAATAATATCTCTGGCATAAACCGGGTAGATCTTCCTCTCAGGAAAACAGCCGGTAAGAATACGGACTGCTTCCCTGTCATTTTCATCTCCAAACTGAGGTACAATCACTCCTCCGTTTGAAATATAGAAATTCACATAGCTTGCAGCCAGCCGCTCACCAGGCTCCCGTTCATCCTCACCCGGTTCGAAAACAAAGCCTGCCAGTTCCTCTTTTGTAATGCAGACAGGAACCTTGGGAATCGGAAGCTTATGAACAATAAAATGACGCCCCCTTGCATCGGTCTCTCTCTCAAGTATCCTCAAGTCTTCCAGTGACATTTCATACTGGGGATCTTCCCTGTCGTCAGTCCAGGCAAGCACCACTTCGCCGGGACGTACGAAAGCACAGACATTATCCACATGCTCATTGGTTTCATCCTGATAGATACCATACTTCAGCCAGATAATTTTCTCTGCTCCCAGATACTCTTTTAACCTTGCTTCAATCTGATCCTTAGTCAGCAGAGGATTTCTCCCCCTGCTTAAGAGGCAGCTTTCCGTCACCAGAACCGTCCCCTCTCCATCCGAATGAATGGAGCCTCCTTCCAGAACGAAGTCCCCTGCATCATAAACCGTATATCCCAATTCTTCACAAAAACGTCCCGCCAGAAGATTGTCCTTCTCCCAATCCTGATACAGACCGTCAAAGGTACCTCCCCAGGCATTAAACTGCCAGTCAATTCCCCTGACGCACCCTGTTTTATCTTTTACAAAAGTAGGACCCACATCTCTCGCCCACGCGTCGTCAGATTCCATCACCATCACTTCAATTCTCTCTGAAAGCATGGCTCGGGCATTCTCGTAAGTATCCTCTTCAGCCAGCATGATCAGTTGTTCACTGTCTGCAATGGCTTCTGCGATTTCTGCAAAGGCCTTTCTGGCGTTTGCAGCCCCATAGGGCCAGGATCCCGGCCGTCTGGGCCAGATCATAATACAGCCCCGGTGCGGCTCAAATTCTCCCGGCATAAAAAATCCGTCTTCTGCCGGGAGTGTGGATAGCTTTTTCATAGTTCAGTCCTCATATCAGGCAGATTACGACAGCCTGTTTTTAAAATCTTCGTATCCGAATTCTTTTATTACGCGGCATTCTCCGTCCAGATCCATAATCGCTATGGAAGGAAGCGGTATCCCATTGAATGTGTTGTTTTTAACCATGGAGTAAATAGCCATATCCATAAAATACAGTTTATCTCCAGGTTTTATCTCATGATCAAAGGAATAGTCTCCGATTATATCTCCTGCCAGGCAGGTGCAGGAGGACAAACGGTAAGTATAAGACTTTTCTCCCTGATCTGCGCTGTCCTTTAATGGCGGGCGGTAAGGCATTTCCAGAACATCCGGCATATGGCACGCCGCCGATGCATCAAGAATTAAGGTTTTGATTCCGTTATCCACCACGTCCATCACTTCTGTCACTAAATATCCGGCATTTAAAGCAACTGCCTCGCCGGGTTCTAAATAGACATGAAGCCCGTATCGTTCCTGAATTCTCTTAATACAGCATTCCAAAAGTTCCAGATCATAATCCGCTCTGGTTATATGATGTCCTCCGCCCATATTAATCCAGGACAACCGGTGAAAATATTCACCAAACTGATCTTCCACCGCATCCAGAGTCGTCTTCAGGGCATCTGCATTCTGCTCGCAGAGTGTATGAAAATGAAAACCGGAGATATAAGGCAGATACTCCTCCTCAAACTGTTCCCGCGTCACACCCATTCTGGACCCAGGTGCACAGGGATCATAAATAGCATGCCCATCCTGGGTGGAACACTGGGGATTAATCCGGATCCCGGCTTTTACTCCCCTAAGACAGTCCTTATATTTTTTCAGCTGTGAAAATGAGTTAAATACAATGTGGTCGCAGATTTTTGTCAGTTCTTCAAAATCTGCTTCCTTATAAGCAGGAGCAAAAACATGGTTTGACAGCCCCATCTCCTCCTTGCCAAGTCTGGCCTCATACAACCCGCTTGCAGTAGTTCCATCAATGTATTTACCGATTAACGGATACTCTGCAAAACAGGAAAATGCCTTCTGGGCAAGAAGAATGCTGCATCCGGTCCTCTCCCTTACTCCGTTTAAAATCTTTAAATTTTCAGTCAGCCTGCCCTCATCAATCACATAGCAGGGAGTCTTTAATTCCTCAATTTTCATGATTATTCCTGTCTCCATACGGTTACAGTCTCAGGATCCTCACAGACTACCCATGGAAGGCCCCATTTATTTAAAGCCTCCATATATGGATCCGGATCAAATTCCTCTACATTGAATACCCCGGGCTTTTTCCACTGACCTGTCACCACCATCATGGCACCGATCATCGCCGGAACTCCGGTTGTATAGGATATAGCCTGTGATTCCACCTCTTTATAGCACTCCTGATGATCGCATACGTTGTAGATGTAGATCGTTTTTTCTTTTCCGTCTTTGATTCCTGTAAAAATACATCCAATGTTGGTCTTTCCAACTGTTCTTGGTCCCAGAGAAGCCGGATCCGGAAGAAGGGCTTTTAAAAACTGGATCGGAACAATATTCTGGCCATTAAACTCAATAGGAGAAGTGGAGAGCATACCTACATTCTCCAGACATTTCATATGGGTTAAATAGCTTTGCCCAAAGGTCATGAAAAAGCGGATTCTCTTAACTCCCGGAATGTTCTTTGCCAGAGATTCGATCTCTTCATGATGAAGAAGATACATATCCTTTTCACCAACCTCAGGGAAGTTGTATCTGGATTTCAGCTCCATAGGTTTGGTCTCAATCCAGTGGCCATCCTCCCAGTAAGATCCATTTGCAGATACTTCTCTTAAATTAATCTCAGGATTAAAGTTTGTGGCAAATGGATATCCATGGTCTCCGCCATTACAGTCTAAAATGTCAATCGTATGAATCTCATCAAAATAATGCTTCAGAGCATAAGCGGAAAATACACTGGTAACGCCAGGATCGAATCCGGTTCCAAGAAGTGCGGTAATGTTTGCCTTTTCAAATCTTTCCCTGTAATTCCACTGCCAGGAATAATCGAAATAGGCTGTAAAGCCAAGCTCCTCACACCGTTTCTCATAGATCGCCCTCCACTGGGGATCTTCGGTATCTTCCGACTCATAGTTAGCCGTGTCAATGTAATCCACACCTGCAGCCAGGCAGGCATCCATAATGGTTAAATCCTGATATGGAAGTGCCACGTTTAACACGGCATCGGGCTGATAACTCTTAATTAAAGCAATGACTTCCTCTGTGTGATCCGCATCTACTTTTGCGGTTTCAATTCTTGTATTTGTCTTTCCTTCCAGCTTTGCCTTTAAAGCATCACACTTTTCCTTTGTTCTGCTTGCAATGCAGATGTCCGTAAATACCTCGCTGTTCTGACAGCACTTGTTGATTGCTACTGCGGCAACCCCGCCGCATCCGATTACTAATAATCTGCTCATTCCTTTTCCTCCTCTTCCAGTAAATCTTCCACATATTTTGGCAGCATAAATGCTCCTGTGTGAAGATTGGTGGTATAGTACCAGGTTTCTATTTTCATTTTGTTCCATTTATCCGGTTTAAAATCATTAATCGGGTGATATTTTTTTGAAGCAAAGCCAAACAGCCAGTAGCCTGACGGGCAGGTTGGAATATGGGCCTGATAAACACGGCTGATCGGGAAGGAACGGTATACCTTCCTGTGCATGCTTCTGCAGGCAAGTTCATCTTCATCATAAAAAGGACTGCCATGCTGGTAAACCATAATTCCGTCGCTTTTAAGCGCCTTATAGCAGCTTCCATAAAACTCTTTGGTAAAAAGCCCTTCCGTATGACCGAAGGGATCGGTGGAATCATTGATAATCAGATCGTATTCCTCTTTTTTATTTCTCAAAAAACGAAGTCCGTCATCATAATAGACCCGTACTCTTTCATCAGCCAGACCGCATGCCACCTCAGGAAATATCTCCCTGCATACCTCAACAAACAGCTTATCTGTCTCAACTACATCAATAGATTCAATGGAAGGATACTGCAAAAGTTCCTTCGCCACGCCTCCGTCCCCGCCACCGATAATCAGCACATTCCTGACATCAGGGTGAACCGCCATCGGCACATGAGTTACCATTTCATCATAAATAAATTCATCTTTTTCTGAAAAAACAATGTCTCCGTCAAGAGCCACAAACTTTCCGAATTCCTGGGATTCAAATACATCGATTCTCTGATATTCGCTTTCGCCGGAAAAAAGCTGCTTGTCAATCCGGACGGAAAGCTTTACATTGGATGTATGCAATTCCGAAAACCATATCTCCATATTTTCCTCCATCTTTCCCTTTTACCGGAAATTACTCTGTCAGTACCATTAAATTCTCCACTGCCGGATCTTCTGTTCCCTGCATGGAGCATCCCTTCTCTCTGGCATAAATGATGTATTCCACAATCTCTTCCGTAATCATCTCACCAGGCGCCAGAATGGGAATACCAGGCGGATAGCACATAACAAACTCTCCGCTGATCTTACCGGCAGATTCCTTCACCGGAACAGATACTTTCTTTGAATAGAATGCTTTCTGGGGAGATATCACCACTTTTGGTGCTATGTACTCTCCCGAGAGCATACCTGTCCTGTCTTTTTTATAAAGGCGTTCCACATCAGCAAGCGCACCCACCAGACGTTCGATATCCTGTATCCTGTCACCGATGGAAATATAGGCAAGAATGTTGCAGATATCTCCGAATTCAATCTGAATGTCATACTCATCCCGAAGAAGATCATATACTTCAATTCCTGCCAGACCATTCCCCAGCGTATAAACAGAAAGCTTGGTCACGTCATAGTCGAAGATGCTGGTACCATTTATTAAGTCTCTTCCATATGCATAATATCCCCCGATGGAATTGATTTCTTCCCTGGCATACTCTGCCATTTCCGTAACCTTTGCAAAGGATTCTTCTCCTCGAAGTGCCAGATTCCGTCTGGAAATGTCAAGGCTTGAAAGAAGAAGATAGGAAGCACTGGTAGTCTGTGTTAAGTTAATGATCTGCCGCACATAGTCGCCGTTCACACCGGTATTGAGCAGAAGCAGCGAGCTTTGTGTCAGACTTCCTCCTGATTTGTGCATGGAAACCGCCGCCATATCCGCGCCTGCTGCCATCGCAGAAACAGGCAGATTTTTGCCGAAATAAAGATGGGTTCCATGAGCTTCATCTGCCAGAACCTTCATACCGTGGGCATGGGCCAGGCGCACAATGGAGCGGATATCCGAACAGATTCCGTAATAAGTTGGATTGTTAACAAATACTGCCACTGCATCAGGATTTTCCTCAATCGCCTTCTCAACCTGGCTGATCTCCATGCCCAGGGAAATCCCAAGCATGCTGTTAACCTCTGGATTTACATATACAGGAACTGCACCACAAAGCACCAGCGCGTTGATGGCGCTCTTATGGACATTTCTTGGAAGAATGATCTTGTCCCCGGCTTTACAAACGGAGAGGATCATGCTCTGTACTGCTGAGGTGGTTCCTCCCACCATCAAAAACGCGTCTGCCGCTCCAAAAGCCTCAGCTGCAAGCTGTTCCGCATCCCGAATGACCGACACCGGGTGACACAAATTATCAAGAGGCTTCATGGAATTAACATCAAGCCCTACACAACGCTCACCAAGAAGCTGCGCCAGCTCCGGATTTCCTCTTCCCCGTTTATGCCCGGGAACATCAAAGGGCACTACTCTTTTTTTTCTAAATGTCTCAAGAGCATCATAAATCGGAGCTCTCATCTGATCGTCTCTGTTCATATGGCAAATTACCTCTCTGCAATAAAATTCCTTACAATCAAAAAAGCAGGTGAATGTACATCACCTGCCTGAAATTTCATGAATCGTATAACGGAATAAGCCTCCGTCCGCATTATATTCATGACAATTACCATTTTCGAGTCTACATAGCAAATATACTGTCCCTGCTATTATTGATCGTTTCACAAGATGATGTGCAGATGCACTGATTATAAAGTAATCAACTTATAAAATTTGAGCTTCTAACTCAATCAATAATGTGGTTTCCCACGTTCGGCAGCTGACCCGCCTGTCCGTCTGGGCTTAACTTCTTACGAAGTGGTCAATATTTGCATGAAAACGATAATGTCTCTTCATACTGGGGTAAAGAATAACATATTTTGCAGATTCATGTCAACCTGTTTTTTGTAAAATTTTGATTTTCATGAATCATGACAGCCGCTGATCTGAGAACATCTACCATTTCTCAAACAGCGGCTGTCTCCCCACTCATTTGTTTTATGAATCTTTTTTGCTGCACATCTGAAGGCGGTGCTGATACTTCTCTTTGGTGGCGAGGCCGCCTCTGATATGGCGCTCGGACTTGTTAATGTCCAGGATGACCCTGGCCCGGGCTGCCAGGGACGGATTGATGTGCTCTAAACGGTCCGTCACATCCTTATGTACCGTAGATTTGGATATCCCAAATTTCTTTGCTGTCTGCCTAACGGTTGCATGGTAGTCTATGATGTAGTTGGCGATCGCAACCGCGCGTTCTTCAATATATTCCTTCAAGAAAATCCCCCTGCTAGGACGTTTTTACATACTTATGCAGGATGACGGTCAAGTATGAATGCTTAAAATTTATTTCTTATTAAATTATTTTTCACTAAAATTACCATATTTTACCACCACTTCTTATAATTGTACAAAATGAAACCACAATTTTCTCCATTAATCCAACGATAAGTTAATAAATTCTCATTGACGCATTTGTGAAATCCATCTATAATTTAATATAATAATGTGGAATTATTTCTAATTTTAACATAAAAAGGAAACTACTGAACAGAAAGAAGAGACTGCCATTTAGTCTGTTGAGGTGTAAAGAATTGATTTATCTACCTATTGAGAAATTGACTGAAGGTATGGAGTTAGCCCGCAACATACCAGGTTTAAACCCAATGCTGCCTTTCGCCGTAACCGGTTACATCCTAAATGACCGTACCATTAACAGAATGATGAGTATTGGCATACAGGGTGCCTATATTCAGACTGAACTTACTGAGGGAATTGAGCCGGAAGATATTGTAGAACCTGAATTAAAGGCAAAAATGCTGATCAGCATACAGGAAACTTTCAATGAGAGCCTGAAAAAAGTAACTTTTCAGACGAGCAGACAGATATATGAGAGTATTGCTGACGTAGCCAAAACCGTGGTTATGAATGTTTTAAGTATGGACAAATATCTGTTTCAGATGATTGATATCAGAGACTATGACAGCTATACTTATTCCCACAGCCTGTATGTAGGAATTTTAAGCGTACTCATTGGGCGGTATATCGGGCTCTCTATTTCCAAGCTTAATGATTTAGCCCTCTGCGGCCTGCTCCATGATATCGGAAAAACAGATATCCCAATTGAAATCACCAATAAACCCGGTCCTCTGACAAATGAAGAGTACGAGATTATGAAGCAGCATCCCAGCCTCTCCTATGACAAACTGTTTGACTGTACTTCCATCTCGCAGTCAGTGCTTCAGGGAATACAGACCCACCATGAGAAATATGACGGAAGCGGTTATCCTTTTGGACTTGCAGGCGAGAACATTCCTCTTTATGGCCGAATACTGGCTATAGCTGATGTTTACGATGCCTTAAGTGCGACAAGACCATACCGTAAAGCCTGGAATCCACGGAAGATATTTGATTATCTCACAAGCTGCTGTAATTCCCATTTTGACCCAGAACTGTTATCTGCCTTTTTTCAATGCGTCTCCGCCTATCCAATCGGTACGATTGTCAAATTAAGCGACGGAAGTACGGCTGTTGTCAAAGATAATACCCCAGGGTTCTCCCTGCGTCCAATTATCCGCTTCATCAATCCTCCCAGCGTAGCTGGCAAGGAGATTAATTTATCCTCGGAAGCGCTTAACATGACAATCGTAGACATGGATGATTAATAAGATTGTTTTATAAACAGGAGGACGTTCACCTAAGATTCCGTAGAACATCCTCCTGTTTTCATCCTTTAATTGATGCCTTCTGACTTAAGAATCGTATCCAGTAATGTCTCACAGCCTTCTTTTACATCGTTATACGTGGTATCAAAATCACCGGTAAACCATGGATCAGCAATATCCCTGGGATTGGGGCTGTAATCCAGAAGCCGTTTTACCTTCCCCTTTGGATCACTTTCCACTATTCTCATAATCCCTGCAACATTCCTTTGTTCCATTCCCAATATATAGTCATAATTTCCATAATCTTTTTTCTTCATCTGCACTGCGTACTTGCCTGCTGTGGAAATCCCTAATTCCTTTAACTTATTCCGGGTACCATGATGAACCGGATTTCCAATCTCTTCTGCACTGGTCGCAGCAGAAGAGATGTAAAATTCTTCAGTCAGATTCTTCTTATCAATCAAATCCTTCATTACAAACTCTGCCATTGGTGATCTGCATATATTACCAAGGCATACAAATAATATTTTTATCATATATTTAAACTCCTTCATCTCCTGAAATACAGTTATTTAACACTGTTATCAGCCCTTCTCTGTCATAGTCCCTTCCAATAAATACAATCTGGTTCATACGGTCACCATAGATCTCATCCCAGTCTTCCAACACATCCGGATAATTTCTTATAATCTCTTCTTTCTCTTCTTCAGGCAGCGCCGCTACCCAACTGGTAGCCTCTGAAACAGAAGCATTTCTTCCTGCCTGTTCAAAAAGCTGGGCATGTACCAGATCATCTGAGAACCAGATATAACCCTTGGCCCGAATTACTGTTTCGGGGTAATTGTTTTCCAAAAATCCCATAAACTTTTTACGGTCTAATGCTCTTCTTTCTTCGTAAACAAATGAAGAAACTCCATAACCGTCTGTTCCGGATTCATCCATGTGTTTTTCTCTGGCAAGCGCTTTCTGCAGTGATGATGAATTCATAACTTTATCATAATCAAACTCTTTTCCATCAAATACAAGCCGGGAATCCACTTTTCCCCACGTTGTTTCAATGATCTCTGCCTCGGGCTGAATCTGCCTTATTGTATTTATTACCTGCTCAATTTTAAAAGGCGGCAGCAAATCACATTTATTTAAAATGATTGTGCTGCAAAATTCTATCTGGTCCATAACCAGGTTTATGATATCAGGTCCCTCTTCCTCATCTTCCTGAAGCTGCTCCTCCATCCCAACTAAAAATTCATTATAAATCCGGTCTGCATCTACAACTGTTATAATGGAGTGCAAATACACGCCCAAATCATCCGTCCCTGCTTCTGATAGCAGAAAACCTTCCGCGATAGATGCCGGATTGCTGATTCCGGATGCCTCCACTAATATTCTGTCTACTCTTTGATCTTTCGAAAGTTCTTCAATCTGATTCATAAATTCTTCCCGCAGAGAACAGCAGATACACCCATTTTGCAATTCCACCATCTTTGCTGTTTCTTGTGAAGAATCTACACTTTTTACCAGCTTTCCATCCACATTTACGCTTCCCATATCATTTATAATTAATGCAAGACCACTGTTATCTCCATTCTCAAGCAATCCCTGAAGCAGAGTTGTTTTTCCTGAACCAAGATATCCGGTAATCAATATTACAGGTATTTTCCTGTTAATTTTTCTTTTCATCATATTCATCTCACTTTTCAATGGCCAGTAACAGTTCTTCTCAAATGCAAAAAAGCGCAAACCCACACCTGGATTTACGCATTCCTATCTTAAGCATTATTTCATATAATA
>NZ_JBANEW010000094.1:0-1994 GCF_049890855.1 Lacrimispora sp. 38-1 | reverse complement strand
CCAGTGTCTCCCGTCGGGCCGGTATCTCCTGTCGGACCAGTTGGACCGGCTCCTCCCGTTGGACCTATAATATCGTCTTCAACAATAACTAAAATCCCTTTCAGTGGTGCTACTTGAGATATATATATCGTTGTTGGACTGACATTTACGAGCGCTAAGGTAACTGGAGGTGCAATTACATTAATGATTCCAACTCCCAATACCTTGCTTGTAGTAAATTGTGGATTACCCTCAATTAAATCTCCTTGAGAAGAAACCAGTGCAAAGGCTGTCCCACCTACGGCTTGTTGAAACAGTGTCGACAACCACCAATCAACAACGAATCTTCCTGCTTCCAAAAAAGTTATTATACCAGTAGCTGGATTATAGGTTATACCTCCAGAAACATAGGCAATGTTATCAAAAAGTACATTCGAACCGGCATTTACTTGGGTAGACGAAAATAATTCTATTTGAAGAGCGCTATTACTCATAGCAAATCCTCCAATCCAAAATTGTAGACGTTTATTAAAATTGCGTTAACGCCTATATTTATTTTATGATAGCATAATGAATTTGGATACTTTCTCTTCTTTTCTGAAAGATCAGTACAGACAATAAATATAGTGGCTTGACATATTCCTTATAAGATGACTCCAACCTACAAGAATAAAGGGGCAGTATTTCCGTATTCGTATAACGTATTAACAAAAAATCCGTTGAAATGATATACAAAAATGGAATGAATCACAACTATACTTTGCTCCATTTGCCTTTGTATCTATGATATTTTGAATATAAATTACACCGCTGCTAAAAAAACTAAGTTTACTTATAAACTGGCATATTTAAATCACGGAATAGATATTTTTGATCATTTTATTAAGAATAAAAGGAACAGGTGCTTGTTCTGGGATTATATTTTCAATTTAGTGTTTAATTCTAATCCTATTACGATAAATGAATCATCGCCTAAATTTAGACCAGTCTTATATTGTATGTGTAGATAATCCTCCTAAGTCTGAGCTAATATATTAACAACTATTTTTATTCTCAGATAATCCAAACAACACGAATATTTTCATCCATTGCATCTTTTATTTCCAGACAAAAATAATCCCTCCAAAGTAGTAGTACTTTTTGTCTTTGTACTGTCTACTATAGAGGGAATATCTCACAGCAGATTCATTCCTTTACTCACAGCTCAAGTAAGAAGAGAAGGATTTTTGCTTTCTACCCTGTAAGAGAAGATTATATCAGCCGAATAACTACCATATACGTGCCTGCTCCACCAAGAAGAGTGGCTGCTCCAAGAAGACCGAACAACTGAAGCGTCAAAGTATCGCCCGCGGTCAGTGGAACAATAAAGGACGTAGACAAATTATCTGCCGCTACGCTAGGGGTGATTACCGACTCAGCTAACGGTGTACCGTTCTGCAATACCTGAGAGGATACCGCCAGTGCCGTCGTTGTGGCAACGGCATAGCTAACCAGATATTCTCCAGTCGTTGGTACTGTAAATTCAGTATTCGTACCGTCCACGGTGAACGTGTTCAGATTTTGATTGTCTGGTAAGGGTATATCCGTACCGCTTAATACAACGGCAATAACAGCTGAAGTTGTGTTAGCCGCTGACATGCTGGCGCTTGTAATTGCGGGACCGGTATCTCCTGTTGGTCCTGTATCTCCTGTTGGGCCGGTATCCCCTGTCGGGCCTGTTGGGCCAGTATCCCCTGTTGGACCTGTTGGGCCCGTATCTCCTGTCGGGCCTGTTGGACCAGTATCTCCCGTCGGACCTGTCGGACCAGTGTCTCCTGTTGGACCCGTTGGACCAGTATCTCCTGTCGGACCCGTTGGACCCGTATCTCCTGTCGGACCCGTTGGACCAGTATCTCCCGTCGGACCTGTTGGACCGGTATCTCCTGTTGGGCCAGTATCTCCCGTCGGACCCGTTGGACCCGTATCTCCTGTCGGACCTGTTGGACCCGTAGCTCCTGTCGGACCCGTTGGACCGG
>NZ_JBANEW010000093.1:0-1539 GCF_049890855.1 Lacrimispora sp. 38-1 | reverse complement strand
CTGCAGAACAGGTCGTCCAAGATGTGATGAGCAGAAGCTCCTTAAAGTGATACTCTTTTCTTTTATGGAACACGGAATCTCTTCTTTGCGAGAGATAGAAAAACTCTGCAGAAACGATATCCGATATATGTATCTTCTCGATGGCATGAAAGCACCTTCCTTCGCCACATTTGGAAATATTATCCGAAATGAACTTACCGATTCGATCGAACAGATTTTTCGGGATGTAAATACATATATATTTGAAAAGGATCATGTTGATCTGGAACACACTTATATCGATGGCACTAAAATAGAGGCGAATGCGAACCGCTATACCTGGATATGGAAAAAATCCTGTACAAAGAATCGGGGAAAAGTTTTTGAAAAAATATCTGCTCTGATTGATAGCATGAACCATGAAGTTTTAGGATATATGGGTACGAAACTTGAGAAACGCGAAGAGTATGCTATTGATTATGTTTCCGGATTATTGGAACTGTACAAGCAAGGTACAATGCTGGATGAATCCACGTTTGTTTCAGGCTGTGGTCACAGGAAAAGCATTCAACAAAAACAGTACCAGGAATTACAAGGTTATCTGGAACGCTTAAAAACATATGCGCACCATATAGAAATCTGTGGAGAGGAAAGGAACAGTTATTCTAAAACGGATCACGATGCAACTTTTATGCGAATAAAACGAGATTACATGGGAAATGATCAGCTTCTTCCAGCGTATAATCTCCAAACTGCGATCTGTGATGAATACATTGCAGTAGTTGATGTAAAACCATATGCATCAGACATGGAATGCTTTGTTCCTTTATTAGAGAAATTTAATAAATCTTACGGGTATTATCCTAAATATCCAGTTGCAGATGCAGGGTACGGTTCTTATAATAACTATCTTTATTGCGAAGAACATGGGATGGAAAAATACATGAAATTCACCATGTTCAAAAAAGAAACAACCGATAAAAAGTATCATGAGAATCCATATCGAGCAGTAAATTTTAAACGAAATGAATCCGGAAATCTGATATGTCCAAACGGAAAAAGATTTCATTTTAAAAGCAGGACGCATGTTTACAAAAACAAATATGGAAGAACGGAAGAAATCTATGAATGTGAGTCATGTGCAGATTGCCAGTATAAAAGTGATTGTTGTCCTAAAGCATCAGGTAACAGGACAATCCGAATGAATCAGGAATTAACCTCGATTCATCAAGAAGTGATTTCCAACCTTGAATCCATACACGGAGCACTTTTGAGAATGAATCGCAGTATACAGGCCGAAGGAACGTTTGGTGTTCTAAAATGGAATAAGTCTTACAAAAGATTATTTCGAAGAGGTGAGAAAAGCGTAATTCTTGAACTTACGCTGATTTCCTGTGGTTTTAACCTTTATAAATATCATAATAAAAAACAGCGAATAGAATTGGTTGTTTAAAAACGAAGGAATTATTCGCATGGATTTATTTCGTGTACCCTTTTTTCTAAAAGAAGCTATACTCACGTTAAATATTGAATAATAAAATCAAGAATCGCCAGAACCGG
>NZ_JBANEW010000092.1:0-599 GCF_049890855.1 Lacrimispora sp. 38-1 | reverse complement strand
GGGGTTACGGACTGCAACAAGTGAGACGATTTGTTACCAGAACGGTCCTGGAAAGACCGGCCATAGAAAGTGAAAGCCTTGTATGGGAAAGCAATAGTCAGCGAGCAGGATCCAAAGTACCACGAGACACGAGAAACCTTGTGGGAATTCGGGGGGACCACCCCCCAAGGCTAAATACTACTTAGTGACCGATAGCGCATAGTACTGTGAAGGAAAGGTGAAAAGGACCCCGGGAGGGGAGTGAAAGAGAACCTGAAACCTTGTGTTTACAAGCTGTGGAACCACATTTTAAGTGGAACCGCGTACTTTTTGTAGAACGGTCCGGCGAGTTACCGTTACTGGCAAGGTTAAGCACTCAAGGTGCGGAGCCGAAGGGAAACCAAGTCTTAATAGGGCGTTAAGTCAGTGAAGGTAGACCCGAAACCGGGTGATCTACCCATGTCCAGGTTGAAGCTGCCGTAAAAGGCGGTGGAGGACCGAACGCACATCCGTTGAAAAGGGTGGCGATGAGGTGTGGGTAGGGGAGAAATTCCAATCGAACCCGGAGATAGCTGGTTCTCCTCGAAATAGCTTTAGGGCTAGCCTCGTATTAGTCTGCC
>NZ_JBANEW010000091.1:0-1760 GCF_049890855.1 Lacrimispora sp. 38-1 | reverse complement strand
GACTGCGTAAATTTATCTTCGGATTTAATGGTATAGAGTTCACCCACGATGCTCTGATAATGTATCAGGCAATGACTTGTGACTTTAATATACATCATTTTTGCATTCGAAACAAGCCCTGAACTGGCTAGCAGAGCAATGATGTCGAGCGGAGTATCTTCCTGATATTTCCCTGGCTTTGTATCATAATCCCCAAATATGAGAATTAAAGTATACGATTTTCTTATTCTGCAGCGACATACTATGGGATATTTGGTCGGTATATTTTCCCAGTTCTCCGTGCCGGTTTCTCTCTGACCTTTGGATCGCATCTCCACTCAGTACATCGTATTCGGCACCTACTGCCTTAGGCTGCTCCTTCTTTTGGTATCTCACTAATTCCAGCATATCGCCTCCGTTTAGATAATACGCCCGCAGCTGCGCCATATTTCCCGCTCCCTTACGACTCCATCCCATTGGTCTTGAGCTCATACGGCTTGAGAGTACATGGCTTACATGCCCTTCTGTACTGCTTCCTTTTACTCCGTCCTGATGACTTATCCTCAGCTTCGCTGCTGTCCAGTTAGACAGAATGTATTCCCTGGCTTCCCTGATTCTTTTTACTCCTGTTTCGTCCTCCAGATACTCTTCCAAACGGTCCACCAGCCTTGTGAATTCCTTCTTGGTTTTGCTTCTGATCACTTTCCTGAGTTCATCTGCCGCATCATCGCGGCTGTCTTTCATATGACTCGTAAGTTTTGTCAGGTATTTTTCCAGATGAAATTCATCCAGTACATAGGTGACTCCTTCCAGACGATTTATTCCGGCTTTAATCCAGCCTCCACCATCTGCATTTAAATATATTTTTTTGACTGTTTCCAGTTCATAGTGGTTTGTGATATAGTCATTTATTTCATCCCAAAACTTTAGATTATCCTCTCCTGTATTCACTCTGCAAAAGTAATACGGATTAATCAGGCGGTGCCGTTTACTCCTTGGTGATTCGTTTTCTATTCCTTCGTAAACATAGACCAGTTTTGTAATCAGGTTGTTATTTTTCTGATGGTTCTCATTTTCCCGCAGATCGCCCTTCTTCTCGCGCCACTGCAGAGATACATGATCCTCATCGGCATCGATATAGAGATAGTCTACTTTTTTCTTTTCTGCCTTCTCTTCATGTACTGGAAAATTCAACTGATGGAGTTTGTTCTTTACCGTCTGCTTGCTCACTTCGCTTGTCAGACTGGTTTCTTCCCCACCTCGACGATATGAGGTCTGTACTGCCTCACGTAACAGTCTTGCTTGTGCATCTTGTGTGAGTCTTCCATTCCGCTCCAGGCCAAGGATTCTATCCAGCAGATATTCACTGGTTCCGGTCTCTTTGTTCGTGAATAATGTTTTACGGAATGTGACAGTTCCTAAAGAAGTCACCAGCTGCTTTGTTGTATGAGACTCTACAATCCAATGCTTTAATCGGATAGGGCTTTCCTGTATCATTTGATCCATTGCTTCTAAAGAATCCTGTATCATACGTAGTCCCAGGTTATGGAGCTCTGCAGTCATACTGATCACGTACTCTGCCATTTGCAGCGGGTTTTTCATAAAATTATCTTCAAGTTTTTCAAATCTGTTGATGCATTCTTCCTCAAAATATCGTATACTGTTAATCATAGAGAACACCAATCCTTTGTTTTGTATTAGTTCGTCGCTAAATACTTTATCACAAAGTGGTGTTCTCTTTTTATTTATTTTCCATTATCCGAATAAAACTTTACGCTAGC
>NZ_JBANEW010000090.1:0-608 GCF_049890855.1 Lacrimispora sp. 38-1 | reverse complement strand
AAAAGAAAAGAGACACTGCTGGAGTGCCTCTATCCTGACTATTATAAGTTGTCAACTATAGCTTCAATTTCATCTAAACCGTCGATAAATTCAATTAAAGCATTAAATAATTCCGGAGTAACATTTCCTAAAATGTAAAAGTCAGTTTTTGAACTATCAAAATAATAAAGTTGCTCAGCTTTTATGTATCCGTCTTTGCCATGTCCATTTTTTATGTTTTCAGAACTGGCCGGATATTCAAAGTTACCAGGAAATCCAAGTTTAAATCTTCTTTGTTCCTCTGAATGGAATGACGACATGACGTTACAGATCAAATCATAATCCAAGCCTCGAATTTTTCCCTGTTCTGTACTCAATACAACAAATGAATGTCTTTTTAGAGTTCTTCCCTGGCTAGTATACTCTTTTACTACAATGATATCCCCGACTTTACACATTAGTTACTTACTCCTTGTTTTTTCTTTTGGTGACTATTGCTTTCTTTCTCCCCTGTAGTACGTCTTCTTCCCAATCAATTGGCGTTACATCTTTTAACGCCTCTTCGGAAGACACAAATCGTATTTTTTTCTTTCCAAGGGAATGCAAATCAAGTCCAGCATAACTTGTTA
>NZ_JBANEW010000089.1:0-285 GCF_049890855.1 Lacrimispora sp. 38-1 | reverse complement strand
CCGGTATGGTCCTAATAAAGCAGCGTTTTACAGTTATGGCGCATATCAGGATATTATTGATGACATATTAAAGACAGTAATTGAAAATGGGAATGGTATCGAGTTAAACACCGCAGGCTACAGAAAGGGAATCGGACAGCCAAATCCGTCGAAAGATGGTATTCTGGCCGGTAAAATATACTTCCATGTCATTAATTTTGTTAATTACGATATTTCCTCCGCCAACAGAAGCACCCTGAACAGAGAGCGTATTACCGCCCGTTCCGGTAAGTGTGACCAGGGCTG
>NZ_JBANEW010000088.1:0-525 GCF_049890855.1 Lacrimispora sp. 38-1 | reverse complement strand
GTTTCTCCTCGTCCGTCTGCGGCAGAGTCAGTTGATCAAAGCCCAGGTCGGCGGCGGCAAAGTCCACGCCCCGGACCACACCGACTGCAGCCGCGGAAAACACGTTGCCGTCGCTGTCCTCGGCGGTGTTGCTGTCGGACGGGTGCTGGACGTTGAAGAACAGATCGCCTTCCTGGGACAGGAACAGGCCGGTTACTTCGGCACCAACCGGCACGGTGGCCAGCCGGGTCAATGCCTGATTATCGGAATCGTAGGAACTGGTCTGGGACGTGTCGTCGTCATCGTCCGAACAGCCCGCCACCAGGGCGGTGCCCGCGATCGCCAGTGCCAGCGCCGACAACTTGAACAGGGATTTGCCATTTTTCTGATACATGGTCGTATTCCTTCCTGGATCTCTCATTGGGGAGGTCTGAGCCCATGAGCGTGCCGGCAATGTGTTGCAGTCCGGTTGAGCGGGGATGACCGCGGGGTGACAGTTCTGAGACAGGGCCGGTGCCGGCAATAAATCTGTCATGTATCAGCAGG
>NZ_JBANEW010000087.1:0-243 GCF_049890855.1 Lacrimispora sp. 38-1 | reverse complement strand
GAGTAAAGCTGATCTGCTCTGAGTAAGTCGGGACCTAAGGCGAGGTCGAAAGACGTAGTCGATGGACAACAGGTTGAAATTCCTGTACCGCATATTATCAGAACTGTGGGGACACAGAACCGAGAGAGAACCCGGGAATGAAAAGACCGGGGCAAGCATTTTACTGGCTGAGTTGGCAAATCCGCTCAGCAACAGGAAGGTGTGACGCGTACCGAACAAAGTAGGGAAGTCTCTGTAGGGGCT
>NZ_JBANEW010000086.1:0-425 GCF_049890855.1 Lacrimispora sp. 38-1 | reverse complement strand
GGGTTTTCAAAGATATAAATTAAATAATGAAACATCAGAAGACAAAGAATTTCTGGTGCCGATGCGCTTAGGGGACACACCCGTTCCCATCTCGAACACGATGGTTAAGACCTAAGCGGCCGATGGTACTATACTGGAGACGGTATGGGAGAGCAGGTGGGTGCCAGATTACATAAAAAAAATCACTTGAAAAAGTGTTTTATATAGAACGGACACGTTCCAATGGGTGGAGGGAAAAGCGAAACCTGTGTTAAAGAATGTGTTAACCTGATTCAGCAGGGCAGTGCTGTTTTATATAACTGGTTTTTACCAGTGATTTGTGAGTTTGAGTTAATCGAGCTTTCAAATGACTGATAAACTTCAGTCAGAGCGGTAAAACTGCGGAGCGCACTTAAATATCTGTGCAACTTTCCGGTTATACTGTG
>NZ_JBANEW010000085.1:0-45189 GCF_049890855.1 Lacrimispora sp. 38-1 | reverse complement strand
AATGCGCCAAAGACAACAACCGGCTACAAGCTAATGACCGGGCAGCCGGAAAGCATGATAATCACAGCAGCTGGCCCCAACGAAAAGACTGTGTATTATGAAATAGATGAGGATCAGACACTGAATTATAAAATCAAATATTTCTATAATAACAGTGAAGATGAAAAGGCAGAGGAAAACAGTAAGGTATTGGTAGCTGATCCTACTGTAAATCAAGTGCCGTTAAAAGCAAAGGCTGGCTATAAATTGTCAGATAAACCATACAATCCGGAACTACCGACGGCTATTACCGAGGAAAACAATGTAATAAACGTTTATTATGATCCGGTGCAGGTTAATTATGTTGTAAACTTGTATTATCAGGTAAATGGCGGATATACTGAGGAGCCATCATATTCGTATACCAGAAGAGGTTATACTGATTCTGAGGCCGAGGTGACGGCTGATGACAGGGAAATAAAGAAACCAGGGTATGTGTTTGATGAAGCTGCCAAAGATAACGTATTGGGTGGAACTGTAGCTGGAGATGGAAGCCTGGTGCTTAAGGCATACTTTAAACAGCAGTTCGCAGTAACTTATGCTCCCGGAACCCAGGGGACCTTTCAGATTCAAAAAGCGGAAGGCCTGGACTATAATACAAAAACTCCGGAATTTGAGGGTACGCCAACAGGAAAGCCGGGATATGTATTTGCAGGCTGGAGTCCAAAGCCTGAACCTTCTGTTACAACAGACACCACTTATACAGCGCAATGGATTTCTTCAACCAGCACGAAATATACGGTGGAATTCTACTACGAAAGTAAAGGAAAATATCCGGCACAGCCCAGTAACTCTTCGTTGAGAGCAGGAACAACAGATGCGTTGGCAGCTGTAACTGATTCTGATAAGACAGCATCAACCGGGTATATACTTGATTCAAATGCAGCCAATGTATTTGAGGCGGCAGTAGCTGGCGATGGCGGGATGGTACTCAAGGTATACTTCAAGCAGCAGTTTATGGTAACCTATAATCCCGGCGAGCATGGTTCATTTAAAGAACAGACTAACACAGGACTCAGCTATGGTGATGAGATTCCTGCATTTAACGGGCAGACCACAGCAAACGGTAACTACAGCTTTAAGGGATGGAACAAAGAAATTGCCAGAACAGTAACAGAAAATGTAGTTTATACCGCATTGTGGAGTTACAACGGCAGTGGCAGCAGTGGCAGCAGTGGAGGAAGCAGCGGAAGCAGCTCCGGCGGCCCAAGAACAACTGGTACCCGCGCACCCGGAGGTCCTGGCGACACAACTGTTACCATTGAGCCAGTACCAGTTCCATTAGCAAACCTGCCGGAAAAAACGAATCTCGTTCTCATCGACGACGGCAACATCCCCTTGGCAGGACTTCCCAAAACTGGTGACAGGGCACCTGTACAGGGCGTTGCAGCAATTGTATCGGGAATCTTATTAGCGGCCTATCTGGCAATCAGTCATAAGCGCAGAGATGAAAGGTAAGAGTCGAAGAACAATGTAGAAATAATAAAAAAGGCCAGTGATCAATATCAAAAACGGAGCTGTTGCAAAAGTAGATCATTACTGAAACAGCAGCTCCGTTTTCATGTCCAAAAACAGAAAAGAACACTTCTTTTTGATTTAATGATAAATTTTCTTCTCCTCATAAATTGGCTCGCAGGTTAATCGGATTCCTAATCTTTTAAAGGTTTTCACATCCACATCAGAAAGCAGGACAGACGTGTGTGCATCGGTTCCTTTTAATTTAGGGAGCTGTTCCAGCGCAATCTGTGCATTCACATCTGTGGCGGCAGAAGCAGACAGCGCGATCAGCACCTCGTCTGTGTGAAGTCTGGGATTTTTGCTTCCCAGATACTTAACCTTTAATTTCTGAATCGGTTCAATGGAAGAAGGAGATATCAAATGGACATCGTGAGGAATATTTCCCAGAACCTTCACTGCATTTAGCAAAAGAGCAGCCGAGGCTCCCAGTAAATTAGTGGTTTTTCCTGTCACAACGGTATCGTCACCCAGCGAAAGTGCAGCTGCAGGAGAGCCGTTTTTCTGCGCAAGCTCATTGGCAGCGACTACGGTTTTTCTCATCTCAGTGTTGATCTTAGCCTGCTTCATCACCAGCTCGATTTTATAGACCTCATCTTTGGAACCCATATCCTTAGCCAGCCGGGACAACGCCTGATAATAGCGTCTGATGATCTCCTGACGGGAGGCTTCCCTGCAGATCTCATCATCCACGATACAGTGGCCAGCCATATTCACGCCCATGTCGGTAGGTGATTTGTACGGACATTCCCCATAGATTCCCTCAAATATTGCGCTTAATACCGGGAAAATTTCCACATCCCGGTTATAATTTACCGTAGTTAACCCATAAGCTTCCAAATGGAAGGGATCGATCATATTCACATCATTTAAATCAGCAGTGGCAGCTTCATAAGCCAGATTCACCGGATGCTTTAACGGAATATTCCAGATAGGGAAGGTCTCAAACTTGGCATAACCGGCTTTTACTCCCCGTTTGTTCTCGTGATAGAGCTGGGATAAGCAGGTTGCCATCTTTCCGCTGCCAGGTCCCGGGGCGGTGATGATCACCAGAGGTTTGGAGGTTTCAATATAGTCATTTCTTCCATAACCTTCATCACTGACAATGAACGAAATGTTGGCAGGATAGCCGTCAATGATATAATGTCGGTATACCTTAATTCCCATTGATTCCAGCTTCCCCTTAAATACATCTGCTGCCTTCTGACCGGAGTACTGGGTGATAACAACACTTCCCACATACAGCCCCTTGTCGGTAAAAGACTGAATGAGGCGGAATACATCCACATCATATGTAATGCCAAGGTCGTGGCGGATCTTGTTCTTTTCAATGTCAGCTGCGCTGATGGCAATCACGATCTCTGCCTGATCAGAAAGCTGCATCAGCATACGAAGCTTGCTGTCCGGTTCAAACCCTGGAAGCACTCTGGAAGCGTGGTAGTCGTCAAACAGTTTTCCCCCGAATTCCAGATAGAGCTTGTCCCCGAACTGGCTGATCCTTTCTTTGATGTGTTCTGACTGCATGGTTAAATATTTGTTGTTATCAAATCCTGGTTTCATTTGTCCCTCCGTAACTTGTTCATTTTCACAATACTTAAGATTGTAACATAGAAGCCTTAAAAATGCCATGGCTTTTATCTGTCCATATTTGGCAGAAACTCTTTACAACAGGCTCTAAACGTGTTAAAACGTTGTAGTAAGAAGGAGGAGAAATATGTTTAAAATAGGAAGAAACGACCCGTGCTGGTGCGGCAGCGGAAAGAAATATAAAACCTGTCATTTAGAGTTTGACAGAAAGCTTGAGAACTATGAAATTATGGGAGACGAGGTGCCCGATCACTCCATGATTAAGACACCGGCCCAGATTGAAGGAATACGCCGTGCAGGCGTTGTTAATAATCAGATTCTTGATCTGGTGGGAGAGAATATCCGAATGGGAATCAGTACGGAGGAGTTAAATACCCTGGTCCACGAAACCACCATTCGTCTGGGCGGAATTCCGGCACCCCTTAATTTTGAGGGATATCCCAAAAGCGTCTGCACCTCCATTAATGAGGTGGTCTGCCATGGAATTCCTGATCCGAAACGGATATTAAAAGAAGGGGACATCATTAATGTGGATGTAACCACCATTGTGGACGGTTATTATGCAGATGCCTCCAGAATGTACTGCATGGGAAACGTATCTCCGGAAGCCGAAAAACTGGTCCGCGTCACGAAAGAAAGTGTGGATCTGGCATTAAAAGAAGCCAGAGCGTGGGGACATTTGGGAGATATCGGAGCCGTGATTTCCGAATACATCTATGCCAATGGATTTACAGTTGTGAGAGAAATCGGCGGTCATGGAGTAGGACTGGATTTTCATGAGGAGCCGTGGGTCAGCCATATCGGAACAAGAGGAACGGATATGCTTTTGGTTCCGGGAATGATTTTTACCATTGAACCAATGGTTAACGCCGGAAAGGCTGATGTGGTGCAGGATGATACCGATGGCTGGACGATCTATACAAAAGATGGAAGCCTGTCGGCACAATGGGAATATACCGTATTAATTACAGAGGAAGGGCCGGAGGTGCTTGCCAGATAATGGAGATGAAACGCTGCTTTTGGGTGGATGAATCATCACCCATTTACGTGAAATATCATGATGAGGAGTGGGGAGTCCCTGTTTACGACGATCAGAAGCTGTATGAGATGTTTCTGTTAGAAACCTTTCAGGCAGGGCTTTCCTGGATTACCGTGTTAAAAAAGCGGGAAGCGTTCCGGGAGGCTTTTGACGGATTTAATCCGGAAAAGGTTTCCGCATATAAGGAAGAAAAGTTAAATGAGCTGATGGAGAACCCAGGCATTATCAGAAACAGAAGAAAAGTCGAGGCAGCCGTAAAAAATACCCGCATATTTATGGAGATACAAACGGAATTCGGATCATTTTCAAACTATTTATGGGGATTCACAGACGGGAAGATTATTGTGAACCAGGATGATAATTTTTCGGTAAAAACAGACCTGTCTGATCAGATATCAAAGAATTTGAAAAAAAGAGGCATGTCATTTGTGGGATCTGTAACCATTTATTCCTATCTTCAGGCAGTAGGAGTTGTCAATGACCATGAGCTTAGGTGTATCTGCAGGCAGCAGTTATAAGGAACAGGCGAAAATATGGGAGTCATTGAAATTGAGGACAAATCCATTTTGCAGCCTTTGTTTTCCGGCTGGGAGGAAACTCTCATCTGGTCCTGTCTGCAAAATGTCATGGGAAGGGCCTTTGCTGACAGGGAGAAAGATCCCCGGTCCGCGCAGCTTGTAATCGGAGATTTCTGCTTTTTTTCAGGGAAGCCAGACGCAGAATTAATTGCAAATAAGCCATCAGGAAGACAATCTGATTTTATCATTATGGTGCCCAGAGATGAGGCGTGGTCAGAAGCCATTGAGAAGGTCTGGAAGTCTTCTGCCAGCAGAAGGAGCCGCTTCGCCATAAAGAAAGAGCCGGATGTTTTTGACATAGATTTGTTAAACAGGGCGGTAGAGAGTCTTTCGCCTCCATTTTCCCTTCGTATGATTGACGAGGGGCTCTACAGTCAGGTGATGGAGCAGGACTGGTGCAGAGATTTATGTTCCCAGTTTGCAGACTATAAAGATTACAGGAAAAGGGGAATCGGAGTCGTCGCTCTTCTGGGCGAAGAGGTGGTTTCCGGTGCATCCTCCTATACGGTCTATCATGGCGGAATCGAAATTGAAATCGATACAAAGAAAGAATACAGGCGTCAGGGACTGGCGTTTTCCTGCGGCGCAAAGCTCATCCTGGAGTGCTTAAACAGAGGACTTTATCCCAGCTGGGATGCCCATAATCCGGGCTCTGTGGCACTTGCCGGGAAGCTTGGATATCATTTTGACCGGGAGTATCCGGTTTACGAAATTACTGGTTTTTAAATCGCGCAGCATGATGCTGCATCCGGAATATTAATTTTTATTTGGAAAATTTTACAAAATGTGGTAAAATGTTAAATAATTATTACAATGAGACACTGAAAACCATAAAGAAAGTGAAAGTGAAACGATGAAAAGATGGCTTTTGGCAGTAATTGTATGCTCAATAGTAGCAGCCGGATGCAGCAGATATAAAGGAATTCCCGAGACTACAGACACCGGTCCTTCCAGTGAAGAAGCAGCTGGAGATTCCAGTGAAAGCGCGAATGAGGACAGGCAGGACGAAACTGCGGAGGCATCGGCGCTTCCAAAGAAAGCTCCGGTGAAAGTGAAGGGGATTTATATCTCCGGATATATGGCAGGATCGGCAGGCTTCCAGGACATCCTTGACAAGATTGAGGGTACGGAGATCAATGCAGTGGTAATTGACGTTAAAAATGATGACGGCAGAATTACGTTTGCAATGGACGATGCCCCCACTGTGAAGGAAATCGGAGCGGAAAAAAAGTATATTCAGGATATGCCTGCCATGATGGCGCAGTTAAAGGCAAAAGGAATCTATACCATTGCGCGGGTGGTTGCATTCAGAGATCCCTATCTGGCGGAACAAAAACCGGAATGGAGCTTAAAAAACAAGGATGGAAGTCTGCACAGAGATAATAAGGGACTTGCCTGGGTCAATCCGTACCGGACAGAAGTCTGGGATTATCTGGTGGAGGTAGGAGAAGCTGCCTCTGAGGCAGGCTTTGATGAGGTCCAGTTTGACTACATCCGGTTTGCAACAGACAGCTCCATGAAGCAGGTGGCTTTTGATGAAAAGGATACCCAGGGACGTTCCAAGACAGATATTATTACAGAATTCATTGAATATGCCTATGGGAAGCTATCTGCCCGGAATATTCCGGTTTCAGCCGATGTGTTTGGAACCATCATCGGCAGTAATGTGGATGCCCAGGCAGTGGGACAGGTTTACAGTGATATGGCAAACCATCTTGACTATATCTGCCCGATGATTTATCCGTCCCACTACGGTGACGGCAATTTTGGAATCGACCATCCGGACACCCAGCCTTATGACACGATTCGGGCAGCTCTGAAGCTTTCCATGGCTGATCTGGAAAAGACAAAACAGGAGGGGGCCAGACAGGCAGTTGTCCGTCCGTGGCTTCAGGACTTTACGGCATCTTATCTGGATCACCACATTTCTTATGGGAAGAAAGAAGTAAGAGACCAGATCCAGGCAGTTTACGATGCTGGTTATGATGAGTGGATTCTTTGGAGCGCTTCCAACCGATATACCTGGGATGCGCTGTTGTCTGAGGAAGAGGCAGAAAAGGAAGCGGTCAGGATTGCCCAGCTAAGAGGCACAAAAGAGGAAGAGACAGAAACTGCGGCTGCCAAGACGGAGCCTGCTTCTGTCAAAGAGCAGAGTCAGGCGGAGAAGAGTCTGGAAGAGTCGGTTGCAAAAGAAGAGACAACCGGGCAGGAATCAGAAACCGGTGAAGCTTCAGAAAAAAAAGAAAAAAAGAATAAACCCCCAGTCGTGATTGTAACGACAGGCGGCTCCAGAAATGAATGAAAAGTGAGGTAAGCGATGGAGAGAACACCAAGACCAGGAGAATTTTACAAACATTTTAAGGATAAGATGTATCAGGTGATAGCAGTTGCGATTCATTCCGAAACCAGAGAAAAGATGGTGGTATATCAGGCTCTGTACGGAACCTTTGATGTTTATGTACGTCCTCTCTCCATGTTTACCAGCGAGGTGGATCATGAGAAATATCCGGATGTTCTTCAAAAGTACCGGTTTGAACGGGTGGATTTAAAGGAAACCGTTGTGCAGGACCAGCCGGTCAGCGAATTGAAAGACGGTCCCAATAAAAATCTGCTTGCATTTCTTGACGCGGAGACGTATCATGAGAAACTGGAGGTCTTAAGAACCTGTAAAGACAAATTTACGGCGGAAGAGCTGCTTGCCATCTGCGAGATCATGGAGATTGGTAGGGCGGATTCCGAGCCGGAAGAAAAGTACTATGCAGTGGAGCGTTATCTGGAACTGCAGATCAAATACGACGGAACAAGATTGAGGTGATTCGTACCAGGTGGACCACATCGAATTTAATATAGAAGAAGAATTAAAAAAACTGCCGTCCCAGCCTGGTGTGTATATCATGCACGACAGGCGGGACGAAATTATCTATGTAGGAAAGGCCATCAGCTTAAAAAACCGGGTCAGGCAGTATTTCCAAAGCAGCAGAAATAAAACGGCAAAGATCGAACAGATGGTGTCGAGAATCGCTCGTTTTGAATACATTATAACAGACTCGGAACTGGAAGCACTTGTGCTGGAATGCAATTTAATCAAGGAGCACCGCCCCCGTTATAACACCATGCTAAAGGATGATAAAACCTATCCTTATATTAAGGTTACGATGTACGAGGAATTTCCGCGGGTCCTGTTTTCCAGAGATATGAAAAAAGATAAAAGCAGATATTTTGGCCCCTATACCAGTGCAGGAGCGGTTAAAGATACCATTGAGCTGATCCATAAGCTGTACCAGATCAGAACCTGCAACCGGAATCTGCCAAGAGATATCGGGAAAGAAAGACCCTGCTTAAACTATCATATCAAGCAGTGCCAGGCGCCATGCCAGGGATATATCAGTCAGGAAGATTATGGAAAGTCCATCAGTCAGGTACTTGATTTTCTTGGAGGAAAATATGCGCCGGTCATTGCCATGCTGGAAGAAAAGATGCAGACTGCATCCGACGAGATGGATTATGAAAAGGCCATTGAATACAGAGATTTATTAACCAGTGTAAAACAGATCGCCCAAAAACAGAAGATTACAGACAGCGGTATGGAAGACCGGGATATTATCGCCATGGCAAAAGATGAAAAAGATGCTGTGGTCCAGGTCTTTTTTGTGCGTGAAGGAAAGCTGATCGGAAGAGAGCATTTCCATGTAAATGTGGCGACTGCGGAAGACAACGGTCAGATTTTAACCAGCTTTGTCAAACAGTTTTATTCAGGAACCCCCTTTGTTCCCAGAGAGATATGGGTTCAGACTCAGCTTGAGGAGGGAGAGGTAATCGGAGAGTGGCTGTCTGCCAGACGGGGTCAGAAGGTAAAACTCATCATACCGAAAAAGGGGCAGAAGGAACGCCTCGTGGAGCTGGCGGAACGGAACGCGGCTCTGGTGCTTTCCCAGGATAAGGAAAAGATCAAGCGTGAGGAGCTTCGCACAGTAGGAGCCATGAATGAGGTGGGAAGTCTGCTTGGACTTTCTGATGTAAAACGGATTGAAGCATTTGATATTTCCAATATAAGCGGTTTTGAGTCGGTAGGGTCCATGATCGTTTACGAAAACGGCAGGCCCAAACGAAATGATTACAGGAAATTTAAGATTAAATGGGTAAAGGGTGCCAATGATTACGCTTCCATGAATGAGGTTCTGACCAGAAGGTTTTCCCATGGATTACAGGAAGCGGAAAGCTTAAGGGAAAAGGGTGTAGAAGAAGAACTTGGAAGCTTTACCCGTTTTCCCGATCTGATCATGATGGATGGAGGCAAGGGCCAGGTGAACATCGCTCTGGAGGTTATGGAGCAGCTGGGGCTTGCTATTCCTGTATGCGGAATGGTGAAAGATGACAATCACCGGACCAGGGGGCTGTACTATAACAATGTGGAAATTCCCATTGACCGGCATTCGGAAGGGTTTAAACTGATCACAAGAATTCAGGATGAAGCCCACCGGTTTGCCATTGAGTATCACAGAAGTTTAAGAAGCAAGGGGCAGGTAAAATCCATTCTGGACGATATTCCCAATATCGGACCGGGGCGGAGAAAGGCTTTGATGCGCCGGTTTAAGGGGCTGGAAGCTGTGAAAGAAGCCACTTTAGAGGAGCTGGAAGCCACTGAGGGCATGAATTCCCGTTCTGCAAAAAGCGTATACGATTTCTTTCATAATTAGTGCCCACTGCTTTTCAAAACACCAAATCTGTGTTAGTATGAAAAAAACAGATGAAAAGGAGCATTTCACCATGCATGGAGTAGCAATCACAGATCTGATTGAAAAAATGAATCTCCGGAATATGACGCCGGAGATCGATGCGGAGAAAATTGTGCTCAGCCATCCGGATGTAAACCGTCCGGCTCTTCAGCTGACCGGTTTTTTTGATCACTTTGACAGTGAGCGGGTTCAGATTATCGGATATGTAGAGCAGGAATATATAAACCAGATGAATCATGATAGAAAGATGGAGATGTACGATAAACTGCTCTCCTATCAGATTCCGTGCCTGGTATACAGCCGCAGCCAGAATCCGGATGAGGATATGCTGGCACTTTGCAATCATTACGGAATCCCATGCCTTGTTTCAGATAAAACCACATCTGATTTAATGGCAGAGGTGATCCGCTGGCTGAAGGTAAAACTGGCACCATGTATCAGCATTCACGGCGTTTTAGTTGACGTTTTCGGTGAAGGTGTGCTGATTATGGGAGAGAGCGGAATCGGTAAAAGCGAGGCGGCTCTGGAACTGATTAAGAGAGGACACCGTCTTGTAACCGATGACGTGGTAGAGATCCGCAAGGTGAGTGATGATACCTTAATCGGAAGTGCGCCGGAGATTACGAGACATTTTATTGAATTACGGGGAATAGGAATTATTGATGTGAAGACATTATTTGGTGTGGAGAGCGTAAAGGACACACAGTCCATCGATATGGTGATTAAGCTGGAAGACTGGGATAAGGATAAAGAGTACGACAGACTGGGGATCGAGGACAATTATACGGAGTTTTTAGGCAATCAGGTTGTATGCCATTCCATTCCCGTTCGTCCGGGCCGTAATCTGGCCATTATCGTTGAGTCAGCTGCCGTCAATTACAGACAGAAGAAGATGGGGTACAACGCGGCACAGGAATTATACAACCGCGTCCAGGCAAACTTATCAAGAAAACAGGATGATTGAGGTGTCTGATGACTGGAATTTATGAAAAACTTCTTGGTGCAGCCGATAAAAACCATATAAAAGCAGGGGAAGAGATGCGAAGGCATACCTCCTTTCGGGTCGGGGGACCGGCAGCCTGCTTTGTAACTCCTGGAGATGAGAACGAGCTTGCAGCAGTTATAAAAATCTGTAAGCAGGAAGAAGTGCCTTATTTCATTTTAGGCAATGGAAGCAATCTTCTGGTAGGGGATCAGGGTTTTGATGGGGTGGTTATCTCTATGGACAGCTTTAACAGCTGTGACGTGAATGAGGAGACGGGGATGATAAAAGCCGGAGCAGGAATTTCTCTGGCGAGAATCGCACAGGAAGCATATAAGGCATCACTGACAGGCTTTGAGTTTGCTGCCGGAATTCCGGGAACTCTGGGGGGAGCCGTAGTCATGAATGCCGGTGCATATGGTTCGGAGATGAAAGAGGTACTTCGCAGTGTGAAAGTGGTCACAGGGGATGGAGTCATCACAGAGATTCCCGCAGGCGAGCTTTCCCTGGGGTACCGGACCAGCTGCATTATACCAAAGCAGTATGTTGTGTTTGAGGCTTCCATCCGCTTAAAAGAAGGCGATCCGGTTTCTATCAAAAGCCGTATGGATGAACTTGCACGCAGAAGAAAAGAAAAACAGCCCTTGGAATTTCCAAGTGCAGGAAGTACCTTTAAACGCCCGGAAGGACATTTTGCCGGGAAGCTGATTGAAGACGCAGGGCTTCGGGGATTTTCCGTAGGAGGAGCCCAGGTTTCAGAGAAACACTGCGGATTCGTGATTAATAAGAATCAGGCAACAGCGGCGGATATTATAGCCTTATGTGAAGAGATAAAAAACAGGGTATACGAAAAAACCGGAGTGATGCTTGAGATGGAAGTAAAGACACTGGGTAAGTTTTAACGGTGCAAAGGAGTATACAGTGAGGCTTGTAATTGTGACAGGCATGTCAGGCGCAGGGAAGACCCAGGCGCTCAAGATGTTGGAGGATATGGGATTTTACTGTGTGGATAATCTGCCCATACCGCTGATCGAGACGTTTGCAGAGCTTACCCTTAAAAATCCGGAAGGAATCCGGAACGCTGCTTTGGGAATTGATATCAGAAGCGGGGAAGATTTGTCGGTTTTAGACCGCATCTTTGATGAATGGTCCAGAAAACGGGTGCCCTTTGAGATTCTTTTCCTGGATGCCGGAGATGAAATACTGATTAAGCGGTATAAAGAAACCAGAAGAGCCCATCCTCTCGCAGCAGGCGGCAGAATTGACAGCGGAATCGAAAAAGAGCGTATGAAGCTTGCATTTTTAAAGGAAGAAGCGGATTATATCATCGATACCAGCAAGCTTCTCACAAAGGAACTGAGACAGGAACTGGAGAAGATTTTCATGAATCATGAGTCTTACCGTAATTTATACATTACAGTTCTTTCCTTTGGATTTAAATATGGAATTCCGTCCGATGCTGATCTGGTATTTGATGTGAGATTTCTGCCCAATCCCTACTATGTAGAGGAGCTGCGTAACAGGACGGGAGAAGAAAAAGCAGTGCGGGACTATGTGATGCAGCATGGAACCGCTGATCTGTTTTTGAACAAGCTTTATGATATGCTGGATTTTCTCCTTCCAAACTATGTTCTGGAGGGCAAAAACCAGCTGGTGATCGCCATTGGCTGCACCGGTGGAAAACACCGTTCCGTAACCGTTGCGAAGGCGGTTTACGATAAGTTTAAGTCCAGGGCTGAATTCGGTATAAAAATCGAACACCGGGATATTGATAAGGATAATACAGAAAAAAGGGTGGTCTAGATATGTCATTTTCTTCCAAATTAAAAGAAGAGCTTTCCAGGCAGATCAGTCCGGCAAGACATTGTCAGATCGCGGAAATGGCTGCGATCATCAGCCTTTGCGGTAAGATAATCATATCGGAAGAAGACCGCTATACGATTAAAATTCATACGGAAAATGTAGCAGTTGCAAGAAAGTACTTTACATTATTGAAAAAAACATTTAATATAAGTACTGATGTCTCTATTAGAAGAAACGCCTACTTAAACAGGAACCGTACCTATACGGTGACCATCCGGGAACATGAGGATGCCATTCGCGTGCTTCATGCGACCAAGCTCCTTGACGAGAACGGAGAGGTAGGAGAGAATTTAAATGTAGTGAAGAACGTGGTGATCCAGCAGTCCTGCTGCAGGAGAGCATTTATACGGGGGGCATTCCTCTCATCAGGATCCATCAGTGATCCGGAGAAGTTTTACCATTATGAAATCGTATGTGCCACAGAAGAAAAAGCAGAGCAGTTGAAATCAATTATTGCAACCTTTGAACTTGATGCAAAGATAGTAAAGAGAAAGCGTTATTTTGTTGTCTATATCAAGGAGGGAAGCCAGATTGTTGATATTTTGAATGTCATGGAGGCGCCGGTCACTTTAATGGAGCTTGAGAATATCAGGATATTAAAGGACATGCGCAACAGCGTGAACAGACAGGTCAACTGTGAGACTGCCAATATTAATAAAACGGTATCAGCTGCGGTAAAGCAGATAGAAGATATAGAATATATCAGAGATACAATCGGACTTGATAATCTTCCGGATAATTTAATGGAGATTGCCAGAGAGAGACTGGAAAGGCCGGACGCAACATTAAAAGAGCTTGGAGAAGCTCTGGACCCTCCTGTGGGCAAATCAGGAGTGAACCACCGACTTAGAAAGCTTTGTGATTTAGCAGGGCGGCTGCGCGGGACAGGCGTGGGCAGCGGAACGGAACAGATCCGTTCAGAGGAATGAGGAGGATAATTATGGTAAGAAAAACAGTCACCGTGGAACTTGCATCAGGTTTGGAAGCGAGACCAGTTGCTATGCTGGTTCAGGTTGCCAGCCAGTATGAAAGCAACATTTATGTTGAAATTGAATCAAAAAGAGTGAATGCCAAAAGTATTATGGGTATGATGACTCTCGGCCTTGCAGCTGGAGAGCAGATTACAATTACGGCTGATGGATCAGATGAAGAGCATGCGGTCAATGAGATCGAGAAATACTTGAGCAATCAGGAATAATAACTGGAATATAACGTGTTTTTGAGGCGGAGACTGCCATTGCCTGACAATGGAAGCTCCGCCTCTTATATATCTCCCTTTTTAATTTGGTGCAAATTATTTTCAGGGGCTGTCTTTTTATGCTATAATGGAAGAAATCAGGATAGAAGGAGAAACGACAGATGGCATTTACACATTTGCATGTCCATACAGAATACAGCCTGCTTGATGGGTCCTGCAAGATTAAGGAGCTGACAGCCAGAGCAAAAGAACTGGGGATGGACAGTATGGCAGTCACTGACCATGGCGTTATGTATGGTGTGATTGATTTTTACAGAGCCGCGAAGGATGCGGGCATCAAACCCATAATCGGCTGTGAGGTGTACGTGACGTCCGGTTCCAGATTTGACAGAGAGCTTGCAGGCGGGGAAGACCGGTACTACCATCTGGTACTTCTTGCTGAGAACAATCAGGGCTATCAGAATTTAATGAAGATTGTTTCCAAAGGATTTGTGGATGGATTTTATTATAAACCAAGAGTGGATTATGAAGTATTGAGAGAATATCATGAGGGCGTGATTGCCCTCAGCGCCTGTCTGGCAGGAGAGGTGCAGCGCTATATCGGCAGAGGCCAGTATGAGCAGGGAAAGGAAGCGGCACTTCGTTATCAGGAGATATTCGGAGAGGGTAATTTCTTCCTTGAGCTTCAGGATCACGGGATCCCCATGCAGAAGACCGTGAATCAGGGCCTGGTGCGTATGAGCGGGGAGACCGGAATTGAACTGGTAGCCACCAATGATATCCACTATACCTATGCGGAGGATGCCACACCCCACGACATTCTTTTGTGCATTCAGACCGGTAAGAAAGTGGCAGATGAGAACCGGATGCGCTATGAGGGCGGACAGTATTACTGCAAATCAGAAGAGGAGATGAAGACTCTCTTTTCCTATGCAACCCAGGCGGTAGAGAACACCCACAGGATTGCAGAGCGGTGTAATGTGGAGATTGAGTTTGGAGTCACAAAGCTTCCGAAGTACGATGTTCCGGAAGGCTTTGATTCCTGGACTTATTTAAATAAACTTTGCACGGAAGGATTTGAGCACCACTATCCGGAGGATGACGGAACATTAAAGGACCGCCTTGCCTATGAACTGGATGTAATACATACCATGGGGTATGTGGACTACTTTCTGATTGTCTGGGATTTCATCCATTACGCCAGATCCAAAGATATCATGGTAGGACCGGGAAGAGGTTCAGCAGCCGGAAGCATCGTTTCCTACTGTCTTGGAATCACGGACATTGATCCCATCCGTTACAACCTTCTTTTTGAACGGTTCTTAAATCCGGAACGTGTATCCATGCCCGATATTGACGTTGACTTTTGCTTCGAACGGCGTCAGGAAGTCATTGACTATGTAGTAGAGAAGTACGGCAAGGATCAGGTGGTTCAGATCGTTACCTTTGGTACCCTGGCAGCCAAGGGTGTGGTGAGAGACGTAGGAAGGGTGCTGGATATGCCTTACGCCCGCTGTGACGCCATTGCCAAGATGATACCGGGTGATCTTGGCATGACATTGGAAAAGGCGCTGAAACAAAGCCCTGACCTGCGCAGCGCGTACAATGACGATCCCGAGGTAAAATACTTAATTGACATGTCCATGCGTCTGGAGGGACTGCCAAGGCACACTTCCATGCACGCGGCGGGAGTTGTAATCAGTCGGACTTCCGTGGATGAATATGTACCGTTGTCCAGAGCTGCGGACGGAACCATTACCACTCAGTTTACCATGACTACACTGGAGGAACTGGGACTTTTAAAGATGGACTTCTTGGGACTTCGGACTCTTACGGTCATTCAGAATGCCGTTGCAGCAGTGGAGAAGAACCGGGATATTCTTCTTGATATGGACCAGATCGATTACAATGATAAGGCAGTGCTTGATTCCATCGGTTCCGGTAAGGATGATGGGGTCTTCCAGCTGGAAAGTTCGGGGATGAAGAGCTTCATGAAGGAATTAAAGCCGGAGAATCTGGAAGATATTATCGCCGGAATTTCCCTTTACCGTCCGGGTCCCATGGATTTTATTCCCAAATACTTAAAAGGCAAGAATGACCGGAATTCCATTACCTATGACTGTCCTCAGCTGGAACACATTTTAGGCCCCACCCACGGATGTATCGTATATCAGGAACAGGTTATGCAGATCGTCCGCGACCTTGCCGGATATACCATGGGCCGAAGCGATCTGGTGCGCCGTGCCATGTCAAAGAAAAAGACCTCAGTCATGGAGAAGGAACGCCAGAACTTCGTATACGGCAACATGGCAGAAGGCGTATCCGGATGTATTTCCAATGGAATTGATGAAAAGACAGCCAATCAAATCTATGATGAGATGATTGATTTTGCAAAATATGCCTTTAATAAATCCCACGCTGCGGCATATGCAGTGGTATCCTATCAGACTGCATTTTTAAAATACTATTATCCCCAGGAGTTTATGGCGGCTTTGCTGACCTCTGTTATGGACAATGTGTCTAAGGTTTCAGAGTATATTCTAAGCTGCAGGCAGATGGGAATATCCATACTCCCGCCGGATATCAATGAGGGAGAAAGCGGATTCTCCGTTTCCGGCAAGTCCATCCGGTACGGGCTTTCCGCCATTAAAAGCGTGGGCAAATCCGTTGTGGAACAGATTGTGGAGGAGCGGACGCGAAACGGTCTTTATCACGATATGGAAGATTTTATTGACCGGATGAGCAACAAGGAGGTTAATAAGCGGACGCTGGAGAATTTCATCAAATCAGGTGCACTTGATACACTTCCCGGCACCAGGAAGCAGAAGCTTTTAATCGCTCCCGAGCTTCTTGACCAGAGAAGCAAGGAGCGAAAAAATACCATGGAAGGGCAGATCACCCTGTTTGATCTTGCCGGTGAGGAAGAGAAAAGCAACTACCAGATCACATTTCCTGAGGTGGGAGAGTTTGAGAAGGAAGACCTTCTGGCCTTTGAAAAAGAAACTCTTGGGATCTACGTAAGCGGCCACCCTCTGGAGGCATATGAGGAGACATGGAGAAATCACATTACGGCAGTCACTGTGGATTTTATTGTTGATGAGGAGACCCAGAAAACCAATGTACAGGACGGGTCTTATGTGACCATTGGTGGTATGATTACAGGTAAAACCGTAAAAACTACCAGAAACAACAAGATGATGGCATTCATAACCCTGGAAGATCTGGTTGGTTCCGTGGAGGTCATTGTATTTCCAAAGGACTATGAGAGTAAAAGAGAGCTGTTTGTAGAAGATTCCAAGGTATTTATCCAGGGAAGGGCATCTATTGGAGATGATCCGGTTGGCAAGCTGATCTGCGAGAGAGTGATCCCATTTTCAGCAGTACCCAAAGAGCTGTGGCTGAAATTCCCTGATAAGGATACGTATGTGAAGTCAGAGCGGGAGATTCTTGAGCTGTTAAGAGAATCCGAAGGCAGCGATTCCGTAATCATCTATCTGGAGAGTGAACGGGCAAAAAAAGTGCTCCCGGCTAACTGGAATGTAAACGCTTCCGATGGACTTATTGATATTTTAACCAAAAAACTTGGTGAAATAAATGTCAGACTTGTAGAAAAAAAACTTGAAAAGATTGGCAAAATGAATTAGAATACAACATGTATGAAATGTAAAACTTACAAATACAGATATCCGTGAATCAGGAGGAAGTTACTATGGCAAAACAAGTGAAAACCATTGGCGTATTAACCAGCGGCGGCGACGCACCAGGTATGAATGCTGCGATCCGTGCCGTTGTCAGAACTGCAATCCATAAGGGATTGGTAGTAAAGGGAATTATGAGGGGATACGCGGGCCTTCTGCAGGAAGAGATTGTCGATATGAACAGCACCAGTGTATCGGACATCATTCATAGGGGCGGTACCATTCTTTATACAGCCAGATGTCAGGAATTTACCACAGCTGCAGGCCAGCAAAAGGGTGCTGAGATCTGTAAGAGACATAACATTGACGGAATCGTAGTAATCGGCGGAGACGGTTCATTCCGCGGTGCCGGTAAGCTTTCTGCACTTGGAATCAATACCATCGGACTTCCTGGAACCATTGATTTGGATATCGCATGTACTGATTACACCATTGGCTTTGATACGGCGGTGAACACTGCCATGGAAGCCATTGATAAAGTCCGGGATACATCCACTTCCCATGAGCGCTGCAGCATTATCGAAGTAATGGGAAGAAATGCCGGATATATTGCACTCTGGTGCGGATTTGCAAACGGAGCAGAGGATATCCTTCTGCCGGAGCGGTATGACGGAGACGAGCAGGCATTGATTAACCGCATTATTGAGAACAGAAAGCGCGGTAAGAAGCATCATATCATCATCAATGCAGAAGGAATTGGTCATTCCTCTTCCATGGCAAAGAGAATTGAAGCAGCTACCGGTATTGAGACAAGAGCTACCATTCTGGGCCACATGCAGAGAGGCGGAGCACCTACCTGTAAAGACCGCGTGTATGCCTCCATCATGGGAGCCAGAGCAGTGGAACTGCTTTGCGAAGGAAAGAGCAACCGTGTTGTAGGCTATAAGCACGGAGAATTTGTTGATTTTGATATTCAGGAAGCATTGGGAATGACCAAGGATATTCCGGAAGATCAGTATCAGATCAGTAAGATGCTGGTTCGTTAATAAGAATCGGAAATTCATAGAACAGGCGGGACCGCCGGAAGTAGAAATACTCCGGCGGCCCCGCCTTTTTTGATAGTTACCTATGTTTACAGATGCTCCAGCCATGTTTTAGCCAGAGAGATCCAGTTCTGGCACTGGGGTACAATACAGCGGCCGTCATCGCCGGAAACTTCACTGTTTGCCAGAGACAGTCCGTGGCAGCCAGTGGGGTAGATGTGCATTTCCACACTGACCCCGTTCTCCGTGAGTGCCTCCGCCAATAAGTAACTGTTTTTCACCGGTACGGCGTCGTCGGTAGAGGTGTGCCACAAAAATACAGGCGGTGTGTGGGATCCGACCTGATGTTCCAGAGAGACCAGGCGGCGCAGGGTTTCGTCTTCTGCGTCTGCACCTAATAAATTAAGGAAGGAACCCTTGTGGCAGAAGGGACCGGAAGTGATCACCGGATACGCCAGAATCATGCCGTCTGGTTTTATATTCTCCGGAGTAAGCTCTAACGGCCCGTATAAAAACTTCTGATTCCAGAATGCTCCCAGGCTGCAGGCAAGGTGGCCTCCTGCAGAGAATCCGCAGACAATAATCTTCTCCGGATCAACCAGCCACTTGGCTGCATGGGAACGGACCAGAGAGACTGCATAAGCCAGTTCCATCTGGGGATAAGGAAACGAATCAGGAGCAATGCTGTATCGGAGAACAAATGCATGGCAGCCCATGGATAAAAACTGCATGGCTATGGGTTCGCTTTCCCTGTCGGATAAGTGCTCATAACCGCCTCCCGGACAGATGATAACAGCCGGACGAAGACGCTTTGGAGCGACGGATACAGGATCTAACAGGTAGGCGTTTAAAGTTGCATTGGCAGCTTTTTTTTCTTTTCCTGCCTGTTTTGCTGTTATGATAATCTGTTTTGTAAACTGATTCACAGACACCACACTCCTTTTTTTGTAGTTTAGTTTTCAAGAACCTCGTTAATTCCATCAAATAAGGTCTTTGCTCCCTCGTCAGAGGTAATTTCCTGCGCACTCAATTTTCCGAATACTTTATAGTATAATCCGTCAGGATTTGCCTTTAATTCGCTGTTGTCAAACTGGGGATCCTGTGTGAATTTGCAGTAGTCAAGAACTTTTGCATTGGCCTCTTTTGTCATTTTATCACCAATGTTTTTTTCATTCAATACTTTTAACGCTGCAGCAGAGCATGGAACACCGCGTTCGGTAGAGCAGATTTCAACACCTTCCGGATCATTTAACAGGAAGTTAACTAACATGGCAGCTTCCTTTGGATGCTGGGTAGATGCCTTTACTGCAAAGTCCATGGAAACCTTTGTGGAACCACCCTGGTAATCACCGAATTTTAAGAATTCGCCTACTACAAATTCCTGACCAGGCTTATTAACACTGCCGTCTAAAGCAGCTTTTACCTTGGAAACACCGGAATCCCACTCCATAAGACCTGCATATTTGCCATCGATCCATTTTGCGTTTTTATCAAGGGAGTCAGCCATATCTCCATTGATAGTCGCAATCGATGGGATTACATGCTCGCTTTCCAGCTTGTTCATGAAATCCAGACCTTCTTTGATTTCGGCTTCTGTATAGTTTAATTTGCCGTCTGTAATCCAGTCCTTTCCGTACTTTGATTCCAGATAGTATACTAAAAAGATAGCGCGGTCATACTCACCCAGAGCCAGAGGATAATAGTCATTGTTGTAAGCCTTGAAAGCTGCACCGGCAGCCAGTAAGGAAGCCTCATCTGTAGGAATGGCACAACCAACTTCATCAAAGGTTGTTTTGTTCCAGTAGTACAGACGTCCGGTTAAGGAAATGGGAATGGCCATCAGCTTTCCGTTTACTTCATTTGCTTTTAATTTATCTTCTGGAAACTGTGTTAAATCAATGATATCAGAATACTGGTTTAAATCAAGATAGGATTCACCGCCTTTGCTGTAATCCGTCACCCAGTTTGATCCGATCTGTATCACGTCAGCACATTCTCCGCTTAAAATCCCCAGAGACTGTTTCTCTTCCCAGCCGGTCCAGGCACCGTATTCTGTTTCAACTTTGATGTTGGGGTATTTTGCCATAAAAGCATCTACAGCTTTTTCTGTTGCAGCATGTCTGGAATCGCCGCCCCACCAGGAAATACGAATGCTTACAGGTTCCCCTGATGCGCCTTCTGAAGCAGCACCTTCTGATTTGGACTCTGAAACAGAAGTGGTATCAGAGGGGGCATTGTTTTTTTGTGCACTGCCGCACGCTGCCAGTGATAAGCCCATGGCAGCTGACAAAGTGAGAGCCATAATTCTGGCAATCTTTTTTTTCATATAATTTCCTCTCTTTCTTTTCTCCCATTGGGAAAATGATAAAAATACATGATGCCGGTAGTTTGGTGTGTAAGCACTTACACACCAGATTATCTTATCATATGTTTAAAAATAAGAAAGATTAATAATTAATAAAAATAGCATATATAAATTAGACATAATATACAATTATAAATAGTTAATTTACATGAAAAAAATAAAGTAATAGCATAATAACTAAAAGTTAATAATATAGTACTGGTATTAGATAAAAAATGTAGTTAAAATATATAAAAATAAAAAACATAATTGCAAACCTTTGCAGTGCAAGGACCGAGGACTTTTAAATCAAACGATCTCAGCAGTGACAAGGAAGAGAAACCATGCTATTATTTAAAATATGGGGTTACTGAGGTAATGGAGGAGAATATATATGGCTGTAACAATAAAAGATATTGCAGCAAGTGCGGGTGTATCTTACTCAATGGTTTCAAGAGCGTTAAACGGTACGGGGGCAGTGGAACAAAAGAAAAAAGAGCAGATCCTTGAAATTGCACGGAGAATGGGATATATGCCAAACCAGGCAGCGGTTACCCTGAAAAAGTCAAAATCAGGTATGATTGGCCTTTGCTTTTCAACAATCAGCAAGTCGACATCGCCTTTCGTGCTCCACGATGTTCTTACAGCAGTATATCAGGAACTGGGAAGTAAGTATCAGGTTGTGGTAAAGGGAATTGATATGCATCAGCCGGGGACTTTGAATCCTTCTTATTTTGACGGACTGCTGATCATGTCTCAGGGAGACTGGGATCAGGAATTTCTGGAGGAGGCCTGGGAAAAAGATATTCCTATGGTGGCTATCAGCAGGAAAGTACCAGTCAATATACCTGCTGTGGTTACAGATGAAATGGGTGGCATGGAACAGGCGATGAACTACCTTTTAAAAAATGGTCATCGAAGAATAGGAGTGATTGAAGGTTCCACCTATTTAGAGGCTACCCTGTTAAGGCGTGAGGGATGGCAGAAGGCGGTAAGGGAGTATGGGCTTAATGCGGAACAGATTCCGGTGGATTACGGCAATTACCGTTTTAACAGCGGAAGACTGGCAGCCGGCAGACTGCTTGATGCCCATAAAGATTTAACTGCTTTGTTATGCTTTAATGATGAGATGGCTTTTGGAGCCAGAAGTGCGGCAGCGGAACGGGGATTAAAGGTTCCGGAAGATATTTCACTGACAGGGTTTGACAACTGGGATCTTTCCAGTTATGCTGATATGAGACTGACAACCGTGGAGCGGAGCGCTGCAAAGATCGCCATGGAAGGAAGCAGGATGCTGCTTGCATGTATGGAGGAAGGAGTACGTCCGGCCGATGTCTGGCTGGAAAACCGCCTGATTGTAAGAGACAGCGTAAAAAATTTAGAATCTGATAAAACAGCAGATAAATGAGTAAAGAGAGGAAACGAAACATGGATGTAATTGAAAGGTATATCAATGAACTGATGGAAAAAAGTACACCGGACCGTCCGGTCTGGAACATTGAGAAGATTCTTCAGGGAGAGAAAGCCGGCTGGAATTACATTGACGGCTGCATGATCAAGGCAATCCTCGAGATGTATTCCATTACAAAGGATTCGAAATATCTGGAATTTGCAGATACGTTTATTGACTACCGTGTAAAGGAAGACGGATCCATTGATGGATATGATGTAGAAGAACTGAACATTGATAATGTGAATGCAGGCAAAACCCTGTTTGAACTTTATGATCTGACCGGTAAGGAAAAGTACAGAAAGGCAATCGATCTGGTTTATAGCCAGATTGAAAAGATGCCCAGAACAAAAGAAGGAAATTTCTGGCATAAAAATATTTACCCCAATCAGGTGTGGCTTGACGGTCTCTATATGTGCCAGCCATTTTATATGGAATACGAAGCCAGGTTTAATGACAGAAAAAACTGCGAAGATATTTACAGCCAGTTTGCCAATATAACAAAGCATATGCGGGATTCTGAAACAGGACTTTACTATCATGCCTATGATTCCTCCAGAGAGATGTTCTGGTGTGATAAAGTGACCGGACTTTCCCAGAATTTCTGGCTGAGGGCACTGGGCTGGTATTCCATGGCGCTTCTTGATACCATGGATAAAGATAATCATAAGGAGCAGGAAGCATTGCATCAGATGAATGATGCATTTCAGTCACTGATTGATGCCATGTTAAAATATCAGGACCCAAGCGGCATGTGGTATCAGGTGGTTAACTTAGGCGGCATGGAGAAGAACTATTTAGAAACCAGCGGCAGCGCGATCTTTTCCTATGCAATCTTAAAAGGCGTGCGCCTCGGCTATCTGCCTGAAGCATATGCAGAATACGGAAAGAAAGCATTTGAAGGAATCTGCAAAACCTATCTTCATATGGAAGAAGGAAATATGAGTTTAGGCGGAATCTGCCTGGTGGCAGGTCTGGGAGGCAAAGACAGAAGAGACGGAACATTCCAGTATTATATGTCCGAGCCGGTGGTAAAAGATGATGCAAAGGGAGTAGGACCGTTCCTTCTTGCATATACAGAGATGAAACGGTGCGGATGGCAGTATCAGTCATAGTAAATAAAAGGGAATGGGGCAGCCTGCCTCATTCCCTTTTTAACTTAAGCTGTTCTGGGCGAATTTCTTCGGTGAAATTCCCGTCTTCTTTGTAAATGCTTTAAAGAAGTTGCTGTAATCATTAAAGCCGCACATGCTGTATACCTCATTCACGCTGTACCCGCCTGCCAGCAGCGTCTGAGCCAGCTCAATTCTTCTGGTTGTAATATAGGAGTTAATGGTGGTTCCCGTTCCTTTTTTAAAAAGCCTGCAAAGGTAGGAGGTGCTTAAATAAAAATGAGCCGCAATCTCCCCGATGCTTAAGGAAGAATCAATGTTATGATGGATATAGGTTATAATATCTGCCACCTTGCTGTTAAAATACTGTCTCTGTTCTTCTGACTGTTCGCCCAGATCTGCTTCCACTGCACACTTCGTTAAAAAAACCATGAATTCTGCAAAGGCCGAACGTTCTTCCACGTCATGTCCAAAACCATCTTCTACAGCCAGCTTATTAAAATAATAAGTAAACCTCCGCTGCTGTCCCTGGCTTAAATGGACCCGGTGGGAAAAATTATCCGGCCGGTGGGTAAAACAGTAGGTCAAATCCGTAAGACCGGTGGAAATGGTCTTTAAATACTCCGGATCAATAAAAACGGCATACCGTTCATGAGGAATTGACGAATCCATCTGAAGGATCTGGTGCTTTTCCCGGGGATTAATCATGAATAAATCGCCAGGTTCTATGCGGTAATTGTTGTCTTCAATTAAAAAAGTACGGCCGCCGCTGATGGAAAAATAAAACTCGCAGCAGCGGTGGCTGTGCATGCTTAAAACACTGCTTTCTTTGTGCAGATGTGCAATCGAAAAATAATGGCTTTCAAAACAGCGGTCAATTCCTTCCGAATATGAAGTAAGTACTTTCATTATTGGCATTCTCCTTGGCTAATACTACTAAAATAATATCATAGGATGTCAAAATATGCAATGTTTTGTGCTGAATTTGAAATGAATTATAAGGTAATAGGTGCTATAATAATAAAAAAGTGTTGTGTAAGCGCTTACGCAAAATACATAATTCTATCTTCAGAATGCGAAAACATTTACACGGAACTTTTAAAGAACTCATTTATGAGGGAGAGAAAAAGGAGAGAAAAAGATGAGAAAAATCAAACAGTGGACAGCAATGGGGTTAGCGACTGTTATGGCAATGTCTCTATCTGCCTGCGGGTCTGGCAAAAGCAATACTGCTGAGACAACCACTGCTGCACCTGCAGAAACTACTACTGCAGCAGCAGAAACCACAGCTGCAGGAGCTACAACTTCCGGAGAGCCGGTAGAACTGAAGTTTTCCTGGTGGGGCGGCGACACAAGACATGCTGCAACAGAAGAAGCAATCAAAGCTTTCCAGGCAAAATACCCGAACATTACTGTAACTCCAGAATATGGTGCATGGACAGGTTGGGAAGAGAAGCAGTCCTTAAATATTTTAGGCGGCAATGCAGCTGATGTTATGCAGATCAACTGGAACTGGATTGATTCCTACAGCCAGGGCGGAAAGTCTTTCGCAAACCTGGAGGATTACTCCGATGTTCTTGATTTAAAACAGTTCACACCAGAGAGCCTTGACCTTTGCAAGGTAGATAATAAATTAATGGCAGTTCCGATTTCCTTAACAGGCCGTCTGTTCTACTGGAACAAGACAGCATTTGATGAGGTTGGTGTTGCACTTCCTACTGATCTTGATTCCTTATACAAAGCAGGAGAGGCATTCAAGGCAAAAGATCCTGATATGTATCCGCTGGCAGTTGGACAATATGACCGTATGATTTTGATGGTATACTATCTGGAATCCAAGTACGGAAAGAACTGGGTAGAGGACGGAACAGTTAACTACACAGAAGAAGAAGTAAAAGATGGTATGGACTTTATCAATAATTTGGAAGAGAAACATGTAATTCCTGCTCAGGCAACAATTGACGGTGATATGGCTGACTCTCTTGATAAGAATGCAAAATGGATCGACGGCAAATATGCTGGTATCTTTGAGTGGGATTCCTCTGCTTCCAAGTTCAAAAAAGCTCTGGAAGGCAGCGTTAACAAACCTGGTCAGGAATTCGTAGTTGGCGAGTTCATTAAGATGGGCGACAACAACGGTGGATTTACAAAGATCTCCATGGCATTTGCAGTTGCTGCAAACTCCAAGCATCCGAAAGAAGCAGCTATGCTGATCAACTTCCTGTTAAATGATGAAGAAGGCGTTAAGATCTGTTCTACTGAAAGAGGTATTCCTTGTTCCGCAGCAGGCTTAAAGATCCTTCAGGATAACAAACTTGGCGATCCTCTTACCATTGAAGCAAATACAAAGGTTATGGATTACAGCAAGTTCACTCTGGACAGCAAATTTGAGCACAATGACTTAAAAGCTAACCCAGACGGTGTTTATTACAAAGTATTTGGTAAGTTAAGCTCAAAAGAACTGGATTCTGCTGCAGCTGCAAAAGAACTGATCAAGGGTGTAACTGATACACTTGAGAACTAATAGTCTTTAAAAAGATAAGATATTCATATTTCATACGAGCCGCCATAGTTCTATGGCGGCTCCCATAAAGAAAAGGGCAGACAAAACGTCATGGAATGCAGAAATGAGACATTAAAACCATACCAGCTTATGGGAGCAGTACAAATGTATGAAGCAACTGGAGAAGATGCGTTTAAAGAGTTTGTAATGGCTCAGTTAAGCAGGAGGGAAGCCCCGGAAGGGACGGCAGGCAGTCTGCCGGCACAGGATTATTCCGCTTATTTTTTCGCTTTGGAACAAACCGGTAATGAGAAATACAGACAAAAGATAGAAGATGTCATGAAAGCCCCGGAGTGGACTTTGGAGCTTATGCCGTTTATAACAGCATATGACACAAAGTATAAAAGTAAAGAGCATTATAATGAGATTGCGGCCATGTTTCGGGAGAAACAGCAGTTTACAGGAGATGATCTGGTGTCACTGATTGATACGATTGCTCAGATGTCAGAAGAGATCTATGAATATTATAGGGAATTAAGGGATTTATTTAAGGTTATAGTCAAGGAGAAGATGAAAGACCTCCCCAATTCTTCTGAAATTATGGAAATTGGTTATTCCATTCTGAAGGCATGCAACACTGGTGTGCTTCAAAAAGAAAAATACGGTAATTTCGGGGAATTTGTATGGAGAACTATTGCGGGGAATGATAATAATACATGTACAGGTTTAAAAGATATGATCTGTGCGCAGCATATAATTTTTAATAAACAGGAGGTATGAGCACTATGAAGTCAAAGGGTATGCGTAAGTTCCTGGCTGACAATGCGGGATTCTTCTTTGTCCTGCCATGGCTGATTGGATTTATACTTTTTAAAGTTTATCCATTCGCCTCTTCATTGTACTATAGCTTTACAAATTACGATCTGTTTAATGGCGTAACGAAAACAGGTATGATGAACTATAATAAGATTTTCACGGATTCTGATATTACAAGAGCATTTCTGGTAACTTTTAAATATGCGATTTTTGACGTTCCTTTAAAGCTGACCTTCGCATTATTTATTGCTTATATTCTGAACTTCAAATTAAAGGGAGTTAATTTTTTCAGAACTGCTTATTACATTCCCTCCATTCTGGGAGGTTCCATCGCCATCGCCATATTGTGGAGAGCTGTATTTAATACAGATGGTCTGATCAATGCTGTTGTTGTTGCGTTTGGCGGAGAAAAAATCAACTGGATGGCATCTGCCAACGGTGCTTTATTCGTTATTATTATGTTAAGAGTATGGCAGTTTGGTTCAGCCATGGTAATTTTCCTTGCAGCTTTAAAAGGTGTATCGGAAGATTTATATGAAGCTGCATCCATTGACGGAGCAGGAAAATGGACCCAGTTCTTTAAAATTACAGTTCCTTTAATTACACCGGTTATTTTCTACAACCTGATCACTCAGTTATGTCAGGCATTTCAGGAATTCAACGGACCATTCCTTGTAACAAAGGGCGGACCAAACGGTGCAACCACACTGATTTCCATTCTTATTTACAACAATGCGTTCCTTCGTCATAAGATGGGTATGGCAAGTGCCCAGGCCTGGATTCTGTTCCTGATTGTCATGACCTTTACGGCAGTCGCATTTGTAAGCCAGAAGAAATGGGTATATTACTCAGATGAAGACGGGAGGTAGATGACATGACGAAAGAGACTAAAAGTAAAATAAGCACAGTGATCCGTTACACCCTTCTCGTCGTAATCGGGTTCATTATGGTATATCCCCTGATCTGGATGGTAGGTGCGACGTTTAAGACCAACTCAGAGATTTTTACCAGCGCATGGTTCTGGCCTAAAAATCCGGTTACTGACGGTTATGCCAATGCCTTCGTAGATTACGGCGGTAAAATCAACCTGATTAAATCGCTTTTAAACACTTATAAAATCGTAGTTCCAAAAGTTATTTTCACTGTAATTTCAGCTACGATTACTGCTTACGGCTTCGGACGGTTTGAGTTCAAGGGAAAAGCAATCCTTTTTTCTCTTATGATTTCCACCCTGTTCCTTCCCCAGGTAGTTTTAAATGCACCTCAGTACATTATGTTCAATAAATGGGGCTGGACAAATTCCTACCTTCCACTTGTAATTCCTTCTTTATTTGCAGGTGACACATACTTCTTATTCATGCTGGTTCAGTTTTTAAGAGGTGTGCCGAGAGAGCTGGAAGAGGCAGCCAAAATCGATGGCTGTAATTCACTTAAAACATTATGGTATGTAATTGTTCCCATGTTAAAGCCGTCACTGGTATCTGTTGCGCTGTTCCAGTTTATGTGGACTACCAATGACTTTATGGGACCCCTTATTTATGTTTCCGACATGCCGAAATATACAAACTCCATTTACTTACGTATGTCAATGGACGGCGATGTAGGATTTCAGTGGAACAGAATTCTGGCGATGTCACTCATCTCCATTATTCCTTCTCTGATTGTATTCTTCTGTGCGCAGGATTCCTTCATTGATGGTATCGCTGCAGGCGGAGTAAAAGGTTAATGATCAAAAAGAGGGCGTGGTATGCAATTGCTGCGCTCTTTTTCAATAGAAAAAACAAATAACACAGGAAAACTTGACAGGTGAGGTTTAACAGTATGGAATTAAGAGTTGCATTTCAGACAGCGCGTTCTGTAACCATAGAGACAATCACGGAAACAATTTATGAATTCGACATTCCGGGCCAGATTCTGGTAAACGGAGAGAGCCGGGGAGAGACAAAGCAGGTTGTGTTTACTTTGTTTGACTTAAAGCCGGATATGGATTATAATATTTCTCTGGAAAGAAATGGAGAAAAGGCAGAAGTAAACTTCCATACGGATTATGAATTTGTCACAATCAATGTCAGGGAAGCTGGTGCTCTTGGAGATGGAATCCAGAACGACACCGCTTTCATTCAGGCTGCGATCATGGCATGTCCAAAAGACGGAAGAGTGCTGATTCCCGCAGGAAAATACAGAATTACCAGTCTCTTTTTAAAGAGCCATATAAAGATTGAACTTTCCGAAGGAGCAGAACTCCTTGCAGTGACTGACCGGTATCAGTTTCCAAAGTTCCCCGGAATGATCGAAAGCTATGATGAAAAAGAAGACTATAATCTGGGAACCTGGGAGGGGAATCCCCTGCCCATGTTTGCAGGTATCATAACCGGCATTGATGTGGAAGATGTTGTAATCTATGGCAGAGGGACCATCAACGGACAGGCTTCCTTTGACAACTGGTGGGACAATGTAAGAGTGATGAAGGGAGCATTCCGCCCCCGCATGGTTTTCCTGGAGAGATGCAGGAAGATCACTCTTCAGGGTTTTTCTTTGAAAAACAGTCCGACCTGGGTTCTTCATCCCTACTTCAGTGAAGACTTAAAGTTTTTAAATTTAAGCATCAGCAATCCGGCAGATTCTCCCAATACAGACGGTCTGGATCCGGAATCCTGTAAGGACGTGGAGATACTTGGACTTCATTTTTCACTGGGTGATGACTGTATTGCCATCAAGTCAGGTAAAATTTATATGGGACGCAGATATAAGAAACCTTCTGAGAACATCACCATTCGTCAGTGCCTGATGGAAAACGGTCACGGAGCTGTTACCATAGGAAGTGAAGTGGGAGCCGGTGTGAAAAACATCCGGGTAGAACGCTGTCTGTTCCGTCACACGGACAGAGGCCTGCGGATCAAGACCAGAAGAGGAAGAGGAAAGGACTCCGTTCTTACGGATATTACCTTTGACCACATTGACATGGATCATGTGATGACTCCCTTTGTAGTCAACGGATTTTATTTCTGTGATCCCGATGGCAAATCAGAATACGTTCAGTGCAGGGAGCCGCTTCCGGTTGACGACAGAACGCCTGAGATCGGCAGATTCAGCTTTACCAATATAAAGGCAGTTAACTGTCACGTAGCAGCATCCTTTCTCTATGGACTTCCAGAAAAGAAGATTGAACGCATTGAGTTTAAGAACGTTGACATCTCCTTTGCAAAAGAGGCGAAGTCAGGAGCTCCCGCCATGTTAAACGGAGTGGGAGAGTGCACCAGAAAAGGCTTTTGTATCAGCAATGTGGACACCCTGATCTGTGAAAATGTTCATATTTCCGGACAGGAAGGGGAAGCATTTGAATTAAGCAATATCAATCATTACGAAATGATCTAAAGGAGAAGAGTATCATGCAGATTGGAATTCGATTACACGATGTGGCACCAGGTACCATAGAGGAACGTATAAAAATAGCCAGCGAACAGGGGTTTTCCTGTGTACACCTGGCACTGACAAAGACAATTAAGGATCATTCGGTGGATAATTCCGCCCTGACACCGGGATTTGCTTCCTATCTGCGCAGCAAATTTGCGGAGTATCATATGGACATCGCTGTTCTGGGCTGCTATTTAAACCTGGCACATCCCGATCCGGAAGAGATTAAGAAGATCCAGGAGCGTTATTTTGCCCACCTTCGTTTTGCCTCCATCTTAGGCTGCAGCGTGGTGGGAACAGAGACAGGCAACCCCAATGCAGAATACCGTTTTGAGCCTGCATCCCACACAGAAGAAGCGCTTCAGACATTTATTACCAATCTTCGTCCGGTAGTGGAATGTGCAGAGAAATTCGGTGTAATCATGGCAATCGAACCGGTATGGAGCCATATCGTATATAATTCCAAACAGGCTCTTAAAGTGTTAAAAGCTATTAATTCCCCGAATTTAAGAATCATTCTTGATCCGGTCAATTTACTGTCTGTGGAGAACAGCAGTGAATATGACAAGGTAATAAAAGAAGCCATTGAGGATCTGGGAGAGTATACCGATGTTCTCCATATGAAGGATTTTGTAATTGAAGGCGATAAGGTGGTTTCCGGAGCACCTGGAACCGGAGTCATGAAATATGATACAATCCTGAATTTTGCAAAGAAAGACAAGCCTTATATTCAGATGACAATCGAGGACAGCACGCCGGATAATGCAGAATGGTCAAGAAAGTTTCTTGAAAATTACAGCTGCAGCTAAGCTGAATTTCCTGATAGAAACGTTATCAACATATTGAAATATAAAAAAGAGCTTTGACTGGTTTTCATGTTGAACCATATCAAAGCTCTTTTATTTTCCCCGATATGAGCGGGCATTAACGGGTGCAAATCATCTCAAACCCTCCATTATCCCACCACTGTTAAAAGTGATGATAAAATGATTTTGTAACAATGCAAAGTAATGATACATCATCATCAGGAGGAGATATTTATGGAAACTAAATTCCTAAACTATATGGATCATAAAATCCATTACGAGATCCGAGGCAGCGCACCCAGGAGTGTGTTTTTGATTCATGGCTGGACTGGCAGCATCCGAACATGGAAATACCAGCTTGACGCTTTTGCTGATTACAAAGTAGTCGCGATTGACTTACCAGGGAATGGGAACAGCAGTAAAGATGAAAAGAAAGACTATTCTATGGAATTATTTGCGGATTGCATTTATCAGGTAATGAAAGAGGAGGAGATTTCGGAAGGATTTTTAGTCGGACATAGTATGGGGTTTGCAATATGTGAAATTTTTATACAAAAATATCCGCATATGTGTACCGGTATTTGCAGTATGGATGGAGCGCATTTTGAATTGCCTGAAGATTTGCAGGAAAAAGAAGACTGGTTAAAATACAATCGGGATTTCGCCCGGAGTATGGATGAAGAGACTGGACGTGAAGCGTTTTTAAATATGCTGTTTCTGTCGGACACACCGCAAATGCTGAAAAATGAAGTATTACAAATCAGCAAAGAGGTACCATTGGCAATTGGAAAATCAATTATATCAAGCGTTGAAAAAGATCAGAAGTATTGGGCAAAAAACCGGCAGACCGCCCTGCCATGTCTGGCAATTTATTCACCTGCCTATCAATTACCGCCTGATTATGAATTAGAATTAAAAAGAATATATCCGGCCATTGAATATCATTCCATTGCAGACGTATGCCACTATTTAATGATGGAGATTCCCTATCGGATTAATCAGATTATCCTGGATTTCCTAACCAAAAACTACAGATGATCAGAATAAGACAACCAGCACACCACTGCCTTGAATCAGCAATGGTATACTGGTTTGTTTTATGAAAGAGAAACAAATTTGCATGCAGGGACAGTTTTCCTGATTATAAACATTCCTTCATGACTTGGTAAGCGCCTTTTTCTTCGATATCTTTTAAATAACCGGATACAGCTTTTTCAAAGCCTGCAATTGCGGTTAAATCTTCGCCCCAGAACTCTGTATTTGTGCAGACAGAGTGGGTGAGAGCAGCAGCGTCCTCATCCTTGTGGTCATAGAAGAACTGAAGAATCTGCCTGTCATCTTTTACTGTATAAGTATCACCGGCAGGGCGCACAGCGGTCAGACCGTCTTCTGTCAGTGCTGTTCCGTGGTAGAATGCAATATAGAATGCAAAGGAAGCGGTAATGCAGCTTGGAAGTGCATGATTCTTCTCTACATATCCCTTTAAAGACGGCATAACACGGGCTTTCCACTTGGAGGTGGAGTTTAAGGAAATAGCTAACAGCGCATGATCAATAAATGGGTTTTTGAAACGCTCTGTCACGGAAGCTGCAAAGCTCTTTAATTCTTCCTCCGGAAGAGTTAAGGTAGGAATAATTTCATCGTAAATGGTCTTATTCATGAATCCGCAGATCACTTCGTCATCCATACAGTTGCGGACAATATCCTGACCAGCCAGATAAGCGCCTAATACAAAAGAGGTATGGGCACCGTTTAAGATACGAACCTTTCTCTGCTTGTATGGCTTGTGATCTCCACAGATAATAACAGGAAGACCTGCTTCTTCAAATGGAAGTTCTTTCTTTAAGCTGTCCGGTCCTTCGATTACCCAGAAGCCAAATACTTCACCGGTATCGATGATGTTATCCTGATATCCTAATTCTTCACAGATCGCAGCAGCTTCATTTCTTGGATATCCGGTTACGATCCGGTCAACCAGTGTGGAGCAGAAGATGTTCTCTGCCTTAATCCAGTTTAAGAACTCGTCGCCTAAATTCCACTGTTTTGCATAGCTTAATACGCATTTTTCCAGTTCTTTTCCGTTGTTGTCAATGAGCTCGCAGGAAAGAATGACAAACCCTTTTCCAGCTTCCTTACCGAACTTTTCAAAACGTCTGTATAAGAACTGAGTCAGCTTTCCAGGATAGCTGTCAGCCGGTACATCTGTAAACTGGCAGGAAGGATCATAGGCAATTCCGGCCTCTGTTGTGTTGCAGGCAATAAACCTGAGATCCGGGTTTTCTGCGCAGGCAAGAACAGTTTCATACTCTTTGTATGGATTTAAACATCTGCTTACGCAGGAAATGACGCGCTTTGCATTCACTTTTTGGCCATTTTCAAAGCCGCGGAGGAAGAGGGTATAAAGACCTTCCTGATCATTGATCATATCGGCAAGACCAGGAGCGATCGGCTGACATAAAACAACCTTGGAATTAAATCCGGTCTTTTCATTAAGAACATCAATAAAATAATCAACAAAAGCTCTTAAGAAGTTTCCTTCGCCGAACTGCAGTACACGTTCCGGTGCTTCTTTTAATAAATATCCGTCATAACCCAGCTTTTCCAGTGTTTGGTAGCTTAACTTTTCCATTCCGTTTGTCTCCTTATATGTTGTCAGAAATATTTTATAATGTTACGCCCTGCTTGAAGATGGCCATGTCGTGGAAACCTGCTTCTTCCGATTTTACCATTTTGCCGGAGGCAACTTCAATTACAAAGTCAAAGAACTGATTCTTTAAAGTGTCCATATCGGTTCCTTCCACTAATACTCCGCAGTTGAAATCAATCCAGTTATTCTTTTTCTGGCTGAGAGCGGAATTGGTGGAAATCTTCATGGTTGGTACGGGACATGCAAATGGAGTTCCCCGTCCGGTTGTAAATAAAACGATATGGGCGCCTGAAGCAGCAAGGGCTGTGGAAGCTACCAGATCGTTGCCCGGAGCGCTTAAAAGGTTCAGTCCCTTATTGCGTACCGGTTCTCCGTATTTTAATACATCGACCACAGGCATTCTGCCGGACTTCTGAACGCACCCCAAAGACTTGTCCTCAAGAGTGGAAATACCGCCTTTTTTATTGCCTGGAGAGGGGTTCTCGTAAATGGTCTGGTTGTGGCTGGTAAAATAATTCTTAAAGTCATTTATTAAATCAACAGTTTTTCCGAAGGTTTCTTCGTTCTGGCACCGGTTCATAAGAAGTGTTTCCGCACCGAACATCTCAGGAACTTCTGTGAGGATGGTAGTTCCTCCCTTTGAAACCAGCATATCTGAAAATTCACCAACAGTAGGATTGGCTGTAATTCCGGATAATCCGTCTGAACCGCCGCACTTCATTCCGATCACCAGCTCGCTGCAGCTGATTGGCTCTCTGTGAAATGTTCCCGCATATTCTGCCAGTTGATCGATTAATTCAAGAGAATCCGATATTTCATCATCTGACTCCTGAGCCACTAAGAATTTCACTCTGCGCTCATCGTAGTCGCCGATATAGCGTTTTAATTCGGTAACATTGCTGTTCTCACAGCCAAGTCCCAGCACCAGAACGCCGCCTGCATTTGGATGATTGATTAAATCTGCCAGAATGGTTCTTGTATATTCCTGATCATCACCCATCTGGGAACAGCCGTAAGGGTGAGGGAAAGCAGCAACCGCATCGATGCTTCCTTTTACATATTTTAAAGACGCACGTTCAATGGCTGTTGCAATTTTATTCACGCAGCCAACGGTTGGAATAATCCAGATTTCGTTGCGCACGCCCACACGTCCGTCGGGTCTGCGGTATCCGTTGAAAAAGCGTTCTTCTGTCGGAGTAACTTCGATTTCCTGTTTGTTGTACGTGTAAGTCAGTAAATCCCCTAAACCTGTTTTTAAATTGTGTGTGTGAATCCAGGCCCCTGTCCCAATATTCTCCTTTGCTATGCCGATGGCACAGCCGTATTTGATGACGGATGAGCCGGCAGGTATATCTGTCAGGGCGAATTTATGACCCTGCGGGATATCTTCCAGAAGAGTAACCGCTGTGCCGTCTACGTCTAAGGCACTGCCGGAAGCAAGCGGCTTTAATGCGACTGCCACGTTGTCTTCGGAATTGATTTTGATAAAGTCCTGCATAAGCTTCCTTTCCTTTCTTAGTACCAGTTTCAATATTCAGATGCAATGTAAGTACTTACATAAAACATACACCATTTTTTTCTCTTAGTCAATAGGGAAACATAAAAGAAACATATTTCTTTTAATTATGGGAACAATACAGAAAAAACATACATGATTTTTCGTGATTCCCTTGCATTAACAGTTGCGCAATACAAAAATATTATGTATAATGAATCGAGATAAGTGTAAGCGCTTACGCTCCCCGCTGTAATAGCTATACAGAGCGGCTGAAAACGCAGACACAGGAAAAGGGGAAACGTCTGTCTGAATCCGTATTCAGGCGGTGAATAATGAAGACGTCAGAGGGACACCAGGATGAACATATATGATATCGCAGAGCTTGCAGGAGTTTCCATTGCTACCGTATCCAGGGTGGTAAACGACAGCCCCCGCGTAAGTGAAAAGACAAAACAGAAAGTCAGGGCAATTATGGAGGAAAACGGTTATACCCCCAACGTGTTTGCCAGGGGATTAGGCCTTGATTCCATGAAAACCATCGGAATTTTATGTCCGGATGTTTCCGATGCCTATATGGCAACTGCAGTTGCCCATTTAGAGAGCCTTATGCATGAGCATGGTTACGACTGTATCCTGTGCTGCAGCGGTTTTGAACAGTCAATAAAGGAGAAGTACGTAAGTCTTCTCTTAGCCAAACGCATTGACGCGTTAATTATGGTTGGTTCCACCTATGCAGGTGCCGAGGGAGAGGAAAGCCGTGTGCAGTATGTATTTGATGCAGCCAGACAGGTCCCACTATTTTTAATTAACGGATATTTAGACGGTGAGAATATATACTGTGCATATGGAGACGATTATCAGGCTACGTATGACGTGACCAGCCAGATGATCGAATCAGGCCGCCGCAGAATCCTTTTTCTGTGCGATTCCCATTCCTACAGTGCCGCAAGGAAGCTTGCCGGTTACGAGTCAGCCTTAAAAAGCCACGGTCTGCCGGTGCTTGGCGACTTAAAGCTGTATGTGAAAAACCGGATTCATACCGTGCGTGATATTCTTCTGGAACGAAGGGATTTACGGTTTGACAGCGTGATTGCCACAGACGACGGTCTTGCAGTAGGTGCGATTAAATATGCAAATGCCAAGCTTTTAAAGATACCGGAGGATTTATGCATTACAGGCTTTAACAATTCCGCCCTGTCAATCTGCAGCGATCCGGAGCTGTCTTCCGTGGATAACCGGGTAGAAGAACTTTGTAATATCACCATCAGCAACATGATGAAGATCCTTCAGGAGAAGGATCCGGATATCAGCCGGAACTGTAAGGTACCCTGCAGGCTGGTAAAACGCTGTACAACTGATTTTTAGGCTATTGTCATTTCTTTTTTTGTATGGTACAATTAGAATCCGATAAACATAACGACATCAGAAAGCATGCTCTGTATCCGAAGGGGGACAGAACATGCTTGAATGCGTGGTCGGGCAGAAAGAACGGTGACAGATATGGAGCTGGCTGAAGAAAAAGTGGTGCTGTGCGGTGCCAATTCTTATGAACAGAAATATTATTTTAATGAACAGTTTAAAAGTCTCCCGGAAAGCATCCGGCAGGAGCTTCAAATCATGTGCGTACTCTACACCGAAGACATTGGCGGAGTTCTGGTTCTGGAGTTTGACGAGGATGGAACCCTGGAATTTAAAGTAACGGCATCCGAAGAGGACTACTTATTTGATGAAATCGGAAGTGTGTTAAAGATAAAGCAGTACCAGCGGGAAAAACGGGAGCTTTTGGAGTCCCTTGAGATGTACTACCGTGTTTTTTATCTGGGAGAAGAATTAGAAGACGGAGAAAAAGACAGTTGAAACTTAGAATAGGAAATGTAACGTTTGACAATAATCTGATACTGGCGCCGATGGCAGGGGTTACGGACCTGCCATTTCGTTTTCTATGCAGGGAGCAGGGCTGCGGACTGTCGGTCACAGAGATGGTCAGTGCCAAAGCCATTTTATATAAGAACAAGAACACCAATGAGCTGTTAAGCATATCTGATCAGGAGGGGCCGGTGAGTGTACAGCTTTTCGGTTCCGATCCGGCGATCATGGCAGATATGGCAGCAGCCATAGAATCCCGGCCATTTGCCCTGATCGATGTGAACATGGGCTGTCCGGTGCCGAAGATTGTAAATAACGGCGAAGGCTCCGCGCTGATGAAGGATATAAAGCTGGCGGAGAAGATCCTGACTGCCATGGTAAAGGCAGTGAAAAAGCCGGTCACTGTAAAATTCAGAAAAGGATTTACACAGGAAGACTGCAATGCAGTGGAATTCGCCCGTATGGCGGAAAGCTGCGGCGTGGCAGCGGTTGCTGTCCACGGCAGAACCAGGGAGCAGTACTATTCCGGGACTGCTGACTGGAATATCATCAGGCAGGTGAAGGAAGCTGTCTCCATTCCTGTCATCGGCAACGGCGATGTTTTTAAGCCGGAAGATGCCAAAGCCTTAATCGATCAGACCGGCTGTGACGGAGTCATGATCGCCCGTGGCGCAAAAGGAAATCCCTGGATCTTTTCCAGGACGCTGCATTACCTGGAAACAGGCGAACTGCAAAAACCGCCGTCTCCGGCTGAGATCAGCGAGATGATTCTGCGTCATGGGACCATGCAGGCGGAGCACAAAGGCGAGACGGTTGCCATGCGTGAGATGAGAAAGCATATGGCATGGTATACTGCCGGACTTCCCCATTCGGCCAAATTGAGAAACGATATCAATCAGGTTGAAACCATGGAAGAATTAAGGCAGTTTGTAAGAGAAAGAATTGGCGCATTGTAACCAGAAAAAGGGACTCGAATCTTGACAATTACAGATGTTTAAGCTATAATATCTGGAATGTGATTTAGCGAGTAAGAAACCAGGAGGAAGTAAAAAACCATGGTAGACAAGAAGAATATTTTAACCTATGAAGGTCTTAAGAGATACGAAGATGAGCTTCAGAACTTAAAAGTAGTGAAAAGAAAAGAAGTTGCCCAGAAAATTAAGGAAGCCAGAGAACAGGGCGACTTATCCGAGAATGCAGAGTACGATGCTGCCAAAGATGAGCAGAGAGACATCGAGCTGCGTATCGAAGAGCTGGAGAAGCTGCTTAAGAATGCAGAAGTAGTCGTAGAAGATGAGATAGACTTAGATAAGATTAATATTGGCTGTAAAGTAAAAGTCTACGATGTGGATGAAGACGAAGAGATGGAATTCAAGATTGTTGGTTCCACCGAAGCAAACAGCCTTCAGAACAAGATTTCCAATGAATCTCCGGTAGGTCAGGCGCTGATTGGCAAAAAAGTGGGAGACGTTGTTGATGTTGAAACACAGTCGGGAGTCATTCAGTATAAGGTACTTGAGATCCAGAGAGTGTCTTAAGAGTACTTCCTTAATATAGTTCACAAAGGAGTGGAAACAAGTGGCAGAACAGCAGAATCAAAACCAGAATCAGGTTGTAGAAGAGGATTTAAACCATTTACTTAAGGTTCGCCGGGAGAAGCTGGCTGAACTTCAGGAATCAGGAAAAGATCCGTTTAAGGTTACAAAGTACGATGTTACCGTACACAGCAGTGAGATCAAAGAAAATTATGAAGTCTGGGAAGGCAAAGAAGTCTCCATCGCAGGACGTCTGATGTCCAAGCGGGTTATGGGAAAGGCCTCTTTTTGTAATGTCCAGGATTTAAAGGGTAATATTCAGTCCTATGTAGCAAGAGACAGCATTGGCGAAGAATCCTATAAAGAATTTAAAAAGCTTGATATCGGTGATATCGTTGGAATCAAGGGAACCGCATTTACAACTAAGACAGGAGAGGTTTCCATCCATGCGGAAAGCGTGGAGCTGCTGACCAAGAGTCTGCAGATTCTGCCTGAGAAGTTCCATGGCCTTACCAATACCGATCTTCGGTACAGACAGAGATATGTTGATTTGATTATGAATCCGGAAGTACGCGATACGTTTGTAAAGCGTTCCCAGATTATAAAAGAGATCCGCAACCATTTGGATGCCCAGGGCTTTATGGAGGTTGAGACTCCTATGCTGGTGGCCAATGCAGGCGGAGCAGCAGCAAGACCTTTTGATACCCATTATAATGCCCTTGATGAGGACGTAAAGCTGCGTATTTCTCTGGAACTTTATTTAAAGAGACTGATTGTCGGCGGTTTAGAGCGGGTTTATGAAATTGGACGTGTTTTCCGTAACGAAGGCGTGGATACCAGACATAATCCTGAATTTACACTGATGGAGCTTTATCAGGCATATACCGATTACCACGGCATGATGGATCTGGTGGAGAATTTATTCCGTGAGGTTGCATTAAAGGTGCTTGGCACAGCGGTTGTGACCTATGATGGAGTGGAGATTGATTTAAGCAAACCATTCGAGCGTATTTCCATGGTTGACGCTCTGAAGAAATATAAGGATATTGATTTTACTACTATTCATACAGATGAAGAAGCGAAAGCTCTTGCAGATCAGTACCACGTAGCTTATGAAGCAAGACATAAAAAGGGTGATATTTTAAGCCTTCTGTTTGAAGAGTTTGTAGAGGAGCATTTGATCCAGCCTACGTTTATTATTGATCATCCGGTTGAGATTTCACCTCTTACAAAGAAAAAGCCGAGTGATCCGGAATATACAGAGCGTTTTGAGCTGTTTATTACAAAGCGTGAGATGGCAAATGCGTATTCAGAATTGAATGATCCGCTGGATCAGATTGAGAGATTTAAGGCTCAGGAAGCACTTCTGGCAGCGGGGGATGATGAAGCGAACTCGATGGATGATGATTTCGTCAATGCGCTGATGATCGGTATGCCTCCTACGGGCGGTATTGGTATTGGGATTGACCGGTTTGTGATGCTGCTTACGGATAGTTATGCGATCAGGGATGTGTTGTTGTTCCCGACGATGAAGAGTCTGGGATAGTTTAAGAACGCATTATTATAAGCAAAAAGTCCAGTGGATTTCTATATTATCATTATCTATAATGATTTTGTTTATGAGTGATCTGACGAGCGCTTGTTGTTCATCTGGGGAACCATATTGAAATACATCGGCTGCGCTTTGGATTATTTCAAGTGCTTGCTTCACATTAACCTGTGGGGCGGGCACTTTTTTGAATTCAAGATCAGATTGCAATTTGTCGCGTTCTGCGTTAAGTTCCTCCATTCTGGAAGAAATTTTTTCAATATCAAATAAACCATGCTGATATAAATCCAGGAGTTTTTCTGCCTGCTTTTCAATTTCAGATATTCTGTTCTGTATAATTTCTGAGGTGTTATCAGTTTCGGGGATGGAAACCTCACGAAGTCGCATTACCTCCTCCGGGTTTAGCTGAAGACCACATATTTCATCAATAATTCTTTGATTCAGAACGTCCCTTTTGTATGTTAGATTTTGACAACTATCCGCTTTTTTCATTTTGGGAACGTTATATTTAGAGTAACATGCATAATAAGCATAGCGCGCTTTTTCACCAGATTTTCTAGTTCTGGTTGATAATGCTGTATAGTATCTGGCGCCACAATGACCGCAATATAATAAACCGGATAGTAAGTTACGACCTTGGAACGGATTCCGCTGGCTTTTAGAAAAATTTTTTATATAGGTATCATATTTTTTTTGTGCTATTTCAAAAGTTTCATTTGATACGATCGGCTCGTGTTTCCCTGGGTAAAATACACCTCCATATTTTATCATACCAGTATATAGCGGATTTTTTAGGATCAGACCTATGGCCGCTTTTTTATTCCAGGAGGAATAACGATTAGTATACCTCTCTTGCATGTGTTTTGCGATAGTATTCATAGAAACTTGTTCACCGTCTAGGCCATTGATAAATAAATCAAAGATAAGTCGTACTTGCATAGCTTCATATTCATTTATAATTAATTCACCATCTTTGTAATCATATCCAATAGGCGGCTTCTGCCCACCATTCCACAGACCTGTCTTAGCTCTACCCACATGTCCCATCATAAGTCGTTCTTTGATTTGGTCGCGTTCCAGCTGTGCAAATACACTTAAGATTCCGATCATGGCCCTGCCGAACGGTGTGGAAGTATCAAAGTTTTCATTCATGGATATGAAGTCAATTCCATTTTTCAAAAATAGGTCTTCAATTATGTACATGGTATCTTTTTGGGATCGTGAAAGCCTATCAAGCTTATACACCAGTATAGTATTAAAGGAGCCTTTTTGTATATCGGAAAAAAGCTGTTTGAGTGCAGGGCGGTCCATATTTGCCCCGCTGAATCCGGGATCGGTATATACTTTTACTACGGTCCAGTCGTGAGCTTCGCAGTATTTTTTTAATCGTTCGGTTTGCTCCTGTATGGAATATCCTTCTGTGGCCTGCTCCTGTGTTGATACTCTGATATAAATTGCGCATCTCGTGTTGTTTGACATAATATCATTTCCTTTCTATTTTGGGGTATAAAAATAACGCTCCTCTTGCCAGCGCGTTCTGAAAATGATATAATTCTTATGAAGAGTAGAACATATCTTTCCGGAGCGTCCGGTAAGAAAAAATCTATGTTAAGCCGTTCGGTGTTGGTAGCACTGGGCGGTTTTTTTAATTGTAGTAACTATATCCATAAGCCGAAGCCAACGATTCTCCAGTCATGTATGTATAAATTAAACTGTCTACAATACTGTAAAGGCGATCTTTGATATAATAGCGATCAGAAGATATGTTTTTTATACAGTTCTCCGCCATTAAATCACTGATGTGAAACCATCCCATGTAATCATTAATATCGGTTATATTGAAGCCGTTAATCACAGGTACTGGGCAGAGGAGATTCCTTGCAAAACAATTTGCCTCTCTTTCCGCAACTGAATCGTCTGTTTTGTGCCCTAGCATGATATGACCAATTTCATGAGCAATGGTAAACCTATTGGTGCAATAGCCTTTTTCCTCATTGTAGAGAATGTAATTCCTGTTACCCATTTTCATTGTAAAACCTAGCTCACTCGGTACGAGGTCTTTATAATCACTAACTGTCATTGAAAATCTCGCCGCCATTTGCGAGTATGTCATAAGGTGTATGCTATGGCGGCGAAGGTAAATAAGTTTACTTAAATTAACTGGAAGTTCCAACATATCCTGCTCAATGAGTAACTCATATGCTGCGTTCGTAGCAACATGGTAGTCTGGTGCATTAATCATCAAAATCCTCCGCAAACATAATTTTAGCCATATCTATTAGCTTTTTTCTATTTTCTGGTTTCATGTTTTTTGCTAAGCGACTTATTAATAAGACATCTTCATCTTCTGAATGCTCAGCCATCGCATCAATATCCCGAGCTTTTTTAAAAGCTTCATACTGAAGAACATCTCCATTAAAGTAAGGAGGGATGTATTCATCGTATAAATCATATTTATACAACAATTCCAAATACGAGGTCCCTAAAGTTGATGCTATGTCATCAAAAATATCTTCTCTTACGGGTTTATCGTCCTCTTCGTAGGATTTCAAGTCATCAATAGGAATATTAGCCACATTGGCTAATTCCTCCTGTGACAAACCTTGTTGGATGCGTTCCTCCTGGATAATATGCCCCATTTCTTCAATAAATCTATTTCCCATTAAATAATCAATAGGAACTTTAAAATAATCGGCTATTTTTTTACCGTTTTCTGAGCTTATTAAATTTCTGCGACTTTTCCAGTTGCTGAATGTCGATTGTGTTATGCCTGTTGCTTTTGATACCTGGTAGGTAGTAACACCATGCTTTTGTAATAATTTCTCAAAAATATCGTACATTTTTTGTACTCCTTTCACAAAAAATGCATACTTCAAAAAAAGGTACTAAAATCGGCTTGACTATTTCACAAGATGGTAGTATAGTACAAGTATACTTCACATGAGGGTTGCAAAATGCCGAACATAGTTCCAATAAGAAATGCATTAACGATGTGATGCTTTAAACGACAATTGAAGTATATCACAAATATGAAGTATATGCAATAGAAGAATTCTAAAAAGGTGGTGAAAAGAAAATGTATCAAAGGCTTCGTGAACTTATGAAGAAGACAGGCGAAACAGCGTACCAGGTTTCTAAGGCGACAGGACTTAGCCAAAATGCCTTTTCTAACTGGAAAGCCGGAATCGCAAAGCCCGGAATCAAAAGTCTTGCTGCGCTCGCAAAGCATTTCAACGTTTCAGTGGACTATTTTATTGTTAGTGAGGAGGAAGAGCATGATCCTAAAAATCAATGATGTTAAGATAGGTCAACGCGTCCGCGATGAATATGGTGATATGGAATCTTTGACCAATAGCATCAGAGATTATGGCTTGCTTCACCCAATTGTGATTGATGCTAATTACAACCTGATAGCCGGATGTAGGCGATTGCTGGCATGTGAGCGGATCGGTATGAAAGAGATTGAAGCTAAGATGTTAGGAGAAATTTCAGAACGGGAGCTACGTGTCTTAGAATTGGAAGAGAATATCAGACGCAAGGACCTCACAGAACTTGAAAAGTCAAAAAACTTGGTGGAACTCGCAGGGCTTAAAGAGCAAGAGTTAAAGGAAAAAGCAGCTAATGAATTATTGTCGGAGTCCGACACAAATTCAAGAAGCGTTGGGAGACCCAAGGAAATTGTATCATTAAAATCGGTTGCGGAAGAACTGAACGTGCCTAGAGTCAGCCTTATTGATGCCAAACAGCATGTCACTGCTGTAAGCGAGTTCCCGGAATTAGAAGAGTTTCCTAAGTATAAGGCCATTGAAACCGCAAAGGAGCTGAGACAAGCACCTGAAGAGGAGCGGGAAAAGATTCTGGACTTTGCTCAGAGGAAAACGCAAACCGTGTCATCTCAGAAGGACGCGGATTATGGTTCCTATATCGACGAGTGTTGGAAGCTAATTAAGAAGTATCATAAGGCAATGAGCGCCTACATGTGGATTAAAGCCGATGAAAAGGAATTTAAAATGCTGAGTGAGATAATTGACGCAGATACTGCCGGAACCCACTTAAGAAATGTAGAAGATGCAATATCCAAACTTGCGCGAGTAAGAACTTTTATGAAAGGAGTAATAGACCATGGCGAAAACAAGAACTTTAGAATCTAAGGCCAGAGAGATGATCCAGCAGAAGATGATGGAATCTGGAGAAATGGAAACAGAAGAAATTATGGACCTGATCCGGCCACACTATTTATTTGACCCGGCTGTTGCAAGAGAACAAGCCATCAGGCGCAAAGCGCATCAATTAGCGGCTCAAATCAGGGATGAAAAAGGCGTGCGCTCAGTATTTGCCTGTAAAGTCGACGGGATTTCAATGTATGTAAATATTGACGAAAGTCACAATACTCAGAATTTGCGCGGTGTTGAAACGCAACTGGCTGAAAAGCTTGAGGGCTTAAAACGATCCAGTTATAAGGCTTCCAAACGAAGAATGGAAGTGGAAGGTCAAATGCACATGGATCTGGACAAAATGGCACAGGGGGAGGGGAATTGATGGAAATCACAGTGACCCACGTAATGGCTAATGGGAACAGGCTTAAAAATATAAGAGGCGCAGTGATTCCTCCGGACAATTCTGTTTATAGAATCATTGCAAAGATGATTGAAGTAAGGAGCGCAGAGACGAACAATCCCAGAGAGGGGGACGCATGAAGGGATTTAAGAAGAAGTACGCTAATTACAACCGGCCTGAAGTGTATGCAGTGATATATAGCGATTTTCGCCTTGTTTTCTACAACACCAGCTTCACGGGTGGGACAAAACTCTTTGTAATGGCCCCAAGAGAAAAGGAGGTATCCCATGCAGAAGTACTATAACAACTTAGACGATTACACCGACACCCGCCCATCGAAGCTGATGGAGTTCACAAAGCGGATTATGCCGACAGTGATCTTTGTCGGTGCAATGGCTTTGATGTTTTTTGCGGTAGGTGCGCTGGAAGTGTTGTGAGAAGAGGTGAGAGAGAATGTATGACTGGGAAAAGGATTTGGAGCAGGCGCGAAAACGAAGCCGTCAGTCAAAGTACTTATCAGTGGCGGCCTTTATTTTAAGCATGATTGCTGTAATTATCAGAATTGTAGTTGCGGCACAATTGTAGTTATAACGGTTTCATTCAATTAATAGGAAGAGGAGGTGAGAGGAACGGACAGGGAATATATGGAACTATATACAGCGTTTCGTATTGCAATGTATACGAATGAACAGTTAATGAACCTAGTTGATTTTCTTCTGGCAGAAATTGAAAAAGAGTATAAGCCACAAAGCCTTACATTCGAACAATTAATGTTCGGAGAATAATGCAGACTTCCGCCGAATTTACGGAGTGCAAACCGTATGTTACCACATGGCAGGGCGATAGTTCACCTCGCTTAATGGACTTGTGAGAC
>NZ_JBANEW010000084.1:0-941 GCF_049890855.1 Lacrimispora sp. 38-1 | reverse complement strand
AGATACCGGCCCGACCGGAGATACAGGTCCAACGGGAGATACCGGCCCGACCGGAGATACAGGTCCGACCGGAGATACCGGCCCGACCGGAGACACAGGTCCAACGGGTCCAACCGGAGACACAGGCCCAACGGGAGATACAGGTCCAACAGGAGATACTGGTCCGACTGGAGATACCGGCCCGACCGGAGATACAGGTCCAACGGGAGATACAGGTCCAACAGGAGATACTGGTCCGACCGGAGATACCGGCCCGACCGGAGATACAGGTCCAACGGGAGATACCGGCCCGACCGGAGATACCGGCCCGACCGGAGACACAGGTCCAACCGGTCCAACCGGAGACACCGGCCCAACGGGAGATACTGGTCCAACAGGAGACACCGGCCCAACGGGAGATACCGGCCCAACCGGAGACACCGGCCCAACGGGAGATACCGGCCCGACCGGAGACACCGGCCCAACGGGAGATACTGGTCCAACGGGAGATACCGGCCCGACAGGAGATACGGGGCCAACGGGAGATACAGGCCCAACAGGAGATACAGGCCCGACAGGAGATACTGGTCCAACTGGAGACACCGGCCCAACGGGAGACACCGGCCCAACGGGAGACACCGGCCCAACTGGAGACACCGGTCCAACTGGAGATACTGGTCCAACCGGAGATACCGGTCCAACTGGAGATACTGGTCCAACCGGAGATACCGGCCCGACAGGAGATACCGGTCCAACTGGTCCAACGGGAGATACTGGTCCAACCGGAGATACCGGCCCGACAGGAGATACCGGCCCGACAGGAGATACTGGTCCAACTGGAGACACCGGCCCAACGGGAGACACCGGCCCAACGGGAGACACCGGTCCAACTGGAGACACCGGCCCAACGGGAGACACCGGCCCAACGGGAGACACCGGCCCAACTGGAGACACCGGTCCAA
>NZ_JBANEW010000083.1:0-73495 GCF_049890855.1 Lacrimispora sp. 38-1 | reverse complement strand
TTCCTTATTTGCGGCATTAAGTGAAAAAATAATCTGTTTTTGAAATTTGGCGGACCAGATGGAGAAATGGGCGCTTCCATGCGTTATCTTTCCCAGCGCTATGCTATGCCATATAAGGAAGGAAAGGCGGTATTAACTGACATTGGAACGGAAGAACTGGCCCATCTTGAAATCGTGGCAACCATTGTTCATCAGCTAACCAGAAACTTAACTCCGGAGCAGGTTGTAGAATCAGGGTTTGGTCCTTATTACATTGACCATACCACAGGTATCTGGCCTCAGGCAGCGGGCGGAGTTCCTTTTAATGCATGTGAATTCCAGTCCAAAGGTGACCCAATCACCGACCTTGTAGAGGATATGGCAGCAGAACAAAAAGCCAGGAGTACTTACGACAACATTTTGCGTGTCATCACGGACCCTGATGTCTGTGATCCCATCCGGTTCTTACGGATGCGTGAAATAGTTCATTTCCAGAGATTCGGTGAAGCTCTTAGAATCACCCAGGATAATCTGGACAGCAAAAACTTTTATGCATTTAATCCCAGCTTTGATGTCAAAACAAAATGTTAACAGGGGTAAATTTTACACAGACATAATAAAAAAGGCGTTGATTCACTTCTCGTGGATCAGCGCTTTTTTAGATAACAAATTAATGTGCACAAAAGGATTATTGCTATTTTTTAATAGCTTCCTTATTTAGAAAAAACAGGGCTATGTGTCAGTCATAGCTGATTGAAAATTCCGGGAAGATCTATGCCGTGGACGCTGATTTACAGGGATAAAGAGAAGAAAGATGAAACTGTCTGATGCCGGCCGGCACTGACAAGCCATAAGGAAAGGAGGAGGTATGGATTAAAAAAGAACTCCATGAGGCTAGAGTATCATAGAGTTCAATTCTGTATATTTACTTGTTTTTATTGAAATTACATGAAGCTATTTTTCGAGAAGTTTTGAAAGTTTTTGATCAATGCTTGCTAAAATTTTTATTTTTTGAATTTCACTAATTTCACAAGCGGAATAGATATTTAAATCAAGGTCTTGTTCGCAATCTGTACCATATGTGCCATATTGTTTGCATACGTCGTAATTAATACATTTAGTATCTGACATCTTAGGTTTCTCCTTTTATTTGTACTCGGTTCTGATAGGAACCTATCCATAGATTATAAAATAAATGGAAAATTTTTACAAGAAGATGAAGAAATTATGATGGACTGCATGGAAACTCAAAAGGCAGTATGATGCCATTTTTCTGGTTAAGAGAGAATTTGGAAACTATCTGAATCGGCAAAATGATGATCCGAAACCAAAGAAACAGGGGAAAGGTACAACCTTGTTATAAAAGGTTATAAAGAATCCAAGGATTACGAATATGGTGCTCAACAGTATTACCTCATGGAGGTGAAGGCATAAACCAATCCGCTCTGGTGGAATATTTAAAAGATTTCAAAAGAATAAATGCTTCCCTTAAAAAGGGAAGCCGACAGAGTGATAGAACCTGCCGGCTAAAAAATGAAGATAAAAACGTCTCTTCGAAATTAATATATCACTCATTCCTGAAATGAAGCTTAAATTTATAGATAATAGTGTAAAAAAAATAGGAGTAGCCGGTAAGATCGGGGAAATCCTACCGGCTGAAGTATGAAAAAAAGTATTTATATAAAAGGTTGTTTGCCTCTTTACAAGTATTAATATACCCGGAAAATGTGACGGGAGTTTGATGGATCTGTGAAGAGATTGTGAAAGGAGAGCACTATACAGACTTTTACTCTGGGAGTGGGGATATTTTCTTTCAATGGAGACTTAACTTAATCTTTAGTGGTCATTAAATGGTTAGAAAGAAAATCCTGTCCTACGCTATAAGAGGATTGTACTTCGTTTAGCATATTTTCATAAAAGGATTTTGCAGAAGCTTGGCGTTGAGTAGCAATTTCTTTACCACGCTTTGTATAAAAGCGGGAGTACAAATGTTCCAATTTATATTTATATTCTTGAAAGAATGATGGATTTTTATCAGAAGATCCATCAGATACCTGTCCATTTGGTTGCAAAGAATAGAGGGGTTCGGATACCTGCCCTTTATAAAAAATTGTGCGAGCAATCCCTATTGTACCCGTGACGTCAATTTTATCAGAATCAAAGAGTATCTTTGCCTCAATACTTTGAGGTGGCGTATCAGTACGGAAGCGATGTGTTTTTATACATGAGCTTACTTTTTTTGCGTATTCAATTTCCATACCATTAGATATAAGAAAATCATAGGCCTTTTTTGAACCGACTATAGCATGACATAATTTGGGATTTTCGAATTGCTCCTTTCTGCCAATATCGTGAAGTAGACAAGCGCAAATGAGTACATCGTAATTTACATTATCTTCATGACTGGCAATGTCCAATGCAACATATAAAACCCTGTAAATATGATCTTTATCGTGTGCGCTGTCTTTCATACATAAAAGCATATAATCCTCAAGTAATTTGTACTTTTGTAAATCCACTAGTAATACCCCCTATAGTTTAATGATATTTGTGTTAATTCGCATAGTACCATATTGTGCAATGGAATTCAATAAGCATAAAGAGGTCTGGTAGTTTTTTGTTGTTAGAAAGCGGTATGTTCATCGAAAAGTCTCTTTCCAGGATCGAGACGGTGAATGATCTTGATGTTGTAAATTTTTTTCCCTTTGGCCTGTCTGTTTTTATATCATACACCCCAAAAAGTGATTTGACAGGTTGCATTACGATTACAAAAACTGCATCTCGAATACAAAGGTGGCATTTGGGTTACAAAAACTGCGTCTCGCTCTACAATTAAGTAGCTGTTAAGCCATTAAGCTGTTGAGCTAACAATTTATAAAATGTGTCGCATATACTTGACATTAAGTAATCTGTGTAGTAATATTTGTATGCGGAGGTGATTGCAGTGGGTCGAAATATACCAATAAAAGTTGCCCGTGCCCAGCTGGATCTGACACAAAAACAACTTGCTGAAAAAGTGGGCATATCACGGCAGACCATGAATGCTATTGAGCAGGGTGAATACAATCCGACGATAAAATTATGCCGGGCAATTTGCAGAGTATTAGGAAAAAGTCTTGATGATTTGTTCTGGGAGGAAGAAAGCAATGATTAGAAAAAAGAATAATCTGGATGAGATGCAGGAGCAAAAGTTACTAAAGATAGAACACTATGGATTCTGGTTTGTTTATTGGGGGCTGTTAGCTGCGATTCTGCTGCAGGTTACCCTGGCTGCAGATGTAAAAAATTTATTCCATAATATTGCTGGTGAATGGCTGGTATTTATGTTTGTTTCCATATACATGTTAATTGCCTGTCTGATCAATGGCATATGGGACAGGAAACTGAAACCAAATTTAAAAACAAATATTATTCTCAGTCTTTTATCAGGCACATTGTGCGGTGTTATTTTTTTCGTATCATCTTATTATAAATATGGTAAATTAGCGGGTGCAGCTGCTACAGGAATATTTATATTCGTTCAAATTTTTGTATTATCCATTGCTGCATTGACGTTTTGCGTATTCATTTATAAAAAGAGAGTGCGAAAACTTGAAACAGAGGGTGAAGCTGCTGCGGATGATAATGAAGATAGATAAATTATGAATAATCAGTTGTAACGAGAGGACGTTGGCTCGCTTTTTGTGAATCAGCGTCCTGTTAATTATTCAGGGTAGTTGAGACTCCTCTTTTTACTGCAAATAAATAAAATCATACATTATTCTTCATGATAAAATAATCTCTTAATATTTTTGCATATTCTAAGCGTTCTTCTGGTTTTGTGTTTTCCCTGTCTGTTTTATATAAGTTGTCATTTTTATATCTTGGAAATATATGAAGATGATAATGCCATACATCTTGATTTCCACAAGGTTCATTGTGTTGTCTGGAAGATACTCCATCACATTTGTAAGTCTCTTTTAAAGCCAGAGCAATTTCTCTTTCTAAATCATGAATTCGGTGTGAAATTTCTGACGGTAAATCATATAAATTCTCGATATGTTTATTAGGTATAATAATGACATGGCCTTTATTATTTTTCCACCAACAAGAGGATATAAATGCAGTAACATAGCTGTCTTTAAATATTATATCGTCCTGTTTGGTATTTAAATGTTCATTTTCTACGCCTTCTGCAATTAAACAAAAAGGGCAGACATACCCTGTGGGTGCATGATTGTACATATTGTTCCTCCAATATAATCTACAAGCTTATATGAGTGATTTTTAATGTAAGTATACAAAACTCAAGCAAAGATTTCAAATATTTCTAAATAAAAAAACTTTATTTTACTTTTGGTAAATATGGTATAAAATAGAGGTGGCAAGACAGATAAAGTCATATTATGGAAGATGACAGGGGAAAATGGAAAAGAATTGCTGAATCGGAGGCGGTTAACCCCGTCTCATATTTATTTTGTCCCCGTAACTGGAGGAAGCCGACAAGAGGGGGGATCTTGCCGGCTGTATGAAAAAAAGTTTTATTTAAAAGGTTATTGGCCTCTTTACATTAATTAATATACCGGAAAAGTGTGACGGGATTTTGATGGATCTGTGAAGAGTTTGTGAAAAGTAAATACAGGACTGGTGGGTAACAATATAGGAAAATAATAATACAAAGTAACGAGGTGGGTATGTATGAAAGTCGGAGAAGTATGTTTATTTACAAAAGATGTTATTCAATTATCTAATTTTTATAAGTCTTTATTTAATATCGATAACGGCAGTGATGATAACATACATCAATTTATTATATTAGAGGAAACAACATTAACTGTCTGCAATGATGGAACAGAGCGGAAAGAGAACTCACAAAATATTTGTATCGCTTTTACGGTAGAGGATATTGATTATCAGTATGAAAGATTGAAAGCGCTTGGTATTAAGATCCTGGAACCGCCAACTGTGAGACCGTGGGGAGCAACGAATATGAGTTTTTTAGATCCTGATAATAACTTAATAGTATTTAGATCGTTCCCTAAAGAATATAATCACGCTGCCCCATAAATGGGAGGAGCCGACAAGAGGGGGGTCTTGTCGGCTGTATGAAAAAAAGTTTTATTTAAAAGGTTATTGACCTCTTTACATTTAATAATATACCGGGAAAGTGTGACGGGATTTTGACGGATTTGTGAAGAGTCTGTGAAACAGGAAGAGAAAGGGGGCCTGGATAAATGAAAAGTTAAACTATCGGGTTTCATATTGATAAATATAGATTACTGAAGAAACGAGGATTAAACATGCGGGATTATTTTATTAAAACATTAAGAATTGGCTTCTCCAGCTGGAGTAACAACGATTTAAATCTGGCGTCCCAGCTATGGGGAGAAAATGAAGTTACCCGGTACATTTGTTCTACAGGTAAGTTTACACATGAAGATATTGTGAATCGCCTGAATACAGAAATTCATAATTATGAAGTGTATCATATACAATACTGGCCGATTTTTGAACTGTCAACAGGAGAACTCATTGGCTGCTGCGGTATCCGTCCTTATAAATCCGAAACTCATTCCTATGAACTGGGTTTTCATCTGCGGGAAAAATACTGGGGGCAGGGCTATGCCTCTGAGGCAGCAAAAGCGGCTATTGATTACAGCTTTCACATCTTAAAAGCGAAGAAGCTGTATGCAGGCCATCACCCACAGAACAGAGCATCAGAAAAGCTGCTGCTGAAATTAGGTTTTCAATCCATCGGCAGGGAATTTTATACACCCACGGGGCTGTATCACCCTTTGTATGAGCTGGTGAACCGTTAATATTACAGGAAACAAATCGCTCCACATGTACAAAATAATGGTACTTGTTTATGGTAACAAATCCCATGTTTTCAATACATAAACCGGTTCTTTTGTATCAAAAATCTTTCTTTTTCAACAAAAGTTTCCTTTATTCGATTGACGGAGCACCCTTATACTAGTAAAATAAAGACAAATATGAAAGAGGATGGGGCATTATTTATGGATAACAGAAATAGCATTTTGACAGATACACTTCCGGATCAGGCTATTTTCGCTCTGGATATTGGAACCAGAAGCATCATTGGCATGGTAGGAATGCCGGATGGGGACAGAATACATATCGTTGCCATAGAGAGAGCCGAGCACACAAAGCGGGCGATGATTGACGGACAGATCGAGGATATTGATCAGGTTGCAAAAATTGCCGGCCAGGTGAAAGAAAGACTGGAAAAAAAGCTGGGCTGCAAGCTGTTAAAGGTTTGTGTGGCAGCTGCGGGAAGAGCACTGAGAACGGAAAGTGTGACCTATGAGATGGAGCTTGCCAGAGCCCAGAAGATTGATGCAGAATCCGTCAGCAGACTGGAAGCAGGAGCCATAAGCGAAGCGGAAAAGCAGTTTATGAACCGGGAAGGCCGGGATAATGACAGGCAGTTTTATCTGGTTGGCTATACCGTAAGCAGATATTTCCTTGATAACTATATGATTTCCAATTTAATTGATCACCACGGGCGGGTTTTGAAGGCAGATATCATTGCTACATTTCTTCCCACGGAGGTTGTTGAAAGCCTTTATTCCGCTATGCATAAGATTGGTCTGGAGGTTGCAAGCCTCACCCTGGAGCCGATTGCAGCGATCAATGCGGCCATTCCCCAGAACATCCGTCTGTTAAACCTGGCTATGGTGGATATCGGTGCAGGTACCTCTGATATCGCTGTCTGCCGGGATGGAAGTGTAACCGGCTATACCATGGCCATACTTGCAGGAGATGAGATAACGGAAACCATTATGAAAGAATACTTGGTGGATTTTGCAACTGCGGAAAAAATCAAGTCCCAGATTGATGAAGAAGAGGAACTTACATTTACAGATATCCTTGGATTTGAACAGACGATCACCAGGGAAGCTGTTTTTGGCAGCATCAAAGAGGCGTCTTCCAGGCTTTGCCAGGAAATTTCTGATAAGATCCTGGAAGTTAACGGCGGTATGCCGTCGGCAGTTTTTCTGGCAGGAGGCGGCAGCAGGCTGTCAGGACTGAAAGAGGGAATTGTAGAACATTTGAAGATTGATCCCAAGCGTGTGGCCATAGCAGGCAATAATTTTAAGATTAACGCCTATTCCGATGAATATGATCTGGAGAATCCGGAATATGCAACGCCTCTTGGAATCGTCATCTCTGCCGGATTTAATATTGTCAATGACGGTTTTCGGGTTATTTTAAATGACCGCCCGGCGAAGCTTTTCCGCGGCGGTACCTTTACCGTTATGGATGTTTTAATGATGAACGGTTATAACTACCAGGATATGATCGGACGTTCCGGTCAGAATCTGGTTGTCAGCGTAAACGGAAAAAGAACTGTTTTTTACGGTGAGAAGGCGGAGCCGTCTGTTCTCACACTAAATGGAGAGGAAGCACAGCTTTCTGACCAGGTAAGTGCAGAGGACTGGATTGTATTTGTGCCTGCCAGCCACGGAAAAAGCGCATTTGCCATGCTTTCTGATATTGAAAAGCCAGGAGCCGGAAAGATGATTCTGGTAAACGGTACAGAGGCAAAAGAGGATCTTCCGCTGAAAACCGGTGACAGCATTGTAATAGAAGTACTCCAGGCTGAAGAAGTCCAGACAGAAGAAACTCCAAAAGAGGAAGATCTGTATGATGATGCAGAGGAAGCGCAGAGCTTTTTAAATGATATAGTTCCTGCACCTCAAAGCGTTCCCGGAATTTTAACGCCCCCGGTTCAGATGACTTCTACCGGCATAAAACTTGATAAGGAATCCCGTTTAAAACTGGACGGACATACGGATGCAGCAGCTTCTTCTGATGCAGCTTTTCATAAAAGCAATGGGAAAATCACGTTTTTCTTAAACGACAAACCCGTGACTTTTCCCATAAAGCCGGATCAGCGTCCATATTATCTGATGGACATGCTGGAATATTCCGGACTTGATTTTAAGAATCTTACCGGAAAGGTGATATTGGAGGTCAATGGAGAAAGCGGATACTTTCAGCAGGAATTAAAAAGCAGAGACCGCATCATGATTTATCAGGTAAATGAATAAAAGAGGTGTGTATGGGCGTGTTGAACGTAGTTAAAAGGGATGGAACAGTTACGGAATTTGAATTATTAAAGATTGAGGCAGCGGTTAAAAAAGCCTTTGAGGCAACAGGCAAGTATTATACAGACAGCATCGTGGAGCTTCTTGCTTTGCGGGTAGCTTCTGATTTTCAGAGTAAGGTTCAGACAGAGAGTATTCCTGTGGAAGACATTCAGGACAGTGTGGAAAAGGTTCTGGAAGAAACGGGATATACGGAAGTGGCAAAGGCTTATATTCTCTACCGGAAACAGAGGGAAAAGATCAGAAACTTAGGCAGTACCACACTGGACTACAAAGATGTGGTGGATCAGTATGTAAAAGTAGAGGACTGGCATGTAAAAGAAAATTCCACGGTCACCTATTCGGTAGGCGGTCTCATTCTGAATAATTCCGGGGCAGTTACCACAAATTACTGGCTTTCAGAAATCTATGACAGGGAGATAGCAGATGCTCATAATCATGGAGAGATACACATCCATGATCTTTCCATGCTTACAGGCTACAGCTGCGGATGGTCGTTAAAGCAGCTTCTTTTAGACGGTCTGGGCGGAATCAGCGGAAAAATTACTGCTTCACCGGCGAAACATCTGGCAACGCTGTGCAATCAGATGGTAAACTTTCTTGGTATCATGCAGAACGAATGGGCGGCATCCCAGTCATTTTCATCCTTTGACACTTATCTGGCACCGTTTGTTAAAGCAGATCAGCTGAACTATGATAAAGTGAAAAAATGTATGGAGGCCTTTGTATTTGGAGTGAATACGCCAAGCCGCTGGGGTACCCAGGCACCATTTTCCCATATCTCCCTTGACTTAACAGTGCCGGAGGATATGAAATCAAAAAAGGCTGTTGCAGGCGGAAAATATTTGGATTTCACCTATGGGGACTGTCAGGCAGAGATGGATATGGTAAACCGCGCATTTTTGGAGACAATGCTGGAAGGAGATGCCGGAGGAATGGGATTTCAGTACCCAATTCCGGTATTTGGGATTACAAAGGAGTTTGACTGGTCTGATTCAGAACGAAACCGTTTGTTATTTACACTGGCTTCCCACTATGGAACTCCCTATTTTTCCAACTATATAAATGGAAACCTTACTCCCGGAGACGTACGTGCTTTTACTCCGGAGAGCACTCCTGATTTAACAAAGCTGCGCAATAAGGCAGGCGGGTTTTTCGGATATGGGGAACATACAGGTTCCATAGGAGTCGTTACTCTTAATCTGCCGAGAATTGCATATTCAGCTTCTGATGAAGCCGATTTTTACCGCCGGCTGGACCGGGTGGCAGATCTTGCAGCCAGGTCTCTTGATATTAAGCGAAAGGTAATTACCAGCCTTTTGAAAAACGGCCTTTACCCCTATACGGCATGTTACCTCCAAAACTTCACCAATCATTTCTCATCCATCGGCATTGTTGGTATGAATGAGGCCGGAAAGAATGCAGACTGGCTGGGTGCAGGAATGGAATCAGAACAGACTCAGGCATTTGCAGTGAATGTGATGGAGTATTTAAAAGAGAAGCTGATTGGATATCAGGAACAGTATAAATGCCTGTTCAGCCTTGAGGCTACTCCCGCAGAATCGGCTGCATACCGCCTGGCATTGATTGACAGAGAGGAACTTTCCGGGATTCATTCTGCAAGTAAAAATTCAGATGTGCCCTATTATACCAACAGCACCAAACTGGCGGCAGACTGGGGAGGAAGCCTTTCTCAGGCACTGGCCATACAGAATCGGGTTCAGCCTCTGTATACGGCAGGAACGGTGTTCTCTGTTTACATGGAGAAGGAAGAAGAGGACTATCAGAATGTCAGGGATGCATTAAAGAGTATGACAGAACAGTATGAGATTCCTTATATCACATTTACACCTGTATACTCTGTCTGTCAGAACTGCGGTTATCTGCCGGGAAGTCAGGAGATCTGTCCTAAATGCGGTAAAAAGACGGATATTTACAGCCGGATTGCCGGATACTACCGCCCGGTCAGTGACTGGAATGAAGGAAAAGCCCAGGAGTTTAAGAACAGAAAAATGATGGCTTTGGAGTAAGAAATTTACCTTATTAACTCACATATGAAAGACAGGGGCATAAGATATACTACGAACTGATTAAGTTAGGAGTATATGAAAATGAGTTGTAATAATTGGAATAACGGCTGTAATTGCAGCTGCAATTGCCCGGGCGGATATAGCAACGCAGGTAATTACGATAATAAGTGCAGCGAGAAAAACAGTGATGTCAGTGATGCATCAACTGGAAACGGCAACATGAATATGAGCTATCGTAAGGGATATGCAGAAGGCTTTAAAGCTGGTTATGAAACCGGCTTCCGTGATGGATTCTGGACCGCAAGCGGCTGCGGAAGAACCTACGGCGGGAATGTAATGGGATCTTACGATTATGGCTGCGGATGCAAATAATTTCAGTCTGATAAAAGTTCTGGTTTTCATTTATTGAAGACCGGAACTTTTTCTTTTTCCTCAAATCCAGCATTTGGAAAATTATAACTAAATAAAAATGACGTACTTTGTCTAATATGTATATTGAAAAAATAATTGTACTATGTTAGCATAAATACAAGTCATTGAATTTGTATACAAACTTTAATATTTGAATACAAACTAATTTTCTAATGACGAAATAACTGACCAAAATAAAAGCAAAGGAGAATCAGAATCATGAATATGGATTACTTAACAAACCAGTTTTCTCTTGAAGGAAAAGTTGCACTTGTAACAGGCGCATCTTATGGTATTGGCTTTGCTATTGCAAAGTCTCTTGCAGCAGCTGGAGCTACCATTGTTTTTAATGATATTAAGCAGGAATTAGTAGACAAAGGAATCGCAGCTTATAAAGAAGAGGGCATTACTGCTCACGGATATGTTTGTGATGTAACAAGTGAAGAAGGCGTAAATGCCATGGTTGCCAAGATAGAAAAGGAAGTAGGCGTAATCGATATCCTGTTTAATAACGCAGGCATTATCAAACGTATTCCTATGTGTGATATGACAGCAGAACAGTTCAGACAGGTTATTGACGTAGACTTAAATGCTCCTTTTATCGTGGCAAAAGCAGTTATCCCGTCTATGATTAAGAAAGGACACGGAAAGATTATCAACATCTGTTCCATGATGTCTGAGCTTGGCCGTGAGACCGTATCTGCTTATGCAGCTGCAAAGGGCGGTTTAAAGATGCTGACAAAGAACATTGCTTCCGAGTACGGCGAATTCAACATTCAGTGCAACGGTATCGGACCTGGTTATATTGCCACACCACAGACTGCACCTCTGCGTGAGGTTCAGGCAGACGGTTCCAGACATCCGTTTGATCAGTTCATTATTGCCAAGACACCGGCAGGACGCTGGGGTGAAGCTGAGGATCTTGCAGGTCCCGCAGTCTTCCTCTCCTCTGATGCTTCCAACTTTGTAAATGGACATATTCTCTACGTTGACGGTGGTATTTTAGCTTACATCGGTAAACAGCCACAGTAATCAAATGCCCTGACAGGGAAGTCCCGGCTGGGATAAACATGGCCATGATGCCCGCCCTTAAAAGGCGGGAGTCATGGCATATTTTATAATGTTTTAAATTTAAAGGACGGAGAGGGTTCAATGGAAGGAAAGACCAAGACCTATAAAAACCGTGGCGACCTGGTGTTTGAAACTTTAAAGCAGGAGATTCTGGACCTGGAATTAAAGCCCGGACAGATCATAAGCGAGAATGAGATCTGCGAACGGTTTGGTGTATCGCGGACGCCTGTAAGAGAGGCGGTAAGAAAGCTGCAGGAACAGGGATTTGTCATATCCGTACCCTATTCCGGTACGCAGGTGACGCTTCTTAATCTGGATACGATTAAACAGATGATATACATGCGTGTCGCTGTGGAAACTATGGTTATGCGCGATTTTGCCAATATGGCAACTCCGCTGTGGATGGAAGAAGTCCGGTATATGATCCGCAGGCAGCAGGCGCTGATACTGGAAAAAGGGTTTGAACCGGAGCAGTTTTACCGTATGGATGCACAGATGCACGCCATCTGGTACCGGGCTACGGGAAAACGCAAGCTTTGGGATATGATTCAGGCACAGCAGCTGCATTATACAAGATTCAGGATGCTGGATTTTGTAACAGAAACCGATTTTACAAGAATCATCAGGGAACATACGGAGCTTTTTGAATTGCTGGAAAAAAAGGACATTGTAGGTCTGGAGCAATCCCTCAGAGAACACTTGACTTACAGTATGAAACGTATGAAGCACCAGATTGAGGTAGAGTATAAAGACTATTTTGAACAGGAAGAGCAGGAGGACGAATGATGACCAGTGTTTCCATAGCTGTAAAAGGATCTGATAATACGATAAAAGCTTCTGCATCAGGAGAAGAACAGGCGGTCCTGGTATATGAAGGCGTATATGAAGAAGGAGATGTCATTGTCTGCAAAACAGATCATATAGGCGGACATTATGTGATCCGGATCGATGACTGCATGGATGAATCTTTTGTTTATTTAACAAAGCCGGAAGTGATTTTTACCATACCGTTCGGTGATAAAAAAGTATCTTACAATCCGAAAGCATTTACCGGAGAGAGACATTATCTTACCATTAGAAAAGCAGCTGCCGGTGAGACAGAGCAATACCGCAACCTGGCAGTCAATGTCATGGACCAGCATGGCGATACCGGCTGTTTTCCCCATGCATATGCAAATGTGGAAACAAGAGGTGAAGCTGTTTTTGCGGCACGCAATGCAATTGACGGAGTTCTTGCCAATGAATCCCATGGAGAGTGGCCGTATGAATCCTGGGGAATTAACCGTCAGGATGATGCGGAAATAACCCTGGATTTTGGACGGGAAGTGGATTTTGACCAGATTGTATTATACACAAGGGCCGATTTTCCACATGATAACTGGTGGGTGGAAGCCACCTTCACATTTTCTGACGGATCGGAAGAAGTAGTAAAAATGGGAAAAAGTGTAAAACCCCATGAATTTACATTAAAAAAGAAGAATATTACCTGGATGAAGCTGAGTAATTTAATAAAAGCAGACGATCCATCTCCATTTCCGGCTCTTACCCAGATCCAGGTATATGGAAAAGATTCTCTATAACTTCAATTACCTCTTTTCCTTTTCCTGATATTCATGTAAAATATAGGCAGTAAGCATACAGGGCTGACACATAAGGAGGAAGTAAGATGGAGTTTTTATTTCTTGAACCGGTTTTTAAGGAAGCCATCTGGGGCGGTGACAAGCTTCGGGAGGTATTTGGATATGACATACCAAGTGATACGACAGGGGAATGCTGGGCGATCAGCGCTCATAAGAACGGGGATTGCCAGATATCCGGGGGGATTTATGACGGAAAGCTTTTAAGCCGCTTATGGAAGGAAAAACCGGAGATATTCGGCTTTTATCCCGGAGATCAGTTTCCTCTTCTGGTTAAGATCATCGATGCAAAGAATGATTTAAGCATTCAGGTGCACCCCGATGACAGTTATGCGAAAATTCATGAGAATGGATCTCTTGGCAAGACCGAATGCTGGTACATTCTGGACTGTGAACCGGATACTGAAATTGTAATCGGTCACTACGCTAAAAACCGGGATGAGATGGAATCCATGATTAGAAACCATCAGTGGTCGGAATTTATACGGACTGTCCCCATTAAAAAGGGAGATTTCTTCCAGATTAATCCGGGATGCGTTCATGCAATCAAGGGAGGAACCTTAATCCTTGAGACACAGCAGAGCAGCGATATCACTTATCGTGTCTATGACTATGACCGTCTTGCAGACGGAAAACCAAGACAGCTTCATGTGGAACAGAGTATTGCCACAATCAGAGCTCCATTTATAGAATGCGATGCGGCAGCTGTAACCGGGAAACTGCCCGGAGCCGTGCATACTCATTTAATAACCTGTAAGTACTACTCAGTGGACAAGTATGATATTGAAGGGGTGTTTACAAAAGAGTTTTCCAGGTATTTTACCAATGTCAGTGTGATAAGCGGAAAAGGCTGCATCAATGGAATCCCACTGGAAGCAGGTCAGAATTTTATTATACCGGCAAAGAGCGGTGAGTGCAGATTTGAGGGAAGGATGTCCGTCATCTGTTCCAATCCCGAATAAAACAGGAGGAGAAGTTATGAGACTGGGTGCATTAGAAGCAGGAGGCACAAAGATGGTTTGTGCCATAGGCAATGAGAACGGCGAGATTTTTGAGCGGGTTTCCATACCGACGGAAACACCTGGGATTACCATGCCCAAACTGATTGCATATTTTAAGGACAAGGAAATCGAGGCGCTGGGAATCGGCTGCTTTGGTCCGATTGATCTTAACAGGAATTCAGAGACTTATGGTTATATCACAACAACTCCAAAGCTTGCATGGCTGAATTACGATATCGTGGGAGCATTTAAAGAGGCTTTAAAGATACCGGTGGGATTTGATACCGATGTCAATGGTTCTGCCCTTGGAGAAGCTACCTGGGGCATTACAAAGGGTCTTGAGAACAGTATGTATATCACCATCGGAACGGGCGTGGGAGCAGGCATTATTTCCAATGGAAGGCTGCTTCACGGTATGCTTCATCCGGAAGGCGGACATCTGCTTCTTGCCAGACATCCAAAGGATTCCTTTGAGGGAGCGTGTCCATACCATAAGAACTGCCTGGAGGGCATGGCGGCAGGTCCGGCCATAGAGGCACGATGGGGAATGAAGGGGGCAGAACTGGCCGACAGGAAAGAGGTCTGGGAGCTGGAAGCTTATTATATAGCCCAGGCGCTTGTGGATTATATTATGGTGCTGTCGCCCCAGCGTATTATCCTTGGAGGCGGTGTGATGCACCAGGAGCATTTAATGCCGTTGGTAAGAGAAGAAGTAACCCGTCAGCTGGGCGGTTATATCAAGACAAAAGAGCTGGAAGATATGGAGCATTATATTGTCCTTCCCAGCTTAAATGACAATCAGGGAATCATGGGTGCCTTAAAGCTGGCAGTGGATGAATATCAACTGGAAAAGATCGGTTAATTGCCATTTTTCTCCTAGTGTAAAACCAATTTATGTATGTTATGATACATTTTGTAAAAGAAATGTAACAATTGCGTAACAAATAAGGAGGATATTACCATGAGAAAATTACCAGCATTTGTTTTAGCAGCAGCTGTATTTACCGTAGCAGGAACACCAATGACAGCACAGGCAGCGACCTGTTCCAGTTCATTGCCAAACTGTTTTTCATCTGACAGCTATTTATCATCCTGCTATGGACAGTCTTTAAACAGCCTGTTAAGCAAGTATGGATGTAGCAGCAACAGCAACAGCTCAAACTGCAATACTTCCACTGGCAAGAAAGGTGCATCCTGTACTGGCAAAAGCTGCAATACCGGAAGTTCCTGCAATACCCGTCAGCTTTCCTCATTCTTAAGAAGCTGCAGATAATTGAATCATGATTTTTTCATGGGTCGTTCCTCAGGGGTTCGGCCCTTATTTCTATTTGCGTTCGTGGGGCAGTTAAAAACAGCCACAGGCCTTTAAACGGCCCATGGCTGTCTGTGAAGGGATCAGCTCCCTTCATTTACGATTTCTTCCAGAACACGGATTAAGTCGTAAATGCTGTTGATCTGCACATTCCGTTCCAGGATCTGATTTTTTAAATCAATGGAAAGCGTTTCAAATTTGGCCTGGACTGCAGGAGCTATATATGACATTTTAATCACCTCATAATTAGGATTTACCCAGGCATAATTAATTATACATTTAAAAAAGTGCTGAATAAAATACAGATTCAGCAGACATATTAATTATGAGGTGAGATCAATGTCAAGGGATGATACAAAGAAAACCAATTCAGTGGAAAATTATCCAGAAGATAAAGGGAAAGTTAAAAATCAGAATCAGACTCATAATTCCCGCAGGGAAGGTATGGGACCCAATACCAAAAGAAGATCAGATTAATGAAAAGGGCGAAAACCAGGATGCGTTGGTTTTCGCCCTAATGAGGTTCATACTTATGATCGGGCAGTTACAGAACTCATCATCAACCGGTATATAAAGTCTGGCAGCGCGAAAAATGAGTTGTTTACATTGGTAAAGGCGGTTATGCGGCAGCTTGCGCTCGTATCCGTTATCTCCGGTATTTTTTGATATCTCGTTCTGTAATAATATTATATGCATGTTCTTATAGTGTGTGAACAAGCTGGACATGTCTTATCTATCCCATTCACATCTTGTCTTATTGTACCATATAATAAAGTACAACTAAGAAAAGGAGGATATTTTTATGGGATGCTTCTGGGGTTGTGGAAATAATTGTGGTTGTAATGGCAACAATAATTGCGGCTGCAATGGTAATGGTAATGGTAACAGTAACAACAACTGTGATGATGATGTTGTGAACTGCGCAGAGAAGGTAAGAAGAGCATACTGGGCTGGCTTTAGAGCAGGATGCAATGATCCTCGATGCCACCACCATCACCATGATGATGATTGCTGATAATGTTAATTATGGCGGAGATCCGTTATTATGGACCCGCCATTTTTTCGCTTTATACCCTGAAATTAGTTTGAGCCAGCCGGGAATATGGAATAAACCCTGCTGGCTTAGCTGTAATAAATAAAAATAGCTCTGACTTTTTAAAATACAGATAGTTGGTACATTTTCACTTTATCAGATTCACATTATCAAATTGGTATTTGAAGAAATGGATAAATTAGACGTGATTCGTACAATCTGTATGAGATTAAGCGACGTGAACGTTAACAGCCTGAAGACCACGGTTGCCATTGATTGTTTCGAATACAACAGACTGACCATCTTCTAAAGACTTAAAACCTTCCATAGCAAGACCGGAGAAATGAACGAAAATATCGTTACCTTCTTCATCACAGATGAAACCAAAACCCTTTTGCGCATTAAACCATTTTACTGTACCTTTTTTCATGAAAAGATACCTCCTTTAAATTATTGTGTATTCTGCTTAAAACTAAAAATCGCATATACTTGTAAATCATCAATAGAATAATGACTTACAAATATATGCGAAATCAAAACTTTATTAAAATACTGATTTAGTATAGCATAGAAGAAAATACAAGTCAAGTAAATTCAAATAACAAATCAATCCAATTAACGAATCAAAAATTGTTGTTATACGACTTTTTTGGATAATATTGTCAATTTTGGTATAATCATGTATAATAATTAAAAATAAATGGAGGAAATGAGTATGAATAGTAGTTTTTACGCTGCATTTGCAGCATTTGGTATGATCATTATTTTATTAGGATTAGCTATTGGCATCTTATTATTAGCTGCTGAATGGAAGATTTTTTCTAAGGCTGGAAGACCAGGCTGGGCAGCATTGATTCCGATTTACAATATTTACGTCAGATCAAATGTCGTTTTCGGAAATCTGGGTTACTTTATTGCTTTTTTAGTTATAGCAGTAATTAATTTTATTGGAAGGACTTCTGAAGTCGGAGGCTTGAATAGTCTTGGAGCGTTGTGCACATTCATTCTGCACATCGTTTACTGCATTAATATTTCGAAAGCGTTTGGAAAGAGCGGTGGTTTCACCGTTGGTTTAATTCTGTTACCAGTAATTTTCTTCCCAATACTGGCATTTGGAAGCGATGAGTACATAGGACCACAAAAGATTTAAAATTTTAGAACATTACAAGGGGGCGGTTACTGTTACCGTCTCTTTTTTTTTGATGGATGAAGTATGGTCTGGGCTTAATATGTCCTGGAGAAGTTCACAGGAAAATTATAAAATCTTAATAAGCCGGCTAATGATCTCATTGACATCTAACTGCCCATAGCCCCAGACGTTATTGGGATAGAAATAGGAATTGCTGCGCCGGGCGCCCCGGACAATCATGCGATTAATCTGTTTTCCCGTAAGTCTGGTGTAATTCCCCTTGCACATGGTCCATTCCATGACCATGGCGATTCCGCCTGCAGCATGTGCAGCAGCAGCCCCTGTTCCGGTCATTGTTCCGTACTGGTTTCCTGGAATCGCACAGGGGACCCGGTAGCCGGGAGCCGCAACATCAGGTTTGACCAGTCCATGGCTGGTATAGCCTCTTCCGGACTGCTCTAATATGGTGTCATCGAACTGATTGTAAGCGGAGACAGTCAGAGTACTGTATGAGTTCCCGGGATTTGTTATGGTAACATCCGGACTTGCATTAAGAAAATAGGTATTATCTGATATCAGATTACCAGATGGCAGCCAGGAATGAAGATAAAAAGGCTGGCCTTCCGTGCTTTCAAGCTGGAATGACCAAATTCCCGGTTCAGGGTTTTCAAAGCGAATGAGAATTAACTGATCTCCGGTTTCTTCCTCAAAAATAATATTATTTACCCAGACAGAACTCTGGCCATAAGAGAATTTAATACATTCTTCAAATGAAGGTTCTATTCTTCCGGTTGTCATCTGATTTGGAGAAATGATCTCGATGGAAGGTCTTCCGGGAACACTGGGCCAGATTTCCATTGCAAACTTTTCATCACCAACATTCAGCTGAAAAGCGGCTCCATACGGAGCTGAGTTAACGTTTTCAAAATAATGCCGGTTCCGGTTTCCCTCATCCCCGGCAGCAATGGAAATATTAATACCGGATAAGCGTACAAGATATTCCAGATACTCGCTCATTACACCCTGCCCGTCATGGCTTCCATGGCTGCTTCCCATTGCAAGACAGATGACAAGGGGGCGGGCCATTTTCTCTGCGATGGTAATCAGATAACGGATTCCCAGTATGATATCGGATTCCTGAAAACATAGTTTGTCTTCTGGTATAAAGAAAATATTTTTAAGGTTTTGTTTGGCTTGTTTCAGCTTCACCACAACCAGTTGGCTGTATGGAACAATCCCGCTAAAGGAATTAGCAGAATGGATACTGCCTGAAATGATACTGGCAATTGCTGTTCCGTGCCCGTCAGTATCTGAAGTGGGAACCAGAAATAAGGGGTCAATTGAAAGCAGTGCGGCATTGATCTGCTGTCTGCTGTATTCGGAACCGAATGTAAAGCCTTCAGGGGGAGTACTGCTCTGATCAGTCTGATCCCAGATGGAGAAGATGCGAGTACTGCCATCTTCGTTCCTGAATGCAGGATGCTGATAGTCAATTCCGGTATCAATTATCCCAACGAGCGTACATTGTCCTAGCAGATTATAGTCAATTTCAGGCATGGCTGTCTGGACGGACGAATTTTCCTCACTGGCGTAAGAAGTAAGGGTATAGACAGTTGGGAAGGCGTAATATGGGGTCAGGCCTAAGTCACAAACGCCCATGACACTTTTGGAGATATGCAGCAGTGAATGGGTATCATTTAGCAATGTAATGTTATCTCCCGTGTTATATGCAGGGGCTATAAAGTTATCAATTATAAAATCGTAATAATTTTCATCCAATATTTTTTGCATGACAGGCATCCCATCCATTTACAACATATGTTATATAGTATGCTGCGGGGGGCGTTGTATTCGTTTCAATAAGTAAAAACACCGGAATCAGATAAACTTACAGCCATTTTCCAGCAAAGCCCTTTTTACGTCACTTAATTTTTCTTCTTTTAAAAATATATAATCAGTATCATAAGTAGCCACAACTAAAATACAGGTCTTCTCATCGGCTATAATTTTGGATAAAAATGCAATCATGCCGTATTTTTCAAATGATGCATCCTCCGCAATCCGAAAACAGGTCCAGCCATGTTCTGCGGTTATATTTATATTGGGTACATGGTTCGTTTCGCATATCACCGATAACTCGTTATCAGTCTTACTGATAAATGTGAAATCATGTTCTAATAGGTCCGCACTTACCTCGTTTACTTTGCATACTGAAAATTTCCTGTCAATGATCTGTAAATCCATTTTATTTCCTCCTCATAAAAAAAGGTCCAGAATATCACACCTTCAATGGCCTAACGGTATGAAATCTGAACGCTTGTGTTGTACTTTACCCGGCGGCAAAGTTTGCGTGTATAAATATGAATTTGATTGTATTTAATTTACTACAATTTTATTATAAGGTCAAGTACTTTTATCTTTTCAGGATTACGCAAAAAAGAGAGCAGCATACGCTGAGAATATAAAATTGATGGTTTGAATAAAAAAATTACCTCTAATATTTTTGGAGAATTTGTAGATAATAAATTTTGATTAAAATAATTGGAGGTAACGGATATGTTAACAATGGAAACCAAGAAGAATCAATCGTGTATTGACGCATGTGCAAAATGTGCACAGGCATGTTATGAATGTTTTCATGCATGTTTAAATGAGCCTGATTTAAATGAAAGAAAGAACTGTGTCAGTATGTTGGTTGAATGTGCAATGATGTGTCAGATGTCAGTGTCTATGATGTCGATGAACGGACAATACTCGAAAGAGCATTGTGGAATTTGTGCAATGATTTGTGATAGCTGCGCAAGAGAGTGTAATATGTTTAAGGATCAGCACTGCAAAGACTGTGCAAAAGAATGCCAGACATGTGCAGATGAGTGTAGAAAAATGTCTGGAATGTAAGTTTTATTAATATTAAACTGCCAACTGTCAACAAAGTTGGCAGCTTTTTATTATGGGATGTGACCTTTTATAATAGAAAGGTAATTTTATTTTCTTGGTTACAAACAGAGACGGTCAATCCCGTCTTTTTTTTTATCCAATATGACAGTTATCCACGGTAATGTGGAAATAATTGTGGATAGATTGTTAATGTCTGAAAATACGACATAAAACTACAAATTATTACAGTATAATTACTATAAGACTTAAAATAAAAAAACCAGTAAGTACAAGAAATTCCTGTACTTACCAGTTTTTACTGAAAATGATGTAGGAAAAATAATGAATGCGGCTGTGTGGACACGACAACCGATATGCAAGACAGATTGTTAAATCTACTAGAAAGTCATATAAACTGAAATTTTAATTAAAAAACGTACCCTGTAAGCAGAATAGCAGGGTACGTGTAAGAATAAAATCACTTCATTTGCTTCCAGTATTTATGCAGAAAAGCATATGTAATTAAACAATTACCCAATCCCAAGAACGCCATTGGGGTTTTTAGTACAATAAGGTCTATTATGAGACGCGCGACAGCTACGAAAACAATCAAGTAAAATGCTATTCGCTTTTTACTTAAGAGCAGCCAAATGTAGAATATCACAGTAGCAATACATGCGACAGCTACGCTGTAATTAGCATAAATTAAATTTGTTAAAGAACTAAAAATACTACCTAAAATACTGATTACGCACCATATTTTAATGCCTAATCCAAATTTTAAAACATTTTCATTTTCCATACTTATACCTACCCTTTAAATATTTTGAAATAATACATTTAGATTATCGGATTTAATTAAAGGTATCTTAAGCAGGTTAAGAGAAAATTCCAGAGGAGTGATACATCGAGAAAATCATCAAAAGACTGCAGAGCAGACAGAGCAAGCGTAAACAGCCGTATACAGGCGAAGGCGGATGCAGCTATAAAAGCACCGCCGGTTATGACCCATTCAGGACAATGCCAGCTTATACATACACGAGCCTGTGTCCGGATACGAAGCGCAGGATGCCTCCCGCAAGGAAGAAGGTGCAGCATGAAGCTTTTAGATAAACAGATAGTCACTGTCCAGGTTTATGCAGGTAGGAAGTTTGAGACTATGATCGGCAGCAATGACGGTCTGATCGGGATCCTGATAAACAGTGGTGAATACATATGGGCTCCTATGGATTCTTCAATAGCCAACGTAACCAGCAAAGGAAAAGTTACAGCGCTGAGCAAAGGATTGGTCTTAATTAGTGAAAAGGATGCAGACGGAAATATATTTCCAATATTAGAATCCGGGATAATACAAAAGGCAGGTATCCGACATTATGGACCTGCCTTAAATATAGTGAATTATATCATTTTCAGATAGTAGTTTCGTGTGATATCGTGTTGTATTTATGGGTATATCCATGCTTTATTAAGCAAATTATTGTAGACCTCAAAATAGAAAAACCCCAGTATTTACAAGGAATTCTCGTAATTACCAGGGTTCAAAAATAATGGAGACAACAGGACTCGAACCTGCGACCCTCTACACGTCAAGCAGATGCTCTCCCAGCTGAGCTATGTCTCCATACATTTATCAGTAAACCAAAAGCACCGGTTTCCTGTCTGCTTGGAAAGCCGGTACTGATATCGCAATTGTCAATCGGAGTAACAGGATTTGAACCTGCGACCTCTCGGCCCCCAGCCGAGCGCGCTACCAAGCTACGCCATACTCCGTTTCCTGACACTCAGACATTATAGCAGAAAATTTCCAATTGGTAAAGCATATTTGTTGAAAAAATTCAAAATTTAATATATGATGGAACAGACAAGACTAATCAGGAAGAAAAAAAGGTGAAAATAGATGAAACCAATCGTTAGCTTTGATGTAGACATGACGCTGCTTGATCATAAAGACTGGTCGATTCCTGCAAGTGCGATGGAGACAATCGAAAAACTGAGAGAAAATTACACCATAGTGCTGGCAACCGGAAGAGACATGGATTCCATATTCAGTACTGCAATACGGGACCAGGTACGGCCGGAGGCAATTATTCATCTTAATGGAACCAAGGTGACTGTGGGAGAGACTGTTATATATGAGCACACCTTTGATAAAAATCTTTTAAAGCAGATTCTTTCCTATGCAAAGAGCACACCCTACAGTGTTGGTACTACCGTAGGGGAATATGACTATTATGTAAACCCGGAGGCAGTGGCGGAACACGACAGAAAGCTATGGGGAGAATGCCGAAGAAACTTTGCAGATGCCGAAAAGCTTGTACAGCTTGATGTGAGAACCATGGCTTTCATCGGAGATGAAGATGGTGCAAAAAAGATGGAGGAGGAATTCCCGGAGATCCACGTTCATATGTTTGCGGATAAGAAAGGTGCAGATGTAGTGGAACGAAAGGCATCAAAAGCAGTGGGGCTTGCCAGACTCTGCGAATATTATAAGATTCCTCTTTCAAGGACGGTGGCATTTGGAGACAGCATGAATGATTATGATATTGTGAAGGCAGCAGGAATCGGAATTGCCATGGGCAATGCAATGGAAGAGCTGAAGAGAGCAGCCGATTATATTACAGATCCCATCGACCAGGATGGAATTAAGAACGCCTGCCTTCATTTTAAAATGATCCGGCAGGAGGAGATTTAATGGCGATACATTTTGATATCATAATTATAGGAGGAGGACCGGGCGGGTATACTGCTGCATTAAAAGCTGCTTCATTGGGATTTAAGACGGCAATTGTGGAAAAGGAAAAGCTGGGGGGAACCTGCGTGAACAAAGGCTGTATTCCCACAAAATCGCTTCTTCATGCCGCCAGTAAATTTAAAGAACTGCAAAACTGTGATGAGTTTGGTGTATCTACGGATTTTATTTCCTTTGATTTTAAGAAAATGCAGCTATATAAGAAAAGTTCAGTAAAATCTTACCGAAAGGGCATTACAGACCTGATTGAAGCAGAAAATATTACAGTACTTACCGGAACAGCAGTCATTAGAAGAAATAAAACGGTGGAAGTCAATGGTCCGGAAGGAAAGGATTACTATACAGCAGAGCATCTCATCATAGCAACAGGAGCGAAATGCGTAATTCCCGATTTCCCCGGTGCAGATCTGCCGGGAGTATTGACCAGTGAGCGTCTGTTGGCGTCGGATACCTGGAATTATGACCGGCTTCTCGTAATTGGAGGAGGGGTTATCGGTGTGGAATTCGCAACCATTTTCAGTGCACTTTGTTCCAATGTGACGATTCTGGAACGGAAAGCCCATCTGCTTGGACCTATGGATTCTGAAGTGTCCCAGGCGCTGGAAGAAGAGCTGAAGCAAAGAGGAATTACAGTTCACTGCATGGTGAATATTAAGAAAATCAGGGAAGAGGAAGATCACGGGCTGTCCTGCGTTTTTGAGATGGATGGACAAGAGCAGACCATTCGTACAGGACAGATTCTGATTGCAGCAGGAAGAGAGCCCTGCCTGGATGGCCTTCTGGGGGAAGATGTAAGTCTTAAGATGGAACATGGCCGTTTAAAGGTGAATTCAGAATTTGAGACCAGTGAACCCGGTATTTATGCCATAGGAGACGTGGCGTCGGATATCCTGCTGGCACATGTTGCCGCTGCACAGGGAACCTATGTGGTGGAAAAGATCGCAGGAGCGGAGCATACCATCCGGCTTTCTGTTGTGCCGAACGGAATGTTTGTGAAACTGCCGGTAGTTCCCAGCTGCATTTATACAGAACCTGAGATAGCATCTGTGGGAATTACCCGGGAATCAGCTGTGGCAAACAATATGAATGTGCGATGCGGTCACTATTCCATGAGTGGAAACGGGAAATCCATTATCACCAGCAGGCAGAACGGATTTGTTCATCTGGTATTTGAAGAATATTCCGGTACACTGGTTGGAGCCCAGATTGTCTGCCCCAGAGCAACAGACATGATCAGCGAGATGGCAACTGCAATTGCCAACGGATTGACGGCGAGTCAGCTTCGGCTGGCCATGCGTGCCCATCCCACATACAGCGAGGGCATCACAGAAGCCATAGAAAATTATTTTGAAACCAAAGGAGAAGCAGGCAATGATAAGTGAGAGACTGAAACAGTTAAGAGACTTAATGGCAGAGCGCCATATTGACGCCTATATGATTCCAACCTCTGATTTTCATGAATCAGAGTATGTCGGAGAGTATTTTAAAGCCAGAGAATTTATGACAGGCTTTACCGGCTCGGCAGGAACCGCAGTGATTACAAAGGACGAAGCAGGTCTGTGGACAGACGGAAGATATTTTGTTCAGGCTGGAATGCAGCTTTCCGGCACCGGCGTGGAACTTAGAAAGATGGGATACCCGGGAGTCCCTGATATCCTGGATTATTTAGAGGCAGTACTGCCAATAGGCGGCAAACTGGGCTTTGACGGGCGTGTTGTAAACTGCCGCCAGGGACAGGATTTTGAAGAGAAACTGGCAGATAAGCATGTGACTCTGGCCTATGAAGAGGACCTTGTGGATCAGATCTGGGAGCAGCGCCCTGAATTGTCAAAAGAGCCGGTCTGGATTCTTGAAGAAAAGTTTGCCGGTAAATCAGCAGCTGAGAAAATCAGCGATTTAAGAGAAGAAATGAAAAAAGAAAAGGCAACCGTTCATATCCTTACCACACTGGACGATATTGTCTGGCTTTTAAATATCAGAGGAAATGATGTGAGCTGTAATCCGGTTGTTCTTTCCTATGGATTGGTAACGATGGAACGTTTTTACCTGTTCATTAACGAAGAAGTGTTAAATGATCAGGTAAAAGCCTATTTAAAAGACTTATCCGTTACGGTCTGCCCCTATAATGACATCTATGTTTCTGTCAGCCAGCTGAGAGATCAGAGGATTCTTCTGGAGACAGGCAGAACCAATTATGCCATTGTAAAAGGCATCGATTCTTCTAACCGTATCATTGACCGTATGAATCCGACTGTACTTGCAAAAGCCATGAAGAATCCTGTTGAAGTGGAAAACATGAGAAAAGCCCATGTAAAAGACGGAGCAGCCATGGTGAAATTTATATACTGGCTGAAGCAGAATGTGGGAAAGGAAACAATCACAGAGGTCAGCGCCCAGGAATACTTAGATAACCTCCGTTGTGAGCAGGAAGGGAATCTGGGAATCAGCTTTGATACCATCTCTGCTTACGGCGCCAATGCCGCCATGTGTCATTATAAAGCAACTTTGGAAAGCAATGCGGAGATTAAACCAAGAGGCCTTTATCTGGTTGATTCCGGCGGCCAGTACTATGAGGGAACCACTGACGTAACAAGAACCGTTGCGGTGGGACCGCTGACCAAAGAGGAGCGGGAGCATTTTACACTCACAGTCATCAGTATGCTCCGCCTGGCAGCCGTAAAGTTCCTCCATGGCTGCAGAGGGCTGACGCTGGACTATGTTGCCAGAGAGCCGTTCTGGAGCCGTGGAATCAATTTTGATCACGGTACCGGGCATGGAGTCGGATTTCTGCTCAATGTTCATGAGCGTCCCAACGGAATCCGCTGGCGTATGGTACCGGAGCGTCAGGATAACTGTATACTGGAAGAAGGAATGGTCACTTCCGATGAGCCGGGAGTTTATATTGAGGGAAGCCACGGAGTGAGAACTGAAAACCTGATCGTATGTAAAAAAGCGGAGTTAAATGAGTACGGCCAGTTTATGGAATTTGAATTTCTCACCATGGTCCCCATCGATCTGGAGGCACTGGATCCATCACTTATGACAGAGCGGGATAAAACACTTTTAAATGATTACCATAAAGCTGTTTATGATGCGGTGGTACCTCACCTTACAGAGGAAGAAGCGCTTTGGCTGAAAGAACAGACAAGAGCAATATAAAAAACAGGCAGGACCTTATTGATTAAGGTTCTGCCTGTTTTTTACTGCCTGTTTTCGCCCTGAGCCGCAGTAAAATTGGAAAAACTGCTTCCAGATCTTCGTGGCTTAATTCTTTCATAATCGCGGCGGCCTCCCAGAAAAGAGCCTGCTCTTTTTTTTCTGTATTAAAAAACTCAATGGGAGTAATTTCAAGATAATCACAGATTTCGAAAAACTGTTTCATGGAAGGCATAGAACGTCCCGAAGAGATTCCCTGTATATAGCTTTTATTCTTCCCCAGATCTAAGCTCATCTGATATTCTGAAATATTTTTCTTCAGGCGGAGTTCTGTGATTCGGTTCCTGACAAATTGTTCATCCAACATTATCACCTCTTGGTTTATCATAAAGGATATTCTAACCAGACATTACGTATTATATGCGTAATAATGCTCCAAAAACAAGTTGCATATACGGGTAAAAAGCGTTATCATGTATGATATACGAATAGAAAAGACGGGAAATAAAGGATTCCATGAGGTACAGGGGGAAGTATCATGACAGGAAATTCAGAAAGACAATTAGAAAGTGAGAGTAAGGGAATCGGACAGGAGTCTTTCCGTTTCAGCCAGACAGAACAGCTGTACGGGAATATGAGTTTTTTTACTGACACTGTATTGTTCGAGTATTCCTATCCGGAAAAGCGGCTGTGTCTTTCGGCTAATGCGAAAGGTCATATTAATTTACAGGCATTTGAACGCTTTTTTTCAAAGCACAGAGACAATGCACCAAAAGAGGGAGAGATGAGGTCCTTTGAATTCAGTATGGGAAAGATGGGGGAGCCATTCCACTGGTGCAGCTGTAAATTAACCGCTATCTGGGAAGACAAAAAGACAGGCCCGCTGAAACTGATCGGTAAGCTTCAGGATATCAGCGGATCAAAAGCGAGAGAAGAACAGCTGCTGTTAAAGTCTATAAAAGACGGACTGACCGGAGTTTACAACAAATCAGCCTTCGAGTACCGGGTTGATGAACTGTTAAAAAGTGACACAGACAGCTGGCTTTGCATGATCGACATTGATAATTTCAAAGAAATTAATGACTGCTACGGCCACCCCACAGGAGACCGGATTCTGATGAAGGTAGGCGGAATGCTCTGCGATCTTTTTCCGGAGCCGGATCTGGTAGGCAGAGTAGGCGGTGACGAGTTCGTGGTATTTACAGTCGGATCCGATGTCTACAAGCGGGCGGAAAAACTCTTAAAGCGGGCAAAGAAAGCGGTTCCGGAAGGGGAAGGACGCCTTTCCGTCAGTATCGGTATCGTTTCCAGTACAGGGAAAAAAGAAGAAAATTACCAGAAGCTTTTTTCACAGGCGGACCGTGCCATGTATTATGCCAAGCAGGCGGGCAAGAACAGAATTGCCTCTTACCACGATAATATCTGGCAGGTCACGTAGAATAAGTGCAGACCAGGCAGGAGACAGAGATCCTGCCCTTTTTTTGGTTGAGCAGTTACTGAATGGAATCCGGCTCACCAGGAAGATCTACCTGGATGAAGCTATGGTTAATTGCAGGGAGAATCCGGTTAATTAAGTCAGATGTTTTCATTTTTAAGCTGCTGGTATTAATGCAGGGGTGACAGCCAAAGAACTCAAAGGAGAGCACATCTTTGTCAATAAGCAGCTGAACTTTGTTATCTTTATCGTTCATAAGCCCGAGAACAGAGACAGAACCGGGAGTGATATCTAAAAACTGAATCATAAACTCCGGATCAGCAAATGAGAGTCTGGAGGAGCCGATTTGTTTTGAAAGACAGGAAGTGCGGAATTTCTTTTTCCCCGGAAGCAGGAGCAAGTAAAATTCCGTCTTTTTTGCGTTGCAGAGAAATAAGTTTTTGCAGATGTCGATGTTTAGCAGGGAGTCGACATCCCGGCAGGCATCGATGGTGGGGATCGGGGCGTGGTCGAGCCGCTGGTAGGCGATTTGAAGCTGATCTAAGAGATCGTAGGTGCGGAGTTCTTTGTCTGGTCTGTCAGAAGAATTTGCCGGACGTCCATTGTAAAGTGTTTTATCTATATAGAAGCTGGTGCCTGTATCAATCATGAGTGTTTCCTTCCTTTTCTCTTTTTGAATTATTATAAACTTCAATGGCGAAAATGCAATAGTTTTTAAAGAAACAAAGGAATTCGGTGGTTTTATGGGGAAGAATATACTATAATAGCTTTTGATAACAGAGAAGAAAAGGCGGATTAATGAAATGATAGATAATCGATTGAAGAAGGAAAAGTTTCGTATAGATGAGAAAAAGGCGAACGGGAAGAGGCAGGATGGTAAGATACAGGTTGAGAAAACAATGAATGGGAAGCCGCAAAATGGCAAGGCAGAGAATGGGAAAGCGCAACCCGGGAAGCCATTTACCCGGACAACACAAAGTGATAAGACACAAGCTGGCAAGATGCGGAATGATAAGATAAGAAATGATGAGCGGTCAGGTAATAAGATGCATAAGGACAGGGGACAAGGCAATGCATCTCAGTGTCCGGTTTATAGAAGGTGCGGAAGCTGCCAGTTACTTCATCTGCCTTATAAAAAACAGCTGGAACAGAAACAAAAGAATCTGGAAACGTTGTTAAAGCCATTTTGCCGCCTGGAGTCCATGATGGGAATGAGTGATCCTTATCACTACCGTAATAAGGTACATGCTGTATTTGATCACGACAGAAAGGGAAACCCTATTTCTGGTGTTTATGAAGCTAATTCTCATATAGTAGTTCCTGTGGAAAGCTGCCTGATTGAGGATGAGAAATCAGATGAGATTATTGGGACGATCAGAGGGATGCTTAAATCTTTTAAAATCCGCACTTATGATGAGGATACAGGATATGGCCTGCTGCGTCATGTCTTAATTCGCCGTGGTTTTGTGACAGGTGAGATTATGGTTGTGCTTGTGACTGCTTCCCCAATATTTCCTTCAAAGAATAATTTTGTTAAAGCTTTAAGGGAACGCCATCCGGAAATCACGACAGTGATACAGAACGTGAATAACAGAGGAACCAGTATGGTGCTGGGAGATAAGGAGCATGTACTTTATGGTAAGGGTTATATAGAAGATGTTCTTTGTGGCTGTCGTTTCCGTATATCTTCTAAGTCTTTTTATCAGGTAAATCCCGTTCAGACAGAGGCTCTTTATAAGAAGGCTATTGAAGCGGCGGGACTGACCGGAAAAGAGAGGATCATTGATGCATATTGCGGAATCGGCACAATAGGAATTGTTGCCAGCAGCCATGTAAAAGAAGTGATTGGTGTGGAATTAAACAAGGATGCGGTTCGTGATGCAATTGAAAATGCAAAAATCAATAATGTAAAGAATGCAAGCTTTTATTGTAATGATGCTGGTCGGTTTATGGTCAATATGGCAGAATCCGGGGAGCATGTGGACGTTGTGTTTATGGATCCGCCCAGAAGCGGGAGCACGGAAGAGTTTATTGACTCCGTTGCTGTAATGAGGCCGGATAAAGTGGTATATGTGTCTTGCGGGCCGGAGACATTAGTCAGGGATTTGGAGTATTTTAAGAAAAAGGGATATGAGGCGAAGAAGGCGTGGGGGGTGGATATGTTTCCTTGGACCACCCATGTTGAAACGGTGATAATGATGACGTATTGTGGTTTGGACAAGAAAAGCAGGGGTTAGACCACAAGATGTTGTGCTTTTTGACTGAAAAATGAGCAAAAAATGGGGCTAAAATATGCGATTTTTAGCCCCGTTTCAGAGTATGTTATAGCAATAATAAGAAGTTGGGGAGCAAGGTTTAGTTATAAAATGGAAGGATACTAATAATTATGAAAATGAGACAAGTTTCAATCAAAATTTGCTGAGGTAAAGATGATGAATATAAATTATAGACTTGGAACTTTAGAAGATTTGAATGAAATAAATAATCTTGTACACCAAGCAATTAAGGTAATGGAGAATAATGGTATCAAACAATTGGATATGATATACCCTACTCAGGAAGATTTTATAAATGATATTAAAGCTGAGCAATTATATGTAGGATTAAGTTACGAAAAACTGGTTGTTATTTATGTTTTAAACCAGGAGTGTGATGAAGAATATAAAAAAGGTCAATGGAAAGATGAGGAAAAAACTTTTTATGTAATACATAGACTATGTGTAAATCCGCTATTTCAAAACAAAGGAATCGCCAGAATTACGATGGAACATATTGAGAAGGAAGCCAATAAAAAGGGAGCTAAGGCCGTTCGTTTAGATGTATTTACAGAAAATCCATATGCTTTAAAATTGTATAGTAATTGTGGATACAGTAGAGTAGGAACTGTAGAATGGAGAAAAGGAAAGTTCTTTTTAATGGAAAAATATTTACAATAACAAATTCCAGTCTGTAGGTTACCTTGAACTTCCCATTATATTTATAAAGTATTGAACTGTGTATAGTAACATAGAAATTTGAATTTAGAGAGGTACTAATATGGATGTAATAGTTAGATTGGCATATAGGGAAAAAGATGAAATACTTCAATTGTTTAATGAATATACAGATAGTATTTTAGCAGACGATGAAGATGTTGTCGAGTGTTTGAAATCACAGAATTATGGTGATGAGAAAAATAAGCTTGAAGAAAAATATAGCTTGCCAGAAGGAAGATTATATATTGCAAGCATTGACAACAAGTTTGTAGGGTGTGTTGCGTTAAAAAAAGATGACGATGAGTATTGCGAAGTGAAACGCTTATATGTCAGACCGGGTAATCGAGGAAAGCATATAGGAAAGAAACTTATGGAACAGGTTATTTCTGATGCAAAAGAAATTGGCTATCAACATATAAGACTTGATACGTTTCCTTTTATGGAAAAAGCAATTAAAATGTATAAGTATTATGGATTTTATGATATCGAAAGATATAATGACAATCCAGCATCTACAGCAATATTTATGCAATTAGATATACAATGACAAATCCCAATTTGCATGGGAGTCTGAACTTCCCATTATATAACCTGTGGCATTGACCGCCATAGAATCTCCGCTGTAGGAAAGCCCCAAGAGGGGCGACAGGATGCCATCCTAAAGCGTATAGAAGGTAGAAACGGATATTTGAATATTTCTTTTATGTAGAAATTAATTGCTAAAATACTCTTTACAAACATCAAGAAACTCTAAACAACCCTGGTATGGTACCATAGGGTTATAAGCAGCAACAATATTTGGACAAAGCGGCTCTGTTAAAATATCTTCCATTCTCATTTCGTCAGGTAACGCAGATTTTACAAATGGAGGCATAATTGCGATTGCTGATTTGCTTCCCAACATAAGTATCTGAGTATGTAGAAAATTAGTTTCAATAAATTCTGAAGGGTGAAGATGATACTTATTACAATAAGCTTCAACCGGCTCATAATTATTTCGGTATATAGTTATAATTCTTTGATTTTGTAAAGTTCTCTGTTGCTGCCTTGTGAGATCCCAAAATGGACTGTTATTATGTGCTACAACCTGCCATGGTTTATTGTAAATAGTGGAAGAGATAAGACCGCCACATGCATTCGCGCAATCTTCGGTACAAAAACCAAAATCAACCGAATGGTTAAAGAATCTGGAAGCAAGTATTTTATATGTGTATGCCATTATTGTTACTTCAGAATCTGGATACCTGGATTGGAAAATCTTAAGCGGTTCATGTAATAATAAATGCTCATATGGTCCTGTAGCAAATCGAATACGAAAACGGTCTTCATCTGCCGCCTTGCAGCAACCATGAATGATATCCTGATGCTGTTCCATAAAGCTTGAGGCAGTATTAAATAAATATTTTCCCGCCTGTGTCAGTTCTACACCTTGTTTGGTTCGAATAAACAGGGAAACTCCAATCTCATCTTCTAATGCTTGTATTTGTCTGCTAATGGTTGCCTGCGTCACTTGTGAGGCTTCAGCAGCTTTTGAAAAATTATGATAGTATGCAGCATTGATAAAATATTCTAATTTTTGATAATCCATTTCTCCTCCTCCGTTGTATGCAATGTATCCATACGATTTTTGTATGACATAATAGAAAATTTCAGATTTACAAATGTTGAAATATAGTATATACTAACGAAAATCAAGATAGAAAGATTTATTCGCTAAAAATAATTTTGAATAACATATTTCTTCTATAGTATAGTGTCAAATACGATAAGCGTCAATGGACATTTAAAGAACAACTAATAATTACTGAAAATATCTTGGTTGTTTCCTATTAAAAAAATATGGAAGTATAGAACATAGGTGTTCAACCAGCTTTATCTGGTATGAAGACCTTTTTTTATATCCATACGTTTTGTGTATAAAATAGAACAGGTATTTATTAAAGGAGGAAATTTTATGAAAAGAAGAATTGGATTGATTCTTACTACGTTATTATTTACCTTAACTGTTACAGGCTGTGGCAATACTAATAGCACAGGCAGCAACTCAGATTTAAGTAATGTAGAAAGTGGTACGAATAGCGTAGATAATGGGGGAGCCGAAAAAAAATTTCGTTGGTCCAGTACATCATCTGCAACTAACATTAGTCCTTACGAGGGCAATACTGAGGTAGTTGATTATATTCAGGCTAATTTATACCGCTATGTTCCGAATGATACAAGAGATGGCATCAAATTGGTACCTGATCTTGCTGAATCAGAGCCTACGACACAAGATGGCTATACATGGACCATTAAAATCAATCCAAACGCAAAATGGGCAAATGGAGAAGCGATTAATGCAGATACATTTTTATATTCCTGGCAAAAGGCACTTGATCCGAATATGATGCTTTCAGCAGCAAGTGGACTTGCTCAAAATATGATCACTATCAAAAATGCTTATGAATATTATACTCAAAAAGCAAAAGGAATTGAAGTGGCATGGGAGGATGTAGGCTTAAAGAAGGTAGATGATTATACCGTTTCGGTTACGACGACAGAAAAATATACAGTTACGCAGGTTATGCAGCATTTTCAAATGCGTTACACAGGCCCTGTTTATCAGCCGCTATATGATTCCTGTATTAGTCAGGACGGTACATCAACTACATACGGTACGGAAGCAGATTTATTTATGGCAAGCGGACCATTTGTGTTAAGTTCCTGGACGAAAGGGACTGAACGGGTATTTGAGAAAAATGACAACTATGTCCATGCGGAAGAAATTAAGTTAGATGGTATGAATGTTCGTGAAGTGGCTGATGAGGTAACTCAATTAGAACTTTATCAAAGTGGTGAAATTGATTTCCTTGAATTAGGAACCAATGGATATCAAGTATATGGGGAGGATCCACGAACAATTAAATACGATACTGCAACCATACGGGATTTAGAAATAAATTTTGAAAATCCAGATAAGCCATACTTGAATAACCTGAATTTCAGAAAAGCACTTTATTATGCAATCGATCGAGATACATTAGCAAAACTAAATAATTATATAGGAGCTGGTTATTTTCTTCCAGAAAGTTATACCGTTTCAGCCGATGGTACCTCCATTCGTAAATTAGAAGGCGGAACCGATAATCTGCCTGAGAACAATGGATATGACAAGGAATTAGCAGTAGAATATTTTAACAAAGCTATGCAGGAATCAGGAATTGATAAGGTGGACTTAGCACTTATTTATAACGAAGCAGTTCCGGCAACCAGAACCGCATCCGAATATATCCAAAGTACACTAACAGAAATTTTTGGAGCAGATCATTTTAACTTAAGTATCAAAGCAATGAATAATGCTGAAGCAGTAAAGCTGATGAGAACATCACAGAATGGTCCTACAAATGGTTGGGATTTATGTTGGGGAGGTTGGGATTTAACGTCTGCTACCTATTCAGCTAATAAAAAATTTGAGGTTTACCGGACTACTGATGCAAGAAGATTTACACAATATCAGAATAAAGAAATTGATGATTTATACGCACTATCTGTTTCAGAAGAATATCGATTGGATGAAAAGAAGCTGGGGGAAGTAACTTTAGCAATGGAGAAATCTTTACTTGATAACATAGATTGCATCCCGGTATTTCAGCAGGTACAGTATTTCATATTTAATGAAAGAGTGCAGCTTCCATTAGAAACAAGAGTCAGGATTTTAGGATTTGGATATCAATATATTGATATTAAGTAAATTTAGCTTGGTATACAACTTTTTGAAATTATAAAAGGGAAGAGGAATTAGCATGCGAAGATATATTGTGAAGCGATTGTGCATAGCTTTTATAACACTATTTATTATTTTAACCGTTGCTTTTGTTGTTGTTAGGTTAATGCCGGGAAGTGTTTATGACGATCCCAATCTTTCAGCTTCCGTCATCGCAATTTTAGAAAAAAAAGCGCATTTAAATGAACCCATTTATGTTCAATACTGGTATTTTATGAAAGGAATCTTATTGGAGAATGATTGGGGAACTTCTGTAAAGGTAGAACCAGGAGTACCAGCTTTTCAGGTTTTACTTAGTAAAATGCCTGTGTCTCTGGCAATTAACTTATTATCCCTTGTCATTGCAATTCCACTCGGTATGGCTGCGGGGATTCTTTCTTCTATAAAGAAGAATAGTAAAACGGACATTTTGATCTCCTTTGGTGTTATATTAGGAATTTCCGTTCCTTCTTTTGTATTTGCTTCACTGTTACAATATATTTTAGGCTATAAGTTAGGTTGGTTTTCTATCCTTTACAAACCAACTACCTCCTTTTTAGGTCAGCTTTATTCTATTACATTACCCGTAATTGCTTTAGCATTAACGCCTGTCGCTACAATTACCAGATACCTTCGGGGAGAGTTGATTGAGGTGTTAAATTCAGAGTATATGACATTAGCAAGAACAAAAGGGTTAACGCAGAAACAGGCCATATTACGTCATGCATTAAGAAATTCAGGAATTCCCATGGTTAATGTCATTATACCAATGTTTGCCAATGTATTGGGAGGCTCTATGGTAGTTGAGCGATTATTTTCCATTCCAGGAGTAGGAAGTTTAATGATTCGCTCCATTAATGCCAATGATCACTCACTTACGATTGCTATTCTAATTTTTTATGCAGCTATTTCTATTGCAACTATGCTGATTGTTGATTTATCCTATGGGCTAATCGATCCAAGAATCAGAGTAGGAGGAAAAGAAAAATGACTGAACGTAATAATAATGACGATTTTACATTTATACAAGATATTTCCTTACAAATGTGCTCTGAAAATGAAGAAAAATCAGCGGGATTTTTTCAGGATGCTATGGTACGTCTGCTAAAGAATAAAGCATCCATTATTACCATGGTGGTTATACTGCTCATCTCCTTATTTGCAATTTTGGGTCCCTCTATGAGTAAATATGGTTATAATGATCAGGATGTGACAAGAACAAATTTACCTCCTAAAATACCAGTTCTGGAAAAATTACATATAGCAGACGGAACAATGATTCTATATAACAAAGCAGAATCAAGTTTAACAGATAAAAACAAATTTCCAGAGGGTAGTGTGGTTGAAATTACAAATCGTTATAAAAGCAGCGGAGTATCCATGGTTGATGTCAAAGTTGACATGTATAAATACAGCAATGTAGAAGAGGGAGTCTACTATATATGCGGAACGGATTATCTGGGAAGAGATCTCTTTACGAGGCTGTGGAGAGGTGCCAGAGTTTCACTCATGATTGCTGTTCTTTCTGTAGCAGTGAATATATGTATTGGATTACTATACGGTTCCATTGCAGGCTTTTATGGCGGAAAAATCGATATGGTTCTTATGCGGCTTGTGGAGATTATAAGTGCTTTTCCACAAGTCATCATAGCAACGATGCTCATATTATTTTTAGGAACAGGTATTAAAGCAATTGTGATAGCTCTCATAATTCGTGGGTGGGTTGCAACAGCTAAGATGATTCGAGGTCAGTTTTTCAGATTTAAAGAAAGAGAATATGTTTTAGCTGCAAAAACTTTAGGTGTTTCAGATTTTAAATTGATTTTTAGATATATTATGCCTAATTCCATAGGACCGATTATTACAAAAGCTATGTTAGAAATACCGTCAGCTATATTTGCGGAATCCTTTTTAGCATTTATAGGCTTGGGAGTACAGGCACCTGAGCCATCAATTGGTGTTTTATTATCAGATGCACAAAAGGTTCTGATTACCTATCCGTATCAGATGTTATTTCCAGCAGTATTAATTTCTATATTAATGGTCTGCTTTAATTTATTTGGTAATGGTTTACGAGATGCATTTGATCCAACGATGCGTGGACTAGAATAACAGGAGGTAAGAAATGGAAGAAATTATAAAAAAAGAATCCCCGAAAGAAGTAATTTTATCAGTCAGGGACCTTCGCATTTCTTTCCGTTCGTATGCGGGAAAGGTACAGGCGGTCAGAGGTATTACTTTTGATTTGAAAAAGGGTGAAACCATAGCTATTGTAGGAGAATCTGGTTCGGGTAAAAGTGTAACGGCTAAGAGTATTATGGGTATCTTAGCTAAAAATGCCATCACGGAGGATGGAGTTATTTCTTATCAGGGTTATGATTTGACAAAAATCAATGAAGAGGTATTTCATGAAATACGCGGAAAGAAAATAGGCTTAATTTTTCAGGACCCTATGTCAGCATTAAACCCTATAATGACCATCGGAAAGCAGATTACAGAAGTCCTTTTACTGAATCAGAATATGACTAAGGAACAGGCAAAAACAAAAGCGTTATCCTTAATGGAGGAAGTGGGTATACCAGATGCAAATAGAAGATTTCATCAATATCCATTTCAATTCTCTGGAGGAATGCGTCAAAGAATTGTAATTGCAATCGCACTTGCAAATGATCCGGAGATTCTGATTTGTGATGAACCGACTACTGCCCTGGATGTAACCGTACAGGCTAAAATATTAGATTTAATAAAACAATTAAAAAAAGAGAAAAATCTTTCTATTATATTCATTACCCATGATCTTGGAGTCGTAGCAAATATAGCAGACAGAGTATATGTTATGTATGCAGGTAAAATCGTTGAATATGGTTTGTGCACAGAAATATTTCTGGATCCACGGCATCCATATACCTGGGCTTTGTTAGCCTCCATGCCAGATATGGAAACACAGGGGAAATTAATGGCAATAACAGGAACGCCGCCTAATATGGTTAATCCACCGAAAGGAGATGCTTTTGCAGCCAGAAATGCCTATGCAATGAAAATTGATTTTATAGAAGAACCTCCGTATTTTCCAATCAGTGATACCCATTATGCGGCAACCTGGCTCATGGATGAGAGAGCGCCAAAGACAGAACTGCCACCCATACTTTCACAGCGTATTAATAGAATGCTTGCAGAGGAGGCGGAATACCTTGAAAGAATTAAATAGTAATCCCATATTAAGTGTAAAAAATTTAAATATTTCTTTTAACACGAATACAAAATTTAAAAAGCATATAGTTAAGGCTGTGGATGACATTTCATTTGATGTTTATCCAGGTGAAACATTTGGCCTGGTAGGAGAATCAGGTTGTGGTAAAACAACCACAGGACGTTGTATTATTCGATTATATTCACCATCAGGCGGCTCCATAACCCTGCATGGACGTGAAATAACTGGTCCCATGACAAAGGAACTTCGAAGATATATTTCTTCTAATATTTCTATGATTTTTCAAGATTCCATGGAATCGTTAAATCCCAGAATGACAATTGCAGAAATTATCGGAGAAGGATTAAGGGTAAAGGGCTTAAAGGACAAGAATGATATTTTAGAAAAAATATATGCGATATTAGAAAAGGTGGGACTTACCAGGGAACAGGCTGGTCGTTATCCACATGAATTTTCAGGTGGACAGCGACAGAGAATAGGCATCGCCAGAGCAATTGTGGTAGCTCCCAGCTTAATCATTGCAGATGAACCAGTTTCTGCTTTGGATGTATCCATACAGGCACAGGTGATCAATTTATTGAATGATTTAAAAAAGGAATTGAATCTTACTATTTTATTTATCGCACATAATCTTTCGGTGGTTAAGTATTTTTCAGACAGGATTGGGGTCATGTATTGCGGCAGACTGTTAGAAGTTGCCAGCAAGGAGGAAATCTATCAATACCCATATCATCCATATACCAGAGCGTTGTTATCCGCCAGTCCGAATCCGAATCCGTTATCGGAAAAGAGAAGAGAACGATTGGTCTATGAACCAGCAAAGGAACATGATTATTCGGCAGAAAAACCTGAAATGCTGGAAATTTCAGAAAATCATCTTATTTTTGCGTCACAAAGTGAAGCAGAACAATATCGCAAGTTGTATGAAAGAAGAATAGAAAATGATACTAATAAAAAATGCTAAAGTACAGTCTATGGAAGCGGCTGATGACAAATACACAGATATTCTGTTAAAGGATGGAAAGATAAAAAAAATATGTAAAAACATAAGTGAAACGGATTATGATCACAATGTTAAAATCATAGATGCCAAAGGCTGTCTTGTTACTCCTGGATTAGTAGAATCTCATTGTCATATTGGAATGGCTGGACCTGACGGGAATCATACAAATGAAATTATAAATCCGATTCAACCAGGATTTCGGGCCTTGGATGCCCTGGATTATGCATCTAAGGATTTTGAAGCAGCACTTAAAACAGGAGTAACAACGGTAATTACAGGCCCTGGAAGTTCCAATTTAATGGGAGGAACCTTTATTGCTATAAAAAGTGCAGGTGATTCCATACAAGAGAGAATTATATCTGAAGAAATAACTATGAAAATGGCACTAGGTGAAAATCCAAAATTAAATTACAGCAAGATGGGAAGATCGCCCAGTACCAGAATGGGAGCAGCAGCACTAATTCGGGAAATGCTATATAAAACACTTGAATACAAAGAAAAGTGGATTGCCTTTCAAAATAAAAAGGAACTACAGGACTGCAAAACCTTTCAATATGATTTACATATGCATTCTCTTATGCGCGTATTTGATGGAATGCGTATAAAAATACATGCACATCAGGCAGATGATATACTTACAGGCTTAAGAATTGCCAGAGAATTTAATTTAAAGGTTTCTATCGATCATTGTACCGAAGGCTATAAGGTGTTTGACGAAATCAAGGAATCGGGCTGTAAGGTTATTTTGGGACCTGTTATTGGTGGAAAAGGCAAAGCAGAATTAAGCGGTAAACGACTTGATGCAGCAGCCATGTTTGAGGAGAAAAAAATTCCCTTTGGACTGGCTACCGATTTTGGCGTAATTCCAATGGAAGGTCTGTTAATGCAGGCATGTATTTTGGTAAAACATGGACTATCCAGGGAGGGAGCTATAAAAGCTCTCACAATACATGCGGCTGATGCAGTTGATTTATCTCATAGAATTGGAAGTATGGAAGAGGGAAAGGATGCCGATATCGTAATCTGGAATGGAGATCCGTTAGAAACCATGGGAGAAGCCAGCATTGTAATCATTGATGGTAAAATACGTCTGATGGAGGGGAGGGTGATTTCATGATCATTAAAAACGGAACGATTCTTTCAATGGCAGGCATAGAGGAAGAGAGAAAAGATATTCTGATTAAAAATGGAACTATTTTTTCAATCAAAGATCATATCAATCCTGCCAACGAAGAAGATGTGATTGACGCAGAGGGGCGTATCGTCATGCCAGGATTTGTAGAACCTCATACTACCATGGGAGTGAATAATCAAGTGTTTCGCTTTGACAAAATGGATGCAAACGAGGAGTCAGATCCATTAATGCCGCAGCTTAGAGCCATTGATGCCATCGATGTGGAGGATGAGGGCTTTGCTATGGCGCGTAGAGGAGGAATAACCAGTGTCGTTACAGGTCCGGGAATGTCCGATTTAATTGGTGGAACATTCTGTGCCTTTAAAACGGGAGGCAGTTCCTTTTCTGAAAGAATTATTCGGGAAGAAGTGTGCTATCACTTCGTTTTAAGCAGTGAACCAAGAAAAAAATATGGCAGCAAAAAGAAATCTCCCGAAACAAGGATGGGTTCCGTCGCATTGATAAGAGAGATGCTATATAAGGCCCAAATTTATGATAAGAGAATTCGGGCCGGGGAAAAGCTGCCGTATGATATAAAATCAGCCTCCTTATCCAGAGTATTTCATGGATTGCTGGTGAAATTCAGTGCCTGTCAGGAAAATGACATAAGAGCAGCCATCCGAATTGGTAAGGAATTCAATCTGAAGTATACCATTGATTTTGGGTATGATGCCATGAAGCTGCAGGAAGAATTAAAAAAAGAACAAATTCCTGTTATCATAGGACCTCTTTTGGGTAAAGGATATCAGGCTGAAACACAAGGGAAAGATTTGTCGATGGCAAAGCAATTAGATAAATCAGGATTAAATTACTGTTTAATGACCGGTCATCCACTGGTTAATGGGGAATTAACAGGTGCCTATCTGGCATTGCTGCATAAATACGGAATGTCCAGAAGGGAAGTACTGGAAGGACTTACCATAAGAGCTGCAAAGCTATCAGGAATTAATGACAGGGTAGGAAGCTTAGAGGTAAATAAGGATGCAGATATCGTAATATGGAATGGAGATCCACTGGATTATTATGCGTCGGTACATACCATGATTATTAATGGAAGGCGGGTGCCAATATGAAACCACTTGTCGGAATAACGGCATCGGATTATCAGGATGAAACTTATTATATGACAAAAACTGCCTATATTAACGCAATTCTTTTGTCGGGTGGGATACCCATTTTACTGCCTTATACATCAGACTTTGAGGAATGTAAGAATATCATTACAAAGTTAGATGGCTTGATGATACCAGGTGGGATTGATGTTTCCCCGCTTATGTATAGAGAAGAGCCACTTCCAAAAGTAAATAAGTCGATCCGTAATATGGATTTATATGAAATAGAATTAATCAGGGAGGCACAAAAGCAGAATAAGCCAATTCTGGCTATTTGCAGGGGAATGCAGATATTAAATGTTGCCTTTGGAGGTACACTTTATCAAGATATTTATGAACAAAAAGCGGCATCTCTATGTCACATTCAGAGCATGGATATACGAAGCGAGATGACCCATTCAGTTTCTATTCGGACAGACAGCAGACTCTTTCCTATATATGAACAAGTAAAAATATTAGTAAACAGTTATCATCATCAAGCCGTAAAAGACTTAGCAGACACTTTGCTTCCAGCCGCTTTTTCGGCAGATCAGATATTAGAGGCATGTGAATCAAAGGATGGAAGAATCATAGGAATACAATGGCATCCGGAAGCTTTAATCAATACTGATTACAAAACGCAAAAGCTATTTCGCTATTTTATTGAACTGTGTTAAACTAAAATATCTGATAGAAGAGGATAACATGAATATGATTGAGATTGTAGAAGAAGAAAAAGAAGAGACTTCTTGCTATAATGTAGCACAGATGTTGGTTAAATCACTAGAACAGGAAAAAGTAAAATATATATTTGGAATACCTGGAGAAGAAAATTTAGAAATTATGCATGCACTTAGAAATTCTTCAATTCAATTTATCACGGTTCGCCACGAACAAGGTGCTGCATTTATGGCGGATGTATATGGAAGGCTGACTGGAAAGGCTGGTATTTGTTTATCCACGTTAGGGCCAGGCGCTACGAATTTAGTTACGGGAGTTGCAGATGCGCATAGTGACGGAGCTCCCTTAATTGCCATCACAGGGCAGGTAGGAACAGAACGAATGCATATTACTTCACACCAATTCCTTGATATAGTGAAAATGTTTGAACCAATCACGAAAAGAAGTAAGCAAGTAGTCAATCCTGATTCAATTTGTGAAATTGTAAGGTTAGCCTTCAAATATGCTGAAAGTGAAAAACCAGGTGCTTGTCTCATTGATATTCCTGTTAATGTATCCAAAATGAAAGTACCTGAAACGGAAGTTCCAATGATAAAAAGAATTATTCCGAAAGAATATGCAGAGCTTGAAACGATTGAGATAGCTGCTGGTGCAATCTTTACTGCAAGAAAACCAGTCATATTAGCAGGTAGTGGTGCAATTAGATCCAATGCAAGTGAAGCAATTACACAATTAGCGGAAAAACTTCATATTCCAGTTATCAATACCATGATGGCAAAAGGAATCATCTCTTATGACAATCCTTATTCCATGTGGACAATTGGAATACCACAGAAGGATTATGCAAACAAAATTATTGAAGGTGCCGATTTGGTCATTACAATTGGCTATGATATAGTAGAATATGCTCCTAGTAAATGGAATTCCAATAGAGATATTCCTATTATTCATATAGATACAAGACCAGCACATATAAATAAATATTATCAGCCATTGGTAGACATAATAGGTGAGATACCCTCATCTTTGGAGCGTCTGTCAAAGAGGGTATCTCCGAAAGATGAACCATTAGAGACATTTGCAATTAAAAAACAAATGGAAGATGAGCATTACAGCTATGAAAATGATGATAGTTATCCGATGAAGCCTCAAAAAGTTCTTATAGATTTAAGAAATGCGGTTGGCAAGGATGGAATTCTTATTTCAGATGTTGGTGCTCATAAAATGTGGATTGCAAGACATTTTAATTGCTTTTTACCAAACACCTGCATTATTTCAAATGGATTTGCTTCTATGGGAATCGCGATTCCAGGAGCTATTGTTGCTAAATTATTAAATCCACTAAAGAGAGTAATCGCAGTATGCGGAGATGGTGGATTTATGATGAATTGTCAGGAGATGGAAACGGCTTTTCGTATTGGAACTCCAATTGTCGTATTAATATTTAATGATAGTAGTTATGGCTTAATTAAATGGAAACAGCTTGATCAATACGGTCAGGATTGTTTTGTTGATTTTGATAATCCAGACTTCGTTAAATTTGCAGAAAGTATGAATTGTAAAGGCTATCGGGTGGAAAAAGCAGAAGATTTTTCTGCGATTTTGGAAGAAGCCTTTCAGCAAAATGTACCATCAATTATAGACTGCCGTATCGATTATAATGAGAACATGAAACTAACAAAGCACTTGAAAGAAATTTATTGTGAGGATATGAAAAAAGTATAAATAATATATAAAAGAAGCGCTTACGAAATATCAGACAGCAGAGTCTGATATTTTTTTACTAAAACATATTGACAAACATCGATTTGATGCTATAATTTACATATCGACAAACTTAGATATGTATAATGAATGAATCTTAGCATGAAAGAAACGGAGAAAAATAATATGGATAGCAAAAGTAAAAACAAACTAATCATGATTTTGGGCTTAATGGCCTTCCTCGCAAATGGAGATAATTATGCCGCAGCACCATTAATCATCAATATTTCAAAAGATTTAAATATTTCAGTAAGTACAGCAGCAATATCTGTAACGGCATATATGCTTGCATTCGGAGTATTTACCCTCATATTTGGACCTGTGTCAGACCGTTATGGCAAAGTGAAAATAATAAATATAGCGGCAATGGGAACTTCTGTTTTTAGTATATTAGGAGCATTTGCATTTGATTTGCCGTCTTTAATATTCTTCAGGGCTATGAATGGTGCATTTGGTGCAGGGATCTTCCCGGTTACTATGGCTTTGGTTGGACAAAGCTTTGATGACAAGAACCGTCATAAAGCACTTGGTAAGGTTATGGGACTCATGTTTTTAGGAGCTGCTACAGCCTCTGCAATTGGGGGTGCGTTATCCTATTTCGGTTCATGGAGACTTGTTTATCTCATATATGGAATAGGAGAATTAGTACTTTCTATAATTATGCTTAAGATTTTGGAGCGGGATAAACCGGTAGTTGAAACACTGGACTTCGTAAAAGCATATAAAGAACCATTGACAAACTTTAAATTTATGAAAATTGTACTTATCGTATTCTTTTTGGGTTTCAGCGTTTTTGGAAGCTTTACTTATTCCGGATCATTAATACAGGAGATCACAGGATATAATATACTGATTGTCGGATTGATCATTTCTTTATTTGGTGTTGGTACGGTTATAGGCGGGAGAATGGCACCAAAGTTGAAAGCAAAGCTGAAAAATGGATTTTTAGTCTTAGCAGGAATAATAGGAGCAATATCCTTGTTTGCTCTTTCAACAGTTACAAATGCCTGGATGCTGGGAATGGCTCTTTTTGGTTTTGGCTTAGCTTTTATCTTCCTTCAATCAACGCTGATTGCAACGGCTCAGGAGCAATTGCCGAAAATGAAAGGAACAGCAATGTCTCTTACGTCCTTTAACATGTTTGTGGGTGGTGCCGTTGGCACAAGCTTAAACGGAATGATTATTAAAACTTATGGTGCTTCAAGAATCTTCCTGGTCACGGCGGTCCTCCTTTTGGTAGTTTCAATGTTTGCTGCATTCCTCGTTGCAAAATTTGAAATGAGTAAAATGAAATCGACACTACAGTCAAATTAAAGGGAGGCTTGTGTATGGATACCTATATCTTTTATGGGATTACTATCATTCTATTACTTATATCATTTTTTAAGGATAAAAAGAAAACAAAGATGGCACTGAAAAAAGCCTGGAAAGCATTTGAAAATATTCTTCCTGAATTTTTAGTTGTAATATTATTAGTTGGTGTCATGCTGGCGGTATTAAATACGGAGACCATTACCAGAATCATAGGATCGGATTCAGGCTTTTTAGGAGTGGGAATTGCTGCAATTGTAGGGGCTATAACGTTGATTCCCGGATTTGTAGCATTTCCTATGGCAGCGCTCCTTTTACAGGGAGGAGCCGGATATATGCAGATTGGAGCATTCGTTTCAACCTTAATGATGGTTGGAATTGTAACAATGCCGGTTGAAATTAAATATTTTGGCAGGAAAGTTACGATAATAAGAAATATTTTAGCTTTTATATTTTCCTTTATTGTTGCATACGTGATCGGATTGGTGGTGAATGGAATATGATAAAAATTTTAAAGAGATACCGTGCATTTCTTGTAGTACTTGTATTCATTGCTGTATTGACAGTTGTAAATGATAAGTTAGGGCTCAAAGCATTGACCATTTCTGCAAATTCATTTAAAGAAATGCTGTTTGTAATACCGCCTGTATTTGTATTGCTTGGCTTACTGGATATATGGGTTCCGAGAGAAACCATGGTTAAATTTATGGGAGAGGAATCCGGCATTAAGGGAGTTATCTTATCCATTCTGCTGGGGTCGGCAGCAGCCGGGCCATTGTATGGTGCATTTCCCGTTGCAGCTGTTTTTATGAAAAAGGGTGTTAAGTTCATGAATATACTTATATTCATAGGAGCGTGGTCAACTACAAAGATTCCGATGTTTTTATTTGAGATAGCCGCATTGGGAAACAATTTTGCAATTACAAGGCTGCTCGTGGACATTCCCGGAATTATAGTGATCGCCTTTATCATTTCCAGATTTGTTTCAAAAAAAGAAGTGGAAGAAATCTATGCAAATGTGGAAAAGATAAATAAATAATTTACCTGATGAAATTAATTAACGATTGACATTTATCGATATGTGAGATAGGATAAAATTATCATATCGATAAATATAGATAAGAGGTAAATACAATGATAAACCAATATGAAAAAGATGCAAAAATCTTTAAAGCACTTTGTGATCCCAACCGATTAATGATTATTGAAATGTTACAGGGTGGAGAAAAATGCGCATGCAAAATACTTGAAGATTTAAATATTGTACAGTCGACTTTATCTCACCATATGAAAATATTATGTGAGTCTGGTTTAGTGGAAAGTACCAGGGTAGGAAAGTGGATGCATTATTCATTAAGTAAACAGGGGTTTGAAACAGCAACAGCCCGCTTAGCTGAAATTGCAAAGAATATTAAATAAATCCTGACATGATTTTGGGGGTGATCCGATCCATGAAAACTTTAAATACTACAATTGCAGTTTTAGGCGGCGGACCTGCCGGATACGCAGCGGCAATCCGAGCGGCACAATTGGGTGCTGAGGTAGTTCTGATAGAAGAAAAAGAGATAGGAGGAGTGTGCTTAAACATTGGCTGCATTCCCACAAAAGCACTGTTAAAAACTGCTGAAACAGGTACTGTCATTAAGAAATCAAAAGAGTTTGGCATAGAAAGCAGCATGAGTAAAATTGATTGGAACGTTTCTGTTGGAAGAAAAAACAGAGTGGTGAAAAATCTTAATACCGGCGTTGAACAACTTCTTGCTTTTCATGGCGTAAATATAGTGAAAGGGCGGGGGACCGTTGTAAACGAGAAAAAATTAGTTGTTGCAACATCGGAAGAAGAGGTTTGTGTAAATTGTGAAAAGATCATTTTAGCTGCGGGTGCAGAGCCAATGCTGCCTCCTGTTAAGGGAATTCACTTAGATGCAGTGATGACCAGTAATGAGGCGTTAAGTATGGGAGAGTTACCTGAAAGTATGGTGATCATAGGTGCCGGAGTCATCGGACTTGAGTTTGCCACTATGCTTGCTCCATTGGGAGTTAAAATAACAATGATTGAGTGTAAGGACAGAATTCTTCCGGGAGAAGATGAAGAAATTGCATCAGAGCTGCAGAAATTGATGAAGCGCCAGGGAATCACTTTTAAATTATCAGCAAGAGTAACAGAAATTGAGAAGACTGAGAATGGTCTTACCGTTCATTATGATATGGGCGATAAAGCGTGTGTAATATCTTGCAGTAAAGTGTTGGCTGCCGTAGGCAGAAAACTAAATTCAGATAAATTTTCAAACCTGACATTACATATTGAGAATGGTGCTGTAGTTACAGATGAAAGAATGGAAACGAACGTGAAAGGGATTTATGCGGCTGGAGACCTTACGGGAAACAAACTGCTTGCGCATCTTGCATTTATGGAAGGAAAGATTGCAGCTGAAAATGCTTTTGGTCTGGAAAGCAGGATGGATTATGTGGCTGTACCGTCCTGCGTCTATACGAATCCTGAAGTGGCGGCTGTTGGTATGACAGAAGAGGAAGCGAAAAGGGCCGGCATATCCGTTAAGGCAGGCAGGTTTCAATTCCGAAACAACGGCCGTGCCTTGACTTTAGGAGAGCGGGAAGGGTTTGTAAAAGTGATTGCTAATGAAAAAAATGAAATTATAGGCGGACAGATTCTTGGTGTGAACGCATCTGAAATGATATCTGAACTCACTTTAGCAATTAAGTTAAAGGCAAAGGCGGGAGATCTTGCGGATATGATTCATCCCCACCCCACCCTTTCAGAAGCCATTTGGGAAGCATGTGGAGATATTATGGGGAAAGCACTCCATAAAATATAAATTGATATATCAAGTAGGAGGATACATGATGGAGGAAAAAGAACGTTACGGGTTTATTATGTGTGTCTGTACAGGTAAATGCCCTGGTTTTCAGGCTATGGATATCTGGGACTTTATTAATCAGGTAAGAGTGGAACTTCCGGTGGAATACGGATTTATTCACCCTCAGCTTTGTGAAGAGGATGGAGACCGTTTCCTTGCGGATTATTTAAAGACTCACAGAAAGCTTATTATCGGGGCGTGTGCGCCAAATATGCAGAAAAAGATGTTCAGGCAGGCATTTAAAGATGCGGGACTTGATGTAGAAAAAGATGCGGTTATGCTGGATATCAGAGATATGACCAACGAAAAAGCTTTTGAGGTCGTTAAAAATGCACTCAATGAGTTGGGATTTAAGGAGGATGATCTATCATGAGCGAGCTTACATTTATGGGTGTTCCAAGAGAGAAGATTGACTGGAGTCCCCGGATTGATTTCAGTAAATGCAACTACTGTATGGAATGCGTTGAATTTTGTCCCCATAATGTTTTTGAGGTTCATGAGGGGAAAGACCAGAAGTTTGTTGTAAAAAATCCAGATAACTGTGTTGTATTCTGCCGTGCCTGCGGTAAAACATGCGGACTCGATGCAATTGATTTTCCAAACAAAAATGAAACAACTGCCCGAATCAAGGAAATTAGAAAGGAAGTGGAGAGCAATGAGTAAATCCTATGCTGTACTGCCTTGTAATGGACTGGATAAATGTGCCGGGTGTGTTTCAAAAGAAGTTGCAGTTAAACTAACAGAGCATACAGACAGTGAAATAATATGTCCTGTTTTTTACCGTGTGGCAGATGCTAAGTATAATAAGCTGGCACAGGAAAAACCACTTCTTGTAATCGATGGCTGTGCAACACGTTGCGCCAGTAAGCTTGCTGCAGAGAAAAACTTGAAGATAACAGATAAAATAAATATTACAGAGGAAGCAAAAGCAAATAACATCAACTTGAGTTCCGGCTTACGATTAGGCGAAGATGAACTGAAGTTATCAAATATTATTTTTGAAAAGCTTACAATCGAGAAGAATTCTGCAAAAGAAAGTGAAGAATCCATTTTATTTCCGAATAGTCTGACTTATGAAATCTATAAGAAAGATAAATTTGTTTTCCGTCTACCTAAAGAAGAAGGATTTTATTTTAATGAGAACGACGTATGGGTATATGTCTCAGGTAATAAAGCGCGAATCGGAGTTACTGATTATGCCCAAAAAAGTCTGTCAGATATCATGTTCTTTAATCCTCCGGCAATCGGAGCTGAAATGGAACAATTTGAGGAAGCTGGTTCCATAGAGTCAGGAAAGGCAGTTTTCGAAATCGTTTCCCCGGTTTCCGGAACCGTAACGGCAGTCAATGAGAAATTAATTGATTCACCTGAGCTTATTAATCAAAATCCATACGAGCAAGGTTGGATAGCGGAAGTGGAATTATCAGATTTTGAAAGTGATAAAGATTTACTTCATGAATTTAATGGATATTTCCAGGTGTTAAAAAGAAAGGTGGATGAATTTCATGTCTAAAGTTAAGGTTGTTGCATGCAGCGGAATCGGAAAAGTATTTGGTTTAATGACAAGAGAAGCGGTGTTAGAGGTTACCAATCATCTGGTTCCTGATAAAGCAGAAACAGTCTGCCTTGCACATGTTGTGACAGGAGATAAAGCAGGCAGTGAAAAAGTAAAAGGCTGCACCTGCATTACTGTTGATGGCTGCCCTGCCCTGTGCTCTGCAAAAAGTGTTGAAAATGCGGGAGGGATCGTAAAGGCAAGCTTTCGTTCCGTAGATGAAATGCGTAATCACAGAGGTGTCAATGCAGGAACAGCAACTGCATTAACAGAAGATGGCTGGCAGATCATAGATGAATTTGCAGAAAAGATTGCCGCAAAAGTAAATGAACTGGCTGAGGAGGAATAGATCATGGCTGATACACAAGTAGGAGTACTTTCATGCAGTGGAGAAGAGTTTTTGGGCGGGACTATCGTCAGGCTTGCTACCAGAAAGGTGATGGAAGAACTGCGTACCGATAAAGTAGTCACCCTGTGTCTTCCTCTTTACATAGCAGGAGGCGATGAAGAAAGAGAATTCGCGAAGACCTATCCGGTGATTGCAGTTGATGGCTGCAGCAAAAGCTGTGCCAGAATTGCGACCTTAAAATACAGCGGAGAAGTGCGGGATACTATCGTTTTGTCAGATCTGTTTGGTGAAGATGTTGTTTTATCAAATATAGTTTCGGCGAGAGATTTAAAACCAGAACACTATGAGATGGTGGATAAAGTTGCAGTGGAAATCTGCAAAAAAATGGATGCGATTTTAGCAGAATAACAGAATGAAAAGATAAAATATAAGTATAAAAATTATTTAAGCAAGAGTGAAAACAAAAAGTCATCTCTTGCTTAAATAATATAGAGAATCAAATAAGAAATGAGGAATGTAATTGATTAATATCATTAATAAATCGAATGACCCATATTTCAATCTGGCATTGGAAGAGTATTTTATGAAATACAAGGATATGAAAGAGGATGTTCTTATTCTTTGGCAGAATGAACCTACGATTGTAATAGGGAAAAACCAAAATGCTTATGAAGAAATAAATCGGGATTTTGTTGAAAAAAATAAAATAAATGTTGTAAGGCGTATGTCTGGTGGCGGCGCTGTATACCACGATTTTGGAAACCTTAATTATACTATAATAAAAAATGATGGAAAGCTGCATGCGAATGATTTTTCTTTTTTCGCACTTCCTGTTGTCGCCTGCTTGAAAAAGTTTGATGTAGATGCAGAATTTAATGGAAGAAATGACATTACAATAGATGGTAAAAAATTCTCCGGTAATGCCCAGTATTTTTATAAAAGTAAAGTATTGCATCATGGTACACTTATGTTTTCAAGCGATTTAGCTGTTTTATCACAAGCATTAATCGTTGACAAAGAAAAGATTGAGTCGAAAGGGATTAAATCCGTAAAAAGCAGAGTAACCAATATTAGTGAGTATATTAATAAGGATATTACCTTTGCGGATTTTCATAATTCCTTACTCATCAGTATGTTTCATGAAGATAGAGAGAGTATACAAAACTACGAATTAACAAATGAAGATATTTCAGCAATAACAGAGATTCGTAACAACAAGTATAATACCTGGGACTGGAATTTTGGAAAATCACCACAGATGAGTTATCAAAAAAAAATACGTTTTCTTGCCGGAAGTGTATCACTTATAACGCATGTAAAAGACGGAATGATTGACAGCTGCAATCTATATGGAGATTTTTTTGAAGTAAATCCAGTAGAAGGATTGACGAAAAAGATTGAAGGAAGGCGATATGATAAATCAGAGATAGAAGCATTATTAAGTGATGTGAATATACAGGAATATATCTATATGTTAAGCAATGAGGAATTCAAACAATTATGGTTTTAATGATAGATTATGAAAATTGTGTGAACGACAGTAAAACAAATTGACATTTATAGATATGACTGGCAAAATATCGATAAATGTAGATATGAGGTTCTAAATAATGAGCAGATACAGAGCTAAGAAACTATTATTTTTAGTAATAGGATTAGTTATAGTACTAATAACAGGTTGCCAAAGTAATGATAAGGGAAAATCGTTAAAGGGTAGTGAAACTAATTCCGGTTTACTGGCAGAAGAGGAAAGCAATTCTACCGAAACAGATCCTGTTTTACTGACACCGTCTCCAACTAATACATTTGAAATGGAAACATGGGAAGAGAATGAACATGTGGAATCTTTAGCTGTTGTAATATCTGCAGACCAAGATGGTGTATTACAAATAGAAGAAGATAAATTTGTATCGCAAGTGGGAGAGATATATAATCATCCAGATAAATATATTGGTAAAACAGTGAAATACCAAGGATATTTGTATTTGGAAGAATATGAAAGTAAAGAATATTTCTATGTTGTCAGAAATACATACGCATGTGAATGTGGAGAGGAAGAAAGTGTTGTAGGCTTAGAGATAGCATGGGAAGGAGACATGCCGGAAGAGGGAACATGGGTAGAAGTTACGGGTGTTTTAGATTCATACGTGGAAGAAGAAAAACAGTATATTATAGTTAGAGTTTCAGATTTAGATATTAAAGATGATACTGGAAAGACATTTGTTACTGAATAGGGTGATTTGCTCTAAAACTGATATCTGATATTAATAATAAGAAGGAAGAATCTTATACAGGAGGAAATTGTTGTGGAAAATCAAATGGTGAAAAAAAATAAAAAATTGTGGGTAAATATACTGATTGTAACTTTAGCGTTAGCAGTTGTAGCAGGTATCTATGTATATAAGAAGTCGGAGGAAGATAAACTAAATAATCAAATTACAGCTCAAACAGATTCTAAAAATACAGATATAGAAAGCTCATCCTTAGAAATATCATCCATTGATTTACATAAAATCAAGTCTTATGGACTTCCTTTTGTTATCGACTTTGGTTCGGATTCCTGCATACCGTGTAAAGAAATGGCGCCGGTTCTGGAAACAATACATAAAGATTTTCAGGGAAAAGCAATTGTGCATTTCGTAGATGTGTGGAAAAACACAACTGCCGCAAATAATTTTCCTGTATCGGTTATTCCAACGCAAGTATTTTTCAATACAGATGGAACACCTTTTGTACCAAGCGATGAGCTTGCTCAGGAAATTGAATTTACCATGTATCGATCCAAAGATACGAGTGAGCATGTGTTTACCGTTCATCAGGGAGGTGTAACAGAAGAGCAAATGAGAAAAATATTTGCTGAAATGGGGGTCGAGTAAGGTGAATACAATTCTGGAATCAATTTCTGCTTTAATGAAAGAAAGCACTTGGCTGGCACCATTATTAGCATTTGTAGCTGGTATCTTTACCTCTGTTACACCATGCTCTATATCAACAATTCCGCTTGTACTAGGTGTTGTGGGCGGAACGGGGCAGAAAGACACAAAGACAGCTTTTAGACTGTCACTGACTTTTGCAGCTGGTACGGCGATTACTTTTACCATTCTTGGAACCATGGCATCCTTAGCCGGAGATTTAATTGGAACTTCTGCAAAATGGTGGTATATTGCTTTAGGAATATTAATGGTTATGATGGCTTTGCAGACTTGGGAAATATTCAGTTTCATCCCTTCCACCTATTTGATTTCTAAAAGTACAAGAAAAGGATATATAGGAGCATTGATTGCAGGTATTCTGGGTGGGGTATTCTCTTCTCCGTGTTCCACACCGGTTTTGATCGCACTTTTAGCAATTGTAGCGGGCAAGGGGAGTATTGTATGGGGTATTCTGCTGCTACTTTTATACTCCTTAGGGCATGCTGTTTTAGCGGTAATCGCAGGAACGAGTATTGGATTTGTTAAAAAGCTCACTGGCAGTGAAAAATATGGAAGATTCAGTACAATAATAAAAGTTATAATGGGCTGTATTATTTTAATCATAGCATTTTATATGTTCTATTTAGGATTTTAATCAATGCCTGCTTCATAGTGGCTGCTTAGGCGGTACTAGTAAGCAGGCATTTATTGTAATTGGCGGAAGCTCCAATTAGAATATAATTTCAAAGTGTGGTTCTTAATGTTGTCTGATATAGAAAAAATAAATATTTTACATAAAAACAACATAAAGATTACACAATACACATTGACAAATATCTATATGGTCTTTATAATAAGGACATAGACAAATATCTATATCAAAAACCTTGGAATATAAAAATGGAGAAGACAAAATGGATCTGCATGCAGACTATGCACCATTATTTAAAGCATTAGGTGATGCTACAAGACTAAAAATCATAGAAATGTTATCCTGCGGTGAGCTTTGTGCATGTGACATTCTGGAATGTTTTGAAATTACACAGCCCACATTATCCTACCATATGAAGATATTGACTGATTGTGGTCTTGTAAAAAACCGAAAAGAAGGATCGTGGATCCGATACAGCAATAATACCGACTTAATAGAACATATAAAAAATTTTTGGGATAATATCACAACGGAACAGGAACGCTGTATCTGTAAATGCGCTAAGAAGGACAATCGATGCGATTTATAATTATTGGTGCAGTGGCTGCCGGAACTTCGGTCGGTCCGGCGGACATAAAAATTATAGAAAAAGTAGGAAATCATAGTAACATATGATTTCTCTGTGCATAGGATATGCATATATGCTCATATAAATATTTACAAGGAAGGGGTGAAATCGTGGTCGATATTTTTAAAGCACTATCAGAAGAGAGCAGGCTAAGAATCCTGGCTTTACTGACGGAAAGAGAAATGTGTGTCTGTGAGATTGAAGTCTGTTTAAATATGACGCAATCTAACGCTTCCAGGCACTTGACCGTACTTAAAAACTGCGGAATTCTTAATTGTTATAAGAAAGCACAATGGGCATATTATAAGATTAACGACAGCTTTAGAGAAGAAAACAAAAGCCTGTGGGAGTATCTGCAGCAAAAGATTGTTGAGTTACCAACCTATCAGGCGGATCATGAACAATGTGAAAAGTACAAAACCATTGATGTCTGTGCAAATTCAAAAATAATACATTGAAGGAGAGAAAGAAATGAATAAAGAAAAATCAGCAGAAATTGGTTTTTTTCAGAAATACTTAACGATATGGGTAGCTTTATGTATGATTACGGGAGTACTGATCGGAAAGTTTCTGCCGGCAGTACCTGTATTTTTTAATCAGTTTGAATATGCAAATGTATCCATTCCTACAGCAATACTAATCTGGGTCATGATTTACCCAATGATGATGAAGGTGGATTTTGAAAGCGTTAAAAATGTAAGAAAAAACCCAAAAGGATTATATGTGACATGGGTTACCAACTGGCTGATTAAGCCTTTCAGCATGTTTGCAATCGCTTCTTTCTTTTTCTATGTTGTATTTAAGGGATTGATTCCTGCAGAGTTAGGAAAAGAATATTTAGCTGGAGCCGTTTTATTAGGAGCTGCGCCATGTACTGCCATGGTTTTTGTATGGAGTCAGCTGACGAAAGGTAATCCGGCCTATACAGTCGTACAGGTGGCAACCAATGACTTGATTATTCTGGTTGCATTTGTACCCATTGTTAAATTTTTACTGGGAGTGAGTAAGGTGACTGTTCCCTGGGATACTCTGATTATATCAGTTGTCTTGTTTGTGGTAGTTCCATTAACTGCAGGTGTATTAACAAGAATGTATGTAAGTAAGAAGAAAGGAACAGAATATTTTGAGAATCAGTTCCTGCCTAAATTTGATAATGCAACAATCGCTGGATTATTACTGATGCTTGTACTTTTATTCTCCTTCCAAGGGGATGTCATTTTAAACAATCCTTTGCACATATTACTGATCGCAGTGCCATTGACCATACAGACATTTTTGATTTTCTTCATTGCCTATCTTGCAGCAAAGGTACTGAAGCTTCCTCATAATATAGCAGCTCCGGCAGGTATGATTGGTGCTTCCAATTTCTTTGAACTTGCAGTGGCGGTTGCGATTGCTTTGTTTGGAATGGATTCTCCGGCAGCACTGGCTACTGTTGTAGGTGTTTTGACTGAGGTACCAATTATGCTGATACTGGTTAAAATAGCAAATAATACAATGCATTGGTTCCCAGAAGGTTCTGATGTCGGAAACATAGTATGTGAAGATGAAAACTAATTAGAGGAGGTGAGGTTTTGTATGAGTAATAATCGGCTTCTAAATTGGGGGCGTGGTTTAAACCCAATTGACGAAGTATTGAAATTTTCCTATTCTAATCAAAATGGAGTTTCAAATCAGCCCAAAGTAAAATATTCGTTAAATGATATGTGTGGATATTCACAAAAAGGTGATGAAATATTTGATATTACAAAGAAAAATTAATTTATCAATAGGAGGTATTGAAATGAAGATTATGAAAATTTATGAACCAGCCATGTGCTGTTCAACCGGACTTTGCGGCGTTGGAGTCGATCCGGAATTATTAAGAATTTCTACAGTATTAAACACACTGAAGAATAATGGAGTGCATGTTGACCGGTTTAACCTTACAAATGCACCTCAGGAATTTGTAACGAATAAAACTGTAAATAGCTTTGTTAAGGAAAAAGGGGTAGAAGGTTTACCGGTTATAGTTTTAGATGGAGAAATTATTATAACTGGAAGATACCCATCCAATGAAGAATTTATAAAATTGCTTCATGTACCGGAAAGTTATATTGGAGAAAAGTCAGATGCGGTAAACGAGGCAAGTAAGAAAACACAGGGCTGTGGATGTTCCGGAGGGGATTGCTGCTGTTAATTATATATAGAACCGGAGTTCAGAGAAGATAAAAGATTATTAAAATACGCAAGAGAGGGGTGGCTGCTGTAGATCGGAAAAATATGTCCTGGAAAAGAAAGTTTGCAGTAATATGGACTGGTCAGGCAATATCAATCTTTACGAGTTCCATCATACAGATGGCAATTATCTGGTATTTAACAGATAAAACGGAATCTGCTGCAGTTCTGTCCTTCGCAACGCTGGCAGGCTTCTTGCCACAGGCAGTATTGGGCCCATTTATTGGTGTTTTAATTGACCGATACGATAGAAAATGGATTATGATACTGGCTGATTCAGCAATAGCATTTGTAACCATGGTATTAGTATTGGCTGGTTTATTTGGAACATTGCCTATATGGCTTATTATGATAGTTCTATTTTTTCGTTCCATAGGAACCGCTTTTCATTCACCTTCGCTGCAGGCTGTTACTCCAATGATCGTACCAAAGGAATATCTGACAAATTGTGCAGGCTACACTCAGGGGATGGAATCAGTTTCGTTATTATTAAGTCCTGCGGTCGCAGCAATCCTTTATAGTACTTTGAATATCAGCATGATATTGCTAACGGATATTGTTGGGGCAGCTATCGCAATAATAACAATTACTGTGATAAAGATTCCAAAAACCAATAGGACTGATAATGAAAAGGTACCGGATCTTTTACAGGAAGCAAAAGAGGGTTTTATCGTATTGCGTAAAGAGAAGGGAATGATGAGTCTGATGATTATCAGTTCCCTCTATGCAATGATATATTTCCCGATCGGTACGCTGTATCCTTTGATTTGTATGTCATATTTTGGAGGTACATTTAAAGATTCCAGTATTGTAGAAATTGTATTCTCAGCAGGAACCTTATTAGGAGCAGTTATCTTAGGAAAACGGGGTGAAAAGATTAATAAGATTTATGCCATTATTCTGTCCATAGCTGCGATGGGAGTAGGACTTATTATAACCGGTATCTTACAGCCTGACCAATTTAAGGTGTTTATAGTAATGGCAGGTTTTATGGGAATAACGATTCCATTTTATTATGGAGTTCTCACAGCAATATACCAGCTTAAGATAAAAGAGGAATTTCTAGGCAGAGTTCTTTCCTTATCAACAAGCCTTGGGATGATTGCCATGCCGTTAGGATTAATTTTATCCGGATCCTTTGCGGAGATAATAGGGGTTGAAAATTGGTTTTTTCTATCAGGAATAATAACAGTCGGAATTGCAATGATAAGCTATATGCTGCCATCCCTGCGTCATTGTTACAGTACCAGGGAGATTTAGTATATAAAAGAATACCATTTATTATGATTGATTGACATTAAGATTAAATTATTACAAATAACTATCAGATAGTAAAATTTGAATAATTTTAAAAGGAGATTAAAAAATAATGTCAAAATCCTGGTATCCAATCATTGATTACGATAGATGCTGTGAGTGTGGTAAATGTGTTAATAAATGCAGGCAGGGTGTTTATGATAAATCAAAAATGCCAAAACCTGTTGTTATACATCCCGAAGGCTGTATACAAGGATGTCATGGATGTGGTAACTTATGCCCTAATAAAGCGATTTCTTATGCAGGCGATAACGTAAATAATATGCGCAGGCGAAGAATGTTTTAGTCACTGTTAAATAATGTAAAGATTTTAATTGGAAAGAGTGAAAGGGAGTTATAATGGAAAACTTTAATATACAAGAAGCAGTACTCACAAAATATCTTTTCTTTACAGGAAAGGGTGGAGTAGGAAAAACTTCAACAGCCTGTGCCACAGCGGTGTCCCTTGCTGATGCAGGAAAAAAAGTTTTGCTGATCAGTACAGATCCGGCATCGAACCTCCAGGATGTATTTGAGACAGAATTGGACAATAAAGGCGTTCCCATACATGAAGTTCCTAATCTTGTGGTAGCAAACTTAGACCCCATAGAAGCAGCTGCAGAATATCGTGAAGGTGTAATCGCACCATATCGCGGACAGCTGCCTGAGACTGTGTTAAAAAATATGGAAGAACAGCTTTCTGGTTCCTGTACCGTTGAAATTGCAGCATTTAATGAATTTTCCAAATTTATTACGGATGAAAAAGTTCAGGAAGAGTTCGATTATATTATATTTGATACTGCTCCGACAGGGCACACACTAAGGATGCTTCAGCTTCCGTCTGCATGGAGCAATTTTATCAGCGAAAATACACATGGTGCTTCCTGCCTGGGGCAGTTATCCGGGCTGGAAAGCAAAAGAGAAATCTATAAAAGAGCTGTGGAAACATTAGCAGATGGAGATCTTACAACCTTGATTCTGGTTTCAAGACCGGAGGTTACTCCTTTAAATGAAGCTGCAAGAGCTTCCGGCGAACTGGCCGATATCGGAGTGAAAAATCAGGTGATGATAGTAAATGGAATCTTAACATCCTATGATGATATTATTTCAGAAAGCTTATATAAAAAGCAGCAGGCAGCGCTTGCCGGAATGCCGGAAGAAATCAGGAATATGAAACTGTACTCCATTCCGCTCAGAGCTTATAATATAACCGGTATAGATAACGTAAGAGCTTTTCTGAAAAAAGATAATTATACGCTTCGTGCTGATAAAATAAAGGCAGAAATCATTCCAGGTTTAAAAGATGTGATAGATGATTTATATCATACCAATAAAAAAGTCATTTTTACTATGGGAAAAGGCGGAGTAGGCAAAACTACAATCGCAGCTTCCATTGCATTAGGTTTGGCATCAAGAGGAAAAAAGGTGCATTTAACTACAACTGACCCGGCGGCTCATCTTAAATTTGTTATGAATGAGACAGATGGAATCACAATGAGCCATATTGATGAAAAAGAAGAACTTAAGAAGTATCAGCAGGAGGTACTTTCAAAAGCACGGGAAACCATGTCAGAGGAAGATATCGCATATGTAGAAGAAGATTTAAGATCTCCCTGCACCCAGGAAATTGCCGTATTCAGAGCATTTGCAGAAATTGTTGAGAAGGCAGAGGACCAGATCGTTGTCATTGATACCGCACCGACAGGACATACGCTGCTGCTTTTAGACTCAACTCAGAGCTACAATCAGGAAATCAAACGTTCCCAGGGTGATGTTCCTGAATCCGCAAAAAAGCTGCTGCCAAGATTACGGAATAAAGGGGAAACAGAGGTTATTATTGTAACTCTTGCAGAAACCACTCCGGTTTATGAAGCCATGCGTCTGGAGGAAGATTTAAAGCGGGCTGATATTGCGGCAAAGTGGTGGGTAATCAATTCTTCCCTTTACCGCACCGGTACGACTAATAAATTACTGTCAGCAAAAGCCAGTAATGAAATTGAATGGATTAATAAGGTGGATGAGCACGCAAATGGTAATTTTGCAGTAATCAGCTGGCGCTCGGATGAAATAAAAGGCGAGAATCTATATTTACTGTAGATATAAAATGAAAGAAATAGTAGCATGAGTCTGAAAAACAGATACTGTTACTATTTTTTTTGTGAATTTACATGATTTTTACATGGATTTAACTTAAACAATATTTACATATCAGGATATCATGATATATAATTATAACGTAAAAGAGACAACAACAGTGAAAGCAAATTCTCAAGTGGGTGTCAAAATAGGAAATGGATGGTGGTGATTATGTTTGTATTAGTATTGCTTATAGCATCAATGATTATTTTCGGATACTTTCATTATAAAGGTACGTTGAAAAGAAGCAAGTCATTCATTGAAACAATAATAAATCAGAAGCATAAAGAGGAGAGTTAATGTGAAAAAAATTAATAGTAAAAAGAGTATTTTATTAGCCTTATTACTTACATCAACATTTGTATTTACCGGCTGTGGGCAACAGCAAAGTGCACAACAAGAAAGCGGAACAGCAGGAAAGTTATCAGGAGAAATTAGGATAGACGGCTCTTCAACTGTATTCCCCATAACAGAAGCAGTTGTAGAAGAGTTTAATAAGTCCGAGCCGGACGTTAAGATTCCAGTAGGAATATCTGGTACAGGCGGTGGCTTTAAAAAATTCGTCACAAAAGAAACAGATATCAGCAATGCTTCCAGACCAATAAAAGATGAGGAAGCAAAAAAGGCAAAAGATGCAGGCGTTGATTATATAGAATTAAAAGTGGCTTATGATGGATTATCGGTCCTGGTAAATCCTGAAAATACATGGGTTGATTCCTTAACTGTGGAAGAGCTGAAAAAAATATGGAATCCTGACAGCGAAGTAAAGACATGGAAAGACGTAAGAGATGAATGGCCCGAAGAAGAAATAAAGCTTTATGCCCCTGGTACAGATTCGGGAACCTTTGATTACTTCACAGAAGAAATTAATGGCGAAAGTGGTGCAATCCGTCCTGATTTTACAGGAAGTGAAGATGATAACGTATTGGTTCAGGGAATAGCGGGTGACAAAAATGCGTTAGGATTCTTTGGGTTTGCCTACTATGAAGAAAATCAGGACAAGCTGAAACTGGTACCAATTGATAACGGCAATGGTGCTGTTACTCCATCATTTGAAACAATTAAAAGCGGTGAGTATGCACCACTTTCAAGACCAATCTTTATCTATGTAAATAAAGAAGCTCTTACAAGAGCAGAAGTAAAAGAATTTGTTAAGTTTTATTTTGAAAAAGCAAAGGACATAGTACCGGAAGTAGGCTATGTATCCCTCCCGGAAGAAGAATATAAAACAGAATCAGGTCAGCTTGAATAAAATACAAATCAATCGAAACGTACGCAGGAAAAGGTACGTTTCGATTGATTATATGAGGTAAATATGAGAGAAATAGTAAATGGTGTTAAACATAAAAATAAAAGAAGATTTGATATCATTGAATTTATGATAGAAAAAGTACTTGTACTTTTTGCCGCAATATCAATTCTTACAACTGTGGCAATTATATTTACATTGTTTGGAGAAACCATAGGATTCTTTAAGGAGGTTTCCATTCTTGATTTTTTTACAGGTACCAAGTGGGCGCCAACACTAAAACCAAGAAATTTCGGAGTATTGCCACTTTTAATTGGAACCATAATGATTGCCATAGGATCCAGCATTGTTGCATTGCCAATGGGGCTTGGGAGCGCCATTTACCTAAGCGAATATGCACCAAAGAAGGTGCGGATAATTATAAAACCAGTACTTGAAATACTGGCAGGGATTCCCTCCATCGTTTATGGATTCTTTGCCCTGAATTTTATTACACCAATTATTCAGAAAATACTGCCACAAACACAGATCTTTAATGCATTAAGTGCAAGTATCGCTGTTGGAATCATGACATTGCCCATGGTTGCCTCCTTATGTGAAGACGCCATGATGGCAGTGCCGGATTCCGTAAGAAAGGGAGCATATGCATTGGGATCAACCAAATTCGAGACCGCCACAAAAGTTATTATCCCTGCAACATTTTCAAGTATTGCGTCTGCCTTTGTACTTGCTATATCAAGAGCAATCGGAGAGACAATGATTGTTGCAATTGCTGCGGGACAAAGTCCGGTATTGACGTTAAGTCCACTGAAAAGTATTCAGACTCTAACCGGATTTATGGTAAATATCAGCCTTGGGGATATTCAGTATGGAACCATTGAGTATAATACGGTTTTTGCAGTGGGTGCACTTCTTTTTGGGGTCACTTTCTTAATGAATATCGTTGCAAAAGCGATTGTAAACAGGAACAGGAGGTATTTAAATGGCCAATGATAAACAAGTTGTTGGTTTGAGTGTAATTAATAAAAAGAAAATTAATACAAGAAAAATAAAAAATGATTTATTTCACATAGTATTATTATCGTCCATTTTGTTTTCTATTATTGTCCTTTTCCTTCTTCTCTATCAAATATTCAGTGAAGGAATGAACTGGCTGGACTGGGATTTCGTTACCAGTATGCCCTCTAGAAATCCGGAAAAAGCGGGAATCTTTTCTGCTTTAGCAGGAAGCATCTGGACTATAGGAATTACAGCTCTGATTGCGATTCCGCTAGGTGTTGGAACTGCCGTCTATCTGGAGGAATATGCAAATAAGAAAAGTGGATTTTATAAACTTCTTGTACTTAATATTTCCAATCTCGCAGGAGTACCGTCTATCGTATATGGAATGCTGGGATTGGCAGTCTTCGTAAGGTTCATGAATTTTGGCAGGAGTATTTTGTCTGGTGCTCTGACTTTAAGCATCCTGATTCTGCCAACCATTATTGTTTCTTCCAGGGAAGCACTAAAAAGCGTACCGATGAACCTGAAGGAAGGTTCTTACGCATTGGGGATGACCAAATGGAGAACAATAGCAGGAGTAACCCTGCCTTTTGCATTGCCTGGAATATTAACCGGTTCCATTTTGGCGATTTCCAGAGCAATGGGTGAGGCTGCTCCTCTAATTATGGTAGGAGCAGCGGGGTATGTTGCTTTTTTACCAAATGGACCAATGGATTCCTTTACCGTGCTTCCTATACAGATTTTTAACTGGACTTCCAGACCACAGGCTGAATTTCAGAATGTTGCAGCAGCTGGTATTATGGTGCTGATGGTATTGCTGTTATCAGCCAATGCAATTGCAATAATTTTGCGGAATAAGTATCAGAAGAGAATCGATTAACTTAAGAAATGAGGTAATTATGGAATCCAAAATAAAAGTAGAGGGCTTGAGCTTTTACTATGGAAATGCAAAAGCTTTGAATCATATTAATATGGATATAGAAAAACAAAAAATAACTGCTTTGATAGGACCGTCAGGCTGCGGGAAATCCACATTCTTGCGTACCATAAACAGAATGAATGATTTGATTGATGGAAGCAGATGGGAAGGACGAATATGGATTGATGGTAAAAATGTTCTTGATGCAGAGTATGACATTATTAATCTGAGAAAAGAAGTCGGTATGGTGTTTCAAAGACCGAATCCGTTTCCAAAATCTATTTATGACAATATCGTATATGCACCCAAAAGACATGGAATAAAAAACAAAAAAATGCTGGATGAGATAGCAGAGGTAAGCTTAAGGAAAGCTGCTCTCTGGGATGAAGTTAAAGATAAGCTGGGGAAGTCTGCCCTTGAATTATCCGGCGGACAGCAGCAGCGTCTTTGCATAGCCCGCTGCCTTGCCGTCCGGCCTGAAGTTATTTTAATGGATGAACCAACGTCTGCGTTAGATCCCATTGCCACATTAAAAATAGAAGATCTTTTGCAAGATCTAAAAAAAGAGTATACCGTGGTTATTGTAACACATTCTATGCATCAGGCAGTCAGAATTTCTGATAGAACAGGTTTCTTTTTAAACGGAAATCTGATTGAATATGGTGAAACATCTGCTATATTTTCAGAACCTGAGGATAAACGTACAGACGATTACATCAGTGGGAAGTTTGGATAAAAAAACAATAAAAGAATAGCAAGTTCAATTGATAGGTGGTAAAATCATATTGACATATTATGATATATGATTTTATGAAAGAAGGATTATGATGGAACAGCATATAACGAACGAAGATATTATGAGACTTAAATTAATTAGTAAGTTTTTTAAGGGATTTGCTGATTATAACAGATTATGTATTTTTGAAAGTCTTTTGGATAACGAAAAGACTGTCTCTGAAATTATTAGTTATACAGGATTCAGTCAGTCGAAAATTTCAAACCATTTAAAATGTCTCCGTGAAGGAGATCTTGTGGAAGCAAGACAGGAAGGAAAATTTATCTATTACAGTGTAAAAGATGAAAAAATCAAATCCATACTAAATACGGCAAATGAGCTGGTAAAAGATGCTTCTGAGGAGAAATTTAACTGTATGAATTATTAGCGTGGTAAAAATGAGTCCTTAGAAATGAGGTGAAGATTTGGATAAACAAATCGTATTTATTTCAGACATACATGGAAACATGGAAGCATTTAAAAATGTTTTAAAAGATATTGAGCAAAGAAAAATCAGTCTTGAAGATGTATATTGTCTGGGGGATTGTGTTGGCTATGGAACAAGACCTGATGATGTAATAAACCAAATCAAAGAACTGGGAATTACTTCTATATTAGGAAACTACGATGAAGCAGTGGGTTTTTATCTGCCGACGTGCGGCTGCAGCATTGAATCAGTCAGTGATAAGCATAAGACGCAAAATGCACTTCGCTGGACGGTGAAACATACCAGTGATGAAAACAAAGAATTTTTAAGAGAATTTGAGGAACAGATCACAATTGAGGCAGGAGGAAAGCGTATACTGCTTACCCATGCAAGCCCTGTTTCAATTACAGATTATGTTTACGAAGATAATACGGAGAAGCAGGAAGAAATTGCAGATGAGCTGGAAGAAGATATTATTGTATTTGGTCATACCCATATCCCGTATGTAAAAAAGGTAAAAGACAAACTTTTTATTAATGCAGGCAGTGTTGGAAGACCAAAAGATGGGGATAACAGGGCATGCTACTGCATCCTTACCATAGGAGAAGCAGTTGAGGCTGAGTTTGTCAGAGTACCTTATGATATTGAAACGGTAGCTGCAGAGATCGAGGAGTCAGAGCTTCTTGACTCGTTTGCTATGGTGCTGCGGACTGGCCGGGATACAAAATAATAAATTCAAATAATAAAAAGAGGTTAATAATGAGTGAAATAATAACAGATAATAAGCCGAAAGTTGCCTTCATATGTGTACACAATTCATGCCGGAGCCAGATAGCAGAAGCACTGGGGAAACATCTTGCCAATGATGTGTTTGAAAGCTATTCGGCGGGGACAGAGCTAAAAGATCGTATCAATCCGGATGCGGTCAGGTTAATGAAAGAGATTTATGGAATTGATATGGAGGCAACCCAGAAAAACAAGCTGATTGGTGAAATACCAAATCCGGATGTCGTTATTACAATGGGCTGTAATGTGAATTGTCCGGCGCTTCCGTGCAAATTAAGAGAAGACTGGGGGTTAGATGATCCTACGGGTAAAGGTGATATAGTTTTTAAGAAAACCATCCAGATAATTGAGAGCAAAATCATTGATTTAAAGAACAGGCTGAAAAAGTAATTGTATTTACATTTATTTTACTTATTTATGATAGATAAGATAATGTTTCTTTGGTATAGTTAAAGTATCTGTTTGCAACATGTTTAAAACAAAAAGGAAAGGGTATATAACATGTTATGCTGTTATATAAGGGGATTCTATGGAAAGAGAAAAAATAAGAGTTCTGTTTGTCTGTGTTTCCAATTCATTCCGCAGCCAGATTGCTGATGCAATCCTGAACCACAAATATGGAGAGTCTTTTGTGGCAGAAAGTGCAGGCTTCAGAAAGAAAAGCATTAATCCTCTCGCTATTGAAGTGATGAAGGAATATGGCCTGGATATATCGAATAAGAGTGTTAATGAATTATTGGATTTTTACAATCAGGGCAGAAAATATGATTATGTAATTACAGTTTGTAACAGAGGAGAAGAAGAGGATTGTCCGATCTTTCCGGGAAAGGTTACAAGATTAAGCTGGAGGGAATTTAGGGATCCTGACGATTTTACAGGGACAGAGGAAGAAAAGCTGGAAATGGCAAGAAAATTACGGGATGATATAGCAAAAAGAATTGATGAATTTGTAAATACAGTTAAATAAGTGTAGTAAATTATATAGGATCAATTAGGATGAAATAATCTTAGTTGGTCTTTTTTTGCGATAGTTTATAATAGGTTGAATTAAAAAATAATAAATTATAAGTAAAATTACTATTCAAATATGAATTATAGTATGTTATAATCATATAAATAGTAATAGAAGAAAAAAGGTACAATACAGGTTGGCAGCTATGTTTTGATTCATTGCAAAGCTTTTAGAGGATAATGTTATTGATTAATAGCAGTATCCTATGAAAAGAAATGCCAACATTAGTGACGGAAGCAATAATGTAATATTTTTAGGGTGCAGAAACAGGTATATAAGGTGGGAAATAATCCTTATATGAGAGGTATATTTTATATTGTGTTTTTATATCGGTGTTTTGCAAAGTCGTTATTGGTAATCGCAGAATAACGATTTATTTTTGTGGACATTTATAATAGAAAAGGAGATGAATATGTTCATAAAGGAGCTTCCTGATTAAGGGAAGAAAAGTCGATTGTCGAATGGAGATCCCCTTTGGCAAGTGTTTATTACAATGGGAGGCTTGGGGAAGTTAACAAATTTACATAAAAATACAATACAAGGAGAGTTTATGAAAGAAGTTAGAATAGAATGGTTTGGAAATGTAAAAAATGATGTAATGTCAGGAATTGTAGTAGCAATTGCGCTGATTCCTGAAGCAATAGGTTTCGCATTGCTTGCCGGGTTAAGTCCCATGGTCGGATTGTATGCTTCCTTTTGTATCGCAATTGTAACTTCAATTGCTGGAGGGCGTCCTGGCCTGATTTCAGGGGCAACAGGTGCCATGGCATTAGTATTAGCCGGTTTAGTGAAGGAACATGGAATAGAATATATGTTAGCCGCTACTATTTTGGCAGGTATCCTGCAAATGATGATGGGACTATTAAAAGCCGGTAAACTGCTTCGGTTTATACCAAGCCCTGTAATGACCGGATTTGTAAATGCATTAGGAATTTTAATCTTCAAATCCCAATTGTCTCATTTTATAGGTGCTGATATAACCATGTATCTATTAGTCGCGGCTGGAATGGCAATCATTATTTTCTTTCCGAAAGTAAACAGGGCAATACCAGCTCCTCTTGTCGCAATTGTGTTGTTGACAATTATTACCATTGCTGCTGATATGAATGTTACAAGAATTGGCGACATGGGAGATATTACCGGAACATTGCCAAGACTTTTATTGCCTGATATAAAGCTTAATATGGATACCTTTCGAATTATTTTCCCCGTTTCTCTTTCGTTGGCAGTTGTAGGTTTGGTAGAATCCATGCTGACATCACAGCTATTAGATGAATTAACAGATACAAAAAGCAATAAGAACAGGGAATGTATCGGGCAGGGACTGGCAAATGTTGCTTCAGGTCTTTTCGGAGGCATGGCAGGCTGTGCTATGATAGGCCAATCCGTTATTAATCACAAATCCGGTGGCAGAGGCAGATTGTCCACTTTTTTATCAGGTTCCTTACTGATGACTTTTATTGTTGCACTAAACAGCTGGGTTATCCAGATTCCAATCGCTGCACTTGCGGCGGTCATGATCATTGTTTCCATTGCAACCTTTGACTGGCACTCTATTAAGCGAATGACAAAAGTTCCGAAGACGGACACAGCAGTTATGGTAACAACGGTTGCGATTGTATTATTGACGGATAATCTGGCATATGGAGTTGTTGTCGGCATTATTATGAGTGCTTTGTTCTTTGTATATAAAATATCCCAGACCGTGGTTGAAAAGATCGAAACAGAAGAAGGTATTATTTACCGTTGCTATGGTCAGCTGTTCTTTGCATCAACCACTCATTTTTTAGAAAAGTTTGATTTTGATATTAGCAATCAGACCATAGGTCTTGATGTCACTCACCTTAAATTCTGGGATGAATCGGCGGGGGATGCGTTTGACAAATTAATCATGAAGTATAGTGAAAAGCATGTTAAAATCAAGATAGAAGGGCTGAGTGAGGCCTGTGAGAAACTGCTTCAAAAAACATCCCTGCAATATTCCATTATGCCGGAGTATGTAGACTGATCGTTGTAGTGAGCGATGATATGGTTTGGGGTTCATAACTATTATGTAGCTTAAGAAGGTATATTTGTTGCGTAAAATCGCAGAAAGGGTTTGGTTCTATGAAGGAGAAGGAACTGCAGGAAAAAAAGATAAAAATCATTCCTCTTGGTGGACTTGAAAAGATTGGTATGAATATAACTGCCTTTGAATATGAAGACAGTATTATTGTGGTGGATTGCGGAATATCGTTTCCAGAGGATGATATGCTGGGAATTGATCTGGTAATCCCTGATTTCACTTATTTATTGAAAAACCGTGATAAAGTGAGAGGATTTTTTATTACCCATGGTCATGAGGATCATATCGGTGCACTTCCGTATATATTAAAGGATTTAAATGTTCCGGTATATGCGACGAAGCTGACGCATGGACTAATTGAGCTTAAGCTGAAGGAGCATAATTTACTTAAAAACACGAAAAGAAAAGTAGTGAAGCATGGACAGTCAATTAATTCAGGTGCTTTCCGGGTGGAATTTATAAAAACAAATCATAGTATTGCTGATGCATCCGCACTGGCAATTACTTCACCTGCAGGAGTCATCTTACATACAGGTGATTTTAAAATAGATTATTCCCCGTTATTTGGTGATGTCATTAATTTACCGAGATTTGCTGAAATTGGAAAGAAGGGAGTCCTTGCTCTGATGTGTGACAGTACGAACGCACAGAGAGAAGGGTTTACCGTATCGGAACAGAAGGTTGCCAAGACCTTTGATATTCTTTTTACAGAAAATATCTCCAGCAGGATGATTATCGCAACTTTTGCGTCAAATGTAGACAGAGTAAATCAGATTATCAGTACAGCCTATAAATTTGGCAAAAAAGTTGTGATTCAGGGAAGAAGCATGGTCAATGTGATTAAAGTGGCTTCTGAACTGGGCTATATTGATATACCTGAAAATACAATTATTGAAGTAGAAGAAATGAAAAAATACCCGGATGAGAATCTGGTCATTATTACAACGGGAAGCCAGGGAGAAAACATGGCAGGGTTATCACGAATGGCGGATTCAACCCATAAAAAGATAATAATCCGGCCAGGTGATAAGGTTATTTTAAGTTCTACTCCGATTCCCGGAAATGAAAAGGCAGTTGCAAGAATCATTAATGATCTTTCCAGAAAAGGCGCTGAAGTCATTTACCAGGATACTCATGTTTCCGGGCATGCATGCCAGGAAGAACTGAAACTCATATATGCTCTGCTGAAACCACAATATGTCATACCGGTGCATGGAGAATTCAAGCATCTTAAGGCACAGGAAAAACTGGCACAATCCATGGGGATACCAGATGATAATATATTTATTCTGCAGTCAGGAAATGTTTTAGAGCTTTCAGAGAAAGAGGGCGGCATTATTGGTCAGGTAACAGCAGGGGAAGTGTTTGTTGATGGACTGGGAGTCGGTGACGTTGGTAATATTGTTATTAAGGACAGACAAAATTTATCCGCAAATGGTTTATTGATCGTTATTATAGGAATGCAAAAGGGAAGTAATCAAGTGATTTCAGGTCCTGAAGTTGTTTCCCGGGGCTTTGTATATGTCAGAGAATCCGATGAATTAATAGGTAAGATCAGACGTGTTGCTGGTACAAGCCTTGAAAAATGTAAGAATACCAGAGACTGGGCTAAAATTAAATCTATATTAAAAGATGATATAGGAGAGTTCCTTTGGAAAGAAATAAAACGCACCCCTGTCATTCTGCCGATTATTATGGAAATATAATTTGTTCACTTTAAAAACTGCAGTCGGAAAGGAAAGAAGATTGAAATTATCTCCAAAAAATCTATACAGTAATAATAAATTTAATTATGGCTGGCTGATTGTCTTTGTGGCTGCGTTGTCTTACTTTTTTTAGCTCCGGGTCAGACATTTTTCATCTCAGGATTTATTGATATCTATGTAAAAGATTTAAAATGGGACCGTACAATAGTTTCCAGCCTATATTCAATTGCTACGTTACTCAGCGGTTTATTTATTTTCAGTGTCGGACAGATTGCAGACAGGATTGGTACTAAGATCACCATAATTGCTGCTGGCATACTGTTAGGTCTGGTCTGTATCTGGAATAATTTTAACTTTAGTCTTGTTACTTTGTTTATTGAATTACAAAAAAATTTAGAAAAGACCTGCTCTTATTAAGGAGACCAGATCTTTTCTGTTTGAAATATAACAGTGAAAAAGAGTTTTTCTTAATTTTAAATGCCGTGCTTTTTTTAAAATAGCCCCTCCTGCTGTACCAGCTGGTTAAGGATTGGAATTAGAAAAACAAACATAAAACAAATCTGATGGAATATAAAATCCAGTTGTTACACATTTAGAAATAACTGTAGTTGACAATATGCGGAGTATTAGTTGTTAGGAAATCCCAAATAACTGCTGTGAACTGTCAAGTTACCACGAATCAACCTGTCGGAATTTCCGACAGATTGGAAAAAATTGTGAACTGTCTTGTGAAAAGGCATTTTATAATTCGGATATGAAAGAATCTATTGGGAGGTTTGAGGTTTTGCAAGAGCAGAGATTTACAAAGAAAGACTGGGCACTTTTTAAAAATAAAATTGCTGATTGGCAGGAAAGCTATATGGACAAGCTTAATAAGGAATATATAGAATTATTAAGTGAGAACGATAATCCATCAGATAAGTTTTGGAGACTGGATAAGAGAATAAAGGAAGACAGGAAGAAAACTGGTGTTCAATTAGAAATGAACCGGTCGAATTTTATTTATAATATTATTTCACTTATAAACGAAGGTGCAATTAGCATTGTAGATCTCGAAGAGTTCAGTGATGAGCTGAAAGAAACTGTAAGTACCTTTGTTGAGAGAAAGTTTGGAGTATAAGAGTTCAGTAAGGTATCGTTATTTTAATAAGTATTAGTTAAACGATTGTCTACGCCAAGGACAAAGTGTGTCTTTCAGGAATTATTATCACCGCATCAACACATTGTGAGATTTGTGTCGAATTATGTCGAAAATAAAAGCTTGATCGTGGAATATATTTGGAGAATAAAAGCATATGAAAATTTCACAGCGGAATATAACAATGAGTAAATGAAGATGAAAATATTATTCATTATTGGTAATGGATTCGACATACATCATAAACTAAAAACTGAATATTACCATTTTCGTGATTATATAAAAAACTTATTGTAAATTCCAATGAGATGAACAATAGTGAAGCTCTCAAAATCTTGCTCAAAATTATTGATAAGTATGATGATGCTGGTACTAGTGAAACAAAAAAATGGAGTAAATTAGAAGAGTACTGTTCAAAAATCAGTACGAATGATTTAGCAGAAGAAATAAATATTAGGCAAGATGAGAGATATGATGAAAATGGAGATGTTGTTGAAGAACCATGGATAAATGGAAATGGTAAAGAAATTACAGCGCAATTTTTAGAAGAGAAAATCAATAATGTTATTGGAGAAATTCAATTGCAATTTGTTGAATGGGTAAACCAGATTAAAATTGATTGTAAAAGTGATAAATATTTTCTTTCGTTATTTAACGATTCTGACAATTACTTTTTGTCTTTTAATTATACAGATACACTTGAAAAAGTATATGACATTTTACCAGATTGCATTTGTCATATTCATGGACAGTCCAGCCGAAATAGAGAGAAAATCTATTTCGGAGGTAATATCCAAAAAGAAAAATCATTGAAGAGGGTTAGTTGTCTTTCTGAAGCATTACCCTATATTGGGGCAATAGGTGATGATGATTCTCTTTTTTTTCCACAAGTAATGATAAATAGTATTTTAAGAAAAGATGTTGAAAAAATACTTAAAGACAATAAAGATAAATTCAACAGATTTCAAGATATTGAAGCTGTTTATACATATGGGTTTAGCTATGGAAGGGTTGATAAACCATATTTGGAAGAAATTTATAAATTATCACCAAATGCTAGTTGGTACATAAATGCATATCATCAAGAGGACTATATTAATTATCAAAATATGTTAATTGAAATAGGAATCCCTGAAGAAAAAATTGTTTGCTGGGAAATACAATATTAAACAGTAGATCCGCCAAAGCGCCACCCTATGTACTGGCTGAGATAGTTGAAATAACAGATATGAATCGTATGATTAACAACTGCATTTGCAGAATCCTCCAGATGATTATTGCCGTTGGCTTTAAAGTCAATAATGACCGTGCTGTTCGATTCCGCAAGTGGTCAGGACAAATCGTCAAGGATTACACCATCCAAGGCTGGTCAATGGACAAGGAACGGCTTAAAAAAGGTCATATGTTCACGGATAAATATTTTGAACGTCAGTTGCAGAACATCCGTGAAATTCGCCTTTCCCAGCGGAAATTTTATCAGAAAATCACTGACCTGTATGCTACAGCTTTTGATTATGATAAAGATGCAAAGACTACCAGACGTTTTTTTCAGACCGTGCAAAATAAGATGCACTGGGCTGTTCACAGACATACAGCAGCGGAACTAATTGTGAAACGTGCTGATGCAGAGAAAGAGCATATGGGATTGACCACTTGGGAAGCCGCTCCGGATGGAAAGATTGTGAAAGCGGATGTTTCGATTGCGAAGAATTATCTGAATGACAAGGAAATGTCCTACATGGAGAGAGTGGTATCCTTGTATCTGGATTATGCGGAACTGCAGGCAGAACGACAGATCCCTATGAGTATGGATGATTGGGCAAAGCGTTTGGACGGTTTCTTAGAGTTTAATGGCAACGAAATACTGACAGATGCTGGTAAGATTAGCGCGGAGCAAGCAAAGCTCCATGCAGAAACAGAATTCGAGAAGTATCGTATTGTACAGGATAGAATGTTTATGTCTGATTATGATAAGTTTTTGCTGGAATTAGAAGAACAAACAAAAAACAAATCTGATGGAGTATAAAATCCATTGTTCGGAAATCCAGAACAACTGATGAACTGTCTTGTGAAAAGGCATTTTATAATTCGGATATGAAAGAATCTATTGGGAGGTTTGAGGTTTTGCAAGAGCAGAGATTTACAAAGAAAGACTGGGCGCTTTTTAAAAATAAAATTGCTGATTGGCAGGAAAGCTATATGAACAGGCTCAATAAGGAATATATAGAATTATTAAGTGAAGACGCTAATCCATCAGATAAGTTTTGGAGACTGGATAAGAGAATAGAGGAAGATAGGAAGAAAACTGGTGTTCAATTAGAAATGAGCCGGTCGAACCTTATTTATAATATTATTTCACTTATAAACGAGGGTGCAATTAGCTACGAAGATCTCGAAGAGTTCAGTGATGAGCTGAAGGAAACTGTAAGTGCCTTTCTTGAGAAATAGTCTGTAATATATGAGTTCAGCGAGGTATCCTTTTTATAATAAGTATTAGTAATCGATTGTCTACGCCAAGGACTAAGTGTACCTTTCAGGAATCTTTATTACAGCATCAACACATTGTGAGATTTGTGTCGAAATTTGTCGAGTAAAATAACAAATGATAATATACGTTATAGCCTCTATATGGTAAAATAAAGGTAGCTACAATAAATTAATTTCTAAGGAATTGATATTACTTGAAAATAATAGTTTGAATTTCTGATTATGCCGATAAGGATTAACATCTTAAGCAAATGTTATCAAAGCAAACGCATAGAATATATTGAAGAAGTATTGACTCCCAGAATTTTTGCAGAATGTTCTGGGAGTCTTTTTTTTAGTTTTTATTATTTATATGAAAATATGTGTATGATCCCTGTCCACACATATTATCGTAACTGTGGAGTTTGGCGAGGATGATG